>CACYQK010000138.1:0-7180 GCA_902776495.1 uncultured Ruminococcus sp. | reverse complement strand
GATCAAGCTGTTCTTGAAGGCGTAGCTACGACGTTTCCGCAAACAGAGGATATTATTGAGAATGGTAAAGTCAATGGCGTTTCCGCAACGGATGTGCAAAAAATCCTGAATTTAAAACACGCGTGGGAGTTTATTCTGGCTAAAGATGTAATCAGCTATCCGTCAGATTATTCGATTCTTTGCCATATAGCAAAGCTCGTGAATGAAGGCTTTTATGAGAACGGCGGACGAATCCGCGGCGTGCCGGTTACAATAGGCGGCACAAGCTATATTCCTCCGCTGCCCATTGAGAGTGTTATAAAGGAAAGGCTTGAAGCAATCCTCGAAGAATCGTTGCCGTCCGACGAAAAAGCGATTAACCTATGTCTATACTGTATGAAAGCGCAGATTTTCAATGATGGAAATAAACGAGCGGCGGTTATCTTTGCGAATCATTATTTGATTTCTCAGGGAGCCGGTATGCTAATTATTCCTGAAAAGGAAGTGCCAGAATTCAAGCAGTTGTTGGTTGCTTATTACGAAGATAAAGACACCGGCGAAATGATGGAGTTTATGAAAACCAAGTGTATCAAGACGTTTTAATCTTGAAAAACAAAATGCTTTATGATATAATGAAAGAGGCTTGACCGCCTCTTTCTTTTTTTGTGTTAAGCCTATTATTTATACTTTTTCGACTATTGTACGTCATCCCGATGATAATCGGAGAGATACGTCGTTATCTGCGCGACAATTCGGCGGTCAGGGTTTCTCGCTCAATGAGGGATACCGCCTACCGAGCTATGCAGATCAAGGAACAGCTTACCGCAAAAAACAACCGTGAGCCGACGGTCGAGGAGATCGCAAAGATTATGGATATGCCAAAGGAAAATATCGTTTTGGCGCTGGAGGCGGTGATCGAGCCTGTGTCGCTTTACGAGCCTGTCTTTTCAGACGGCAGCGACACCGTGTATGTTATGGATCAAATCGGCGATAGCACGGACGATTCAACGTGGCTTGACGAGCTTTCGATTAAGGAAGCGATCGCGAACCTTTCCGACCGCGAAAAGCGTATAATAACCCTGCGGTTCTTTCGCGGAAAGACCCAAATGGAGGTGGCGTCCGAGATTGGAATATCGCAGGCGCAGGTCAGCAGGATCGAAAAGGGCGCGCTCGATTCGATAAAGAAAAATATATAAAATCCCTCTTTACTTTTACGCTTTTGTGTGGTAAAATTTTAGAGTGTGAAAATCTACTACCTTTAGATTACGGAGGAGCATATTATGAATTCCAAGCTCAAAAATGACCAGACCGATTTCCTTTTTGACGCGATTTTATCGCTCGAGACCAAAGAGGATTGCTACCGCTTTTTTGAGGATCTGTGCACCAGCGCGGAGCTCAAGGCTATGTCGCAGCGTCTTGTGGTCGCAAAAATGCTGACCGAAAAAAAGGTCTATACCGAAATAGTCAAGGAGACAGGCGCTTCGACCGCGACAATCAGCCGCGTAAAGCGCGCCCTGTTTGATAACGATACATACGGCTACACCCTTGTGCTCGACAGGATCCCGAACAAGGAGAACAAGTAATGCCGATTTACGGATCGCTGTCGCGCTATTACGATTTGCTGATGGAGGACGGGCAGTACCCCGAACGCGCGCGGTATATTTTTGAGCTCTGCCGACGCTTTGATCACGAGATCGGCAAAACGCTCGACCTCTGCTGCGGCACAGGCAGCCTTACGCGTGAGCTCTATAAGCTCGGCGCGGATGTGTTCGGAGTTGACGGCAGCGTTGAAATGCTCTCGGAAGCGTCGCAGAGGGGAGATGAGGAGGATATAAACATCCTTTACGTCTGCCAGCTTATGCAGGAGCTTGATTTGCCCTATACGGTCGACACCTGCGTTTGCACACAGGACAGTCTGAACCACCTGATAGATGAAGCTGAGCTGCAAAAGACATTTGACGCGGTCTCAAAGAGCCTAAGCAGCGGCGGATTGTTTATTTTTGACGTAAACACTCCCTACAAGCACAGGGAGGTCTTGGGCAACAAGGACTTTGTTTTGGAGGCAGAAAACGTGCTCTGCGCGTGGCAAAACGAGCTGTTTGAAAATGATATTGTAGAGATAACCCTTGACTTTTTTGAAGAGGACGAAAACGGGCTGTACACACGCTGTTCGGAGTACCTTACAGAGCGCGCGTACAGCGATGAAGAAATAAGAACTATGCTTGAAAAATCAGGTTTCAAGGTGCTCGCGCATTACGGCTTTTTGACCTTTGAAGCTCCGAAACCCGACGAGCAAAGAGTCGTTTACACAGCCGTAAAAGATAAATAAAGAGGAATACTTATGGATAAAATCATTCGTTGTATCACAAGCGACGGCGCGGTGATGGCCTCGGCTATCGACGCGTCCGATATAGTATTTACCGCCAAAAAGCTGCATGATCTCAGCCGCTGCTCTACCGCCGCGCTGGGCAGGCTTTTGTGCGCGGCTTCAATTATGGGCAATATGCTAAAGCAAAAGGACGCCTTCATCAACCTCCGCGTTTTGGGCGACGGAGAGATGGGCGCGGTCGTAGCGGTAGCCGACTCAAAGGCGGTCGGCAAAAACGGAAACCTCAGTGTTATGCGCGACTACGGCACGGGTGACCCGTACATAGGTCAGGTCGAGCTGGTAAGCGGAGAGATCGCCGAGGACATCACGAATTACTTTGCGACCTCGGAGCAGATACCGACCGTATGCGCCTTAGGCGTGCTTGTTGATAAAGAGGACGGCGAGGTACTGCTCGCGGGCGGATTGCTTATCCAGCTTTTACCCGGGGCATATGACGAGGCGATCGACAAGCTTGAAAAGAACGTGCAAAAGCTTGAACCTGTCACGACAATGCTCGCCAAGGGAATGAGTATACTCGATATTTGCAAAACCGCTCTCGACGGTTTTGAGGTTGAGGTGCTCGATGAAAACCCCGTGAATTATGTGTGCTCCTGCTCGCGCGAAAAGCTCGAGCGTTACTTTATGACAATGAGCGACAGCGACATTCGCTCAATGGCGGACGAAAAGGGTTACGCCGAGGCGGTATGCCAGTTCTGCAACAAACGCTACGAGTTCTCAAAAGAGGATTTGGAGAAGCTTATTGCAGAGAAAAACGAAAAGTAATATTTTAAAATAAAAAAGCAGCTGTCATCCTGAGGTCTGCGCTATCGCCGCAACCTCAAAATGACAGCTTTTTTAGTGCGTATCAGCAGCTTCCCATCCTGAGGTCTGCGCTATCGCCGCAACCTCAAAATGACAGCTTTTTTAGTGCGTATCAGCAGCTTCCCTGCTTAGCAACAAAGCTCTGACAGTCGGTACATGGCGGAACAGTCGGGTCGCTCTCGTGAGTACCGACATTGATTTTGTCAAGCGAGCAGTAATCCCTTGACTGATGATGGTTTTTACATTCCTTTACCGTGCAGGCAATGCACTGGTTTGCATAAGTGTTATCCATATTTTCACCTCTGAATATTTCGGTAATCCTACCGTGTTATTAGTATTTGCTGTAGATGTATAGATTATTATCACATTTTAAAAAATCAATAATAAAATATACCGAGGTGGTTTTTATGTATATCGTATCTTCTGTGTTTTTGGTAGTTTTCGCGATGATCGGCGTAGTTGCCTTTGTCCGCGAGCTGACGTTCAGGATCTTCGCACGCAAAAACGACAGCTCGGTGATAGTTATTACTCCCGTAAACAAAGACGACGAGCCTGAATTTGTTCTCAGAAGCGCGCTCGCAAGGCTCCGCTGGGGCGGAAAATGCAAGGATGTTTCGGTTTGCCTTAACCTTCCGCTCGACGCCCGAACAAAGCAAATTTGCCGCTCGGTATGCCGCGAATACGGCTTTAAGGGGATGATAACGCGAAATGAAGCAATGAAAATCATTGATAAGACTTGTTAAAAACTCTCTTTAGAGTTATAATGTAAATACAAACTATTATAATTCTAATAAGGAAATATTATGGATGATCAAACATTGCTCCGCTTGCAGGGAGCGGTAGAAAATATTGTATACAGGAATGAAGAAAACGGCTACACCGTGCTTGAGATCTCCGACGGGGACGACTACATAACCGCGGTCGGTTCAATGCCGCAGGTCAGCGCCGGCGACAGCGTGACGCTGATGGGCTTTTTTACGAACCACCGCAGCTACGGCAGGCAATTTTCGGTAAAATCCTGTGAGGTCGAGCGCCCGTCAGAGGCGGCGGATATCCTGCGCTATCTATCCTCGGGCGCAGTAAAGGGGATAGGACCCTCCACCGCTAAGAAGCTCGTTGACGAGTTCGCGGACGCGACCCTCGACGTGATGGAAAACGACCCCGAGCGCGTGGCTAAGCTCAGGGGGATAACGCTCAAAAAGGCAAGGGATTTTTCCGACCAGCTAAAGGCGAACGCGGGCATCCGCGCGCTTATGCTCTACCTTGGCGAATACGGGATTTCAAACACCTCTGCGGTCAAGATTTTTAATGTGTTCGGCGGCAAAAGCGTCGATCAAATAAAGCAAAACCCGTACATTCTTTGCGAGCCCGATTTCGGCGTCGGTTTTGAGCGCGCTGATTTTATCGCGAAAAAAGAATCCCTCGAGCCCGACAGCGACCTGCGGCTTCGTGCGGGACTTGTGTATGTGCTAAAACACAACCACGGCAACGGCCACACCTGTTTGCCGAAGGACAAGCTTATTTTGACAACGGCGCGGTTTTTAAATGTGAGCGAGGATTCGCTTGAGGAATGTCTTGAAAAAATGATATTCGACCGCAGCCTTATGTCGGCGGAGATTGAGGGTCAGACCTTTGTTTTTACCCCTAAAATGTATGATATAGAGCTAAACACCGCGTCGCGTATAAAGCTCCTGCTCGGCTTTCCTGCGGACAAGATAAGCAGGCTTGACGACGCGATCGCCGTCTGCGAGTCCGAGCTTGAAATTGAATACGCCGAGCTTCAAAAGCAGGCGATAACCACCGCTCTCACACAGGGGATAACCGTGCTGACGGGCGGCCCCGGAACGGGAAAAACCACAACGCTTAACGCGATAATCAGGATATTAAACAAGCGCGGCCACAAGGTTTTACTCGCCGCGCCCACGGGCAGAGCCGCTCAGCGAATGAGCGAGGTCACGGGCTTTGAGGCAAAGACTTTGCACAGGCTTCTTGAAGTCAGCTGGGACAAGCGCGATAACCCCGTGTTCGGCAAAAACGAGCGCAATCAGCTCAAATGCGACGCGCTCATAGTCGATGAGGTCTCAATGGTCGACTCTGCGATTTTTGACAGCCTGACCCGCGCCTTGCCGCTTGGGTGCAGACTTATTCTTGTAGGCGACAGCGACCAGCTTCCGTCGGTAGGTGCGGGCAACGTGCTCGGCGATTTGACAGATAGCGGGATCGTGCCCGTAATAAGGCTCAACGAGATTTTCAGACAAGCTCAGGAGAGCCTTATCATCACCAATGCCCACCGCATAGTAAAGGGCGAAATGCCGGTTTTGACAACGACCGACCGAGACTTCTTTTTTCTTATCAGGAATAATAAATCTGAGGTCACAGAGCTCATTACCGACCTCTGCGTCAACCGCCTGCCAAACGCCTACGGCTACTCGGCGTTTGAAAACATACAGATTCTCTGCCCGTCAAAAAAGGGCGAGCTCGGCACAGCTGAGCTTAACCACAGGCTGCAATCAAAGCTTAATCCAAAGGCTGAGGATAAGCCGGAGGTTACGATCGGCGCGCATGTTTTCAGGGTCGGCGACAAGGTTATGCAGATCAAAAACAACTACGACATCCGCTGGGAAAAGGAAAACGGCGAGCAGGGCGACGGTGTATTCAACGGCGATATAGGTATCATCAAGAGCATTGACCGCAAGTCAAAATCGCTCAAGATCGCGTTTTTTGACAAGACCGCTCGGCTGAGCTTTGAGGCGGCTATGGATTTGGATTTTGCCTACGCCGTAACTGTCCACAAGAGCCAAGGAAATGAATTTGACGCGGTTATAATCCCGATGTTCCCGGGTCCTCCGCAGCTCTACTACCGCAACCTATTGTACACCGCGGTGACAAGGGCAAAAAAGACGCTTATACTCGTCGGCGATCCGCGCACGGTTGAGATGATGGTGAACAACAACCGCCAGACAAAGCGATACAGCGCGCTGAAAAGCTTTCTTTTACAGGAAAACTAACTGAATATTTATCATAAGCCGCTTAGCTCAGGTCAGTAGTTAAGCGGTTTTTTTGAAGTTTGAAAATTTGTCAAACATAAAATTCAAAAAACCTATTGACATTATAAGAATTGTATGATAATATAAACCTACCAAATCAATAGGAGATATATGAAATGAATAAATTTGAGTTCCGATGTTGTTTTGATACGCGAATGTAAAGACCCCAAACACACATTTCAATTAATATCAAAACAACAAAGGAGTAATTATAATGAGTAAACTTACAGAAAGAAATTTAAGATTTGAGACAAAACAGCTTCACATCGGCCAGGAAAATCCCGATCCCGTGACCGACGCTCGCGCCGTGCCGATATATGCCACGACATCTTATGTTTTTCACGACAGCCAGCACGCCGCGGACCGCTTCGGCCTGCGCGACGCGGGCAATATCTACGGCAGACTCACAAACCCGACTCAGGATGTTTTTGAGCGCAGGATCGCCGCTCTTGAGGGCGGCTCGGCAGCCTTGGCGGTAGCCTCCGGCGCCGCGGCGATCAGCTACACTATCCAGGCGCTCGCAAAAGCGGGGGAGAACATCGTCGCCGCCGAGACCATTTACGGCGGAACCTACAACCTTTTGGCGCACACCCTGCCCAATTACGGCATCACAACAAAGTTTGTCGACCCCGATGTTGAAGGCGCATTTGAAAAAGCTATTGACGAAAACACAAAGGCGCTCTATATAGAGGCTCTCGGCAATCCCAACTCAAATATTATTGACATCGAAGCACTCGCGAAGCTCGCTCACGCGCATAATATCCCGCTTGTTGTGGACAGCACCTTCGCGACCCCGTTCCTGCTTCGTCCGATAGAACACGGCGCGGATATCGTAGTCCATTCCGCCACAAAGTTCATCGGCGGCCACGGCACTGCGATCGGCGGCGTTATTATCGAGAGCGGCAAATTCGACTGGGCTCAGAGCGGCAAGTTCCCGCAGTTCTCAGAGCCGAACCCCTCGTAT
>CACYQK010000137.1:0-4184 GCA_902776495.1 uncultured Ruminococcus sp. | reverse complement strand
AGATATGGAAAAAGGCGTTGCCGAAAAAGACAAGGCGATGCAAAATAAGGTGGCTGAGCTTTTATGACAAAAACAAAATTTGTTGATATAGACCCGCACACTGACAAGCTTAATGAAGAGTGCGGAGTATTCGGTATTTTTAATAACGATGATCTTGATACCGTAGCAATAACCCACGACGCGCTTTACGGCTTGCAGCACCGCGGCCAGATCAGTGCAGGCATAACCGTTAATAACGGCGGCAATTTCTCTACTATCAAGGAGCTCGGAATGGTTTCCGAGGTATTTCCCGACAAGGTACTCAAAAAGCTGAGCAGCGGTAAGATCACGGTAGGCCATGTGCGCTACACTTCAAGCCAAAGCCTCGACCGCGCCGCTAACCAGCCGCTTGTGCTCAGGTATAAGGAAGGCTCGATCGCTATTTCAAGCAACGGATCCATCACTAATTTCCCCGAAATCAGAAAAGATCTTGAACGCGGCGGCGCTATCTTTCAGTCGAATTCAAACGCCGAGCTTATGGCGTATGTTATCGCGACCGAGCGCTGCTCGACCGATAATCTCGAGGACGCGGTTCTTAATTCTATGAAAAAGCTCGAAGGCGCTTATTCAACGGTGATGTGCGCACCTACAAGGCTTATCGCATTCCGCGATGTTTACGGCTTTAGACCGCTATGCATCGGAAAGCTCCAAAACAGCTATGTGTTCTCTTCCGAAAGCTGCGTTTTTGACAGCATCGGAGCGGATTTTGTAAGGGATGTCAAGCCCGGCGAGATGGTAGTTGTCACCGATGACGGAATCCAAAGCTATATGGTCGATTCCGAGCCTGTTAAAACATCACTCTGTTTGTTTGAGTATGTTTATCTCGCCCGACCCGACAGTATCATAGACGGAGTAAGCGTTCACACCGCGCGTATCAGAGCGGGAGAGCTCCTTTTCAAGGAATATCCTATCGACGCCGATATGGTTTGCGGCGTTCCCGATTCGGGAATAATAGCCGCGGAAGGCTACGCAAAAGCGTCCAACATCCCATACGGTATGGGCTTTATGAAAAACAAGTTCATCGGCAGAAAAGTCGGCACCGGAATGGACAAAAAGAAACGTCTTATGCAAACCAAGCTGACCGCGCTCAAATCTAATGTTGAGGGAAAAAGGATAATAGTTATTGATGACTCTATTGTCCGCGGCGAGACCTCAAAGCACATCGTTAAGCTGTTAAGGGACGCGGGAGCAAAGGAAGTTCATATGCTTGTTAGCTCTCCGCCGTTCGTTTTCCCGTGCTACTTCGGAATAGAGATCTGCGACGAGGAGAACCTAATCGCCAATAAGATGGATAAGGAGCAGATCAGAGAAGCGATCGGCGCGGATTCTCTCGGTTATTTGAGCGTAGAGAGCGTTCGGCAAATTGCTAAAGATGCTGACATAGATTTGTGCGACGGATGCTTTACAAGGAACTTCAGCGCTAAAGTGCCCACCACGTTCTTTGTTGATAAATACGCAAACAAACTAAGTGAAAAATATAAATAATGTAACGGAGGTATTTTATGGAAAGCTTTTCAGAAAGTTACAAGGCCGCGGGCGTTGATATAACCGCGGGCTACAAATCGGTTGAGCTGATGAAAAAACACGTTGCGCGCACCAATATCCCAGGCGTTGTATCGGGTATCGGCGGCTTCGGCGGACTTTTCGCTCCCGACTTCAAGGGGATGGAAGAGCCTGTGCTTATCAGCGGCACCGACGGCGTAGGCACAAAAATCAAGCTTGCGTTTTTACTTGACAAGCATAACACGATCGGCATCGACTCCGTTGCAATGTGCGTGAACGATGTTATCTGCTGCGGAGCAAAACCGCTGTTTTTCCTCGATTACATCGCTATCGGAAAAAACATCCCCGAAAAGGTAGCTTCTATCGTAGAGGGTATCGCCGAGGGGTGTGTGCAGTCAGGCTGCGCGCTCATCGGAGGCGAAACAGCCGAGCATCCGGGTCTTATGCCTGTTGACGAGTACGACGTCGCGGGCTTTTGCGTTGGTATCGCGGACAAGCCCAAGATGATCGACGGCTCAAAGCTCCAAGTGGGTGATGTGCTTATCGGACTTCGCTCCTCGGGCGTTCATTCAAACGGCTTTTCTCTCGTCAGAAAAATCTTCGGAATCGACGAAAACACTATCAACAACACATATCCCGAGCTTGACAAGCCGCTCGGAGAAACTCTTTTGACTCCCACAAAGATATATGTTAAGCC
Organism: uncultured Ruminococcus sp.; assembly: GCA_902776495.1. Lineage (GTDB taxonomy): Bacteria > Bacillota > Clostridia > Oscillospirales > Acutalibacteraceae > Ruminococcoides. Next base: position 1,945 of record CACYQK010000137.1, on the reverse strand, counting down.
CATCCTTGCTCTTATGGACGAGGTAGAGGTCAAGGCTGTTTCTCACATCACCGGCGGCGGTTTTTATGAAAATATCCCGCGTATGCTCAAAGACGGCCTCGCGGCGAAGATCAAAAAGGACGATATCCCGATTCTCCCGATCTTCAAGCTTATGCAGAGGGTCGGCAACATCAGCGAGCACGATATGTTCAACACCTTCAATATGGGCGTCGGTATGGTCGTTGCCGTATCTAAGGACGAAGCCGGCAAGGCTCTCGAGGTTCTCAAGGCAAACGGCGAGGACGCTGTTGTTCTCGGCGAATTGATCGAGGGAACTAAAGGAGTTGTGTTCGAGTAATGAAAAACATTGTTGTTCTTGTTTCCGGCGGAGGCACAAACCTGCAAGCGCTCATTGACGCTCAAAACAGGGGAGAGATAAAAAACGGAAGAATAACCTGCGTTATCTCCTCAAACCCCAACGCCTACGCGCTTGAACGCGCCAAAAACAACGGTATTGAGACCGAGGTCATCAGGCGCAAGGATTTTGGTACTTTTGATGAGTACGACTTATCACTCACAGAGCTTTTGCAGAGCAAAAACGCCGATGTAGTCGTGCTTGCGGGATTTATGACTATACTCGGCACAAAGGTTATCAACGCCTTTGAAAACAGGATAATCAATATCCATCCCGCGCTTATCCCATCCTTTTGCGGCGAGGGCTACTACGGACTGAGAGTTCACGAGGAAGCGCTCAAAAAGGGCGTAAAGGTAACCGGAGCCACCGCGCATTTTGTCAATGAGATCTGCGACGGCGGACCAATCATTATCCAAAAGGCTGTTTATACCAAGCCCGGAGACACCCCTGAAGTATTACAGAGGAGAGTTATGGAAGAGGCGGAGTGGAAGATCTTGCCCAAAGCCGTATCGCTTTTCTGTGAGGATAAAATAAAAGTCATAGGAAATACAACTGAAATATCAGAGTAATTTTATGGAGGATAAAAATGAAAGCTGTATCTTTAACAAAAGAAATTAGTTCAACCAGCTATCCCGGCAGAGGAATTGTGCTCGGCAGAACAGCCGACGGAACAAAAGCTGTCATCGCTTATTTCATTATGGGCAGAAGCGAAAACAGCCGCAACAGGATCTTTGCAGAGACCGAGGACGGGATCAAGACAGAGGCGTTCGATCCCTCAAAGCTTGTTGATCCCTCGCTCATAATCTACGCTCCCGTGCGTGTGCTCGGCAACAAAACGATCGTTACAAACGGCGACCAGACCGACACTATCTATGAGCTTATGAATCAGCAGCTCACCTTTGAGCAGTCGCTCCGCACCCGTGAGTTTGAGCCCGACGAGCCTAACTATACACCCAGGATCTCGGGTATCGTTAAGTGCTCAAACGGCAAGATGAACTACGCAATGTCGATCCTCAAAAGCGCAGACGGCGACCCCGACTGCTGCGAGCGTTACACATTCTCATATGACGCTCCTCTCGCGGGCAAGGGCAGGTTTATCCACACCTATATGGGCGACGGAAACCCGCTCCCGAGCTTTGAAGGCGAGCCCACTTTGGTAGAGATCGGCAACGAAACCCTTGACGAGTTTGCTGAAAACATCTGGAATGCGCTCGACAGCGACAACAAGGTTTCTCTTTTTGTAAGATACATTGACATCGCCACAGGCGAATACGAATCAAAGATAATCAATAAAAACAAGTAAGGGGATAGTAAAATGAACGAATTAATGCTTAAATACGGCTGTAATCCTAACCAGAAGCCGTCAAAGATCTTTATGCAGGACGGCAAAGACCTTCCCGTAGAAGTCCTTAACGGCAAGCCGGGTTACATCAATTTTCTCGACGCATTCAACTCATGGCAGCTTGTCCGCGAGTTAAAGGCTGCAACAGGACTTCCCGCTGCGGCTTCCTTCAAGCACGTCAGCCCCGCAGGCGCGGCTGTAGCAGCAGA
>CACYQK010000136.1:0-4189 GCA_902776495.1 uncultured Ruminococcus sp. | reverse complement strand
CAAAGCTCGCGCCCCACATTGAGCAAATGCGAAAAAACATCGCCGACGCCTGCGGGATAGATATATCACAGGTCAGCGTTAAGGCGACCACCGAAGAAAAGCTCGGCTTTACGGGCAGGCTCAAGGGGATTTCCTCTCACGCGGTTTGTTTGATAAAATAGTATAAACATAACGCCTCGTTCATATTATTGAGCGAGGTGTTTTTTATGAAAAAAAGTAGGGGCGGGCATTGCCCGCCCGCGGTCAACCGCAAACGTTGTATTAATCACTCGGGCGAGCAATGCTCGCCCCTACAAACAAAAACTATATTTAAATCATTAAATAAAAAAACAATATCGTTTTTATTGATGTTGTCTTTGCTGTTTTGCTCGGTTTTTCCTGCTTTTGCCGTCGACGACAAAACAATATCCGCGCCGTCGGCTGTTTTGATAGAGTCACAGACGGGTAAAATTCTTTATGAGAAAAATGCGCACGAGCAGCGCCCCTGCGCATCGGTCACAAAGGTTATGACCCTGCTCCTTGTATTTGAGGCGATAGACAGCGGCAAGCTCAGCCTTGATACGATCATCACAACTTCGGAGCACGCCGCTTCAATGGGCGGCAGCGACATCTGGCTCGAGCCAAACGAAACAATGTCCGCCGACGATATGATAAAAGCGACGGTCGTAGCCTCCGCAAACGACGCGGCGGTAGCTCTTGCCGAGCAGATCAGCGGCAGTGAGGAAGCGTTTGTTAACCAAATGAACGAAAAGGCAAAGCAGCTCAAAATGAACGACACCGTCTTCAAAAACTGCAACGGACTTGACGAGGACGGCCACGTTACCTCGGCGTATGACGTCGCCGTGATGTCGCGCGAGCTGACAAAGCACGAGAAGATATTTGACTACACTTCCGTCTGGATAGACTATCTGCGCGGCGGCAAGACCCAGCTCGTCAACACAAACAAACTACTAAAGACCTACAAGGGCATAACCGGCTTAAAGACCGGCACTACCGACAAGGCGGGCTGCTGCATATCCGCTACCGCCACCCGCGACGGTATGAGCCTAATCGGCGTGGTACTCGGCTGCGACAACGGCAAACAGCGCTTTGCGGACGCGGCTTCGCTCCTTGACTACGGTTTTGCTAATTATTCTGTAAAAGAATTATCAGCGCCCGAGGATATGCCTCTCAGCATTGATGTAGAGAATGGTATGGAAGATGAGTTAGACCTTAACTGCGATGTAAATTCAGGCTTTGTAACGGGCAAGGCGACTGCCGATGAGATAACAAGCACGGTCGATTTGCCCGAGAGCGTCGAAGCTCCTGTAAAAAAGGGTCAGGTAATAGGCAGGCTGAGCTTTAAATCGGGCGATCAAAAGCGTGATTTTGACATAACCGCCGACTCCGATATCGAGGAAATAACCTTCGGCTCGGTCTTTAAAGAAGCTCTTAATTCTCTGTTAGAATTATAATATATATTTTCCTTTATTACGTAGGGGAGCACCCGTGTGTGCTCCCGCTGATAGGAATGATTATTTTCCAATTTATGCACCGGTTTGATAGGAAAAACCGGTTTGTCTGTCTTTAAAACTTGTCTTAATTCTTTATTCACAATATAGTCGCGGCTTTTATAAAAAAATCCTCCGTAAAACACAATATATTGAAAAATATACTTAAATAACTTGAAATATTATCTGTTATATAGTATAATAAAACCAATAATAATTATGGAGGAAAAGCATATGGCAACAAAGCTTAATGATAAGTATTTAAAGGATTTTATCTCCGATGAAGAATACACCGGAGTAGCTGCCGAAGTAAAGGCGGCTCACAAGGCTCTTCATGACGGCAAGGGCTTGGGCAACGACTTTATCGGCTGGCTCAAGCTTCCCACAAAGTACGACAAAAAGGAGTTCGCGCGCATCAAGGCGGCGGCTGAGAAGATCAAGAAGGATACAGACGTATTTATCGTTATCGGTATCGGCGGTTCGTACCTCGGCGCACGTGCTGCTATCGAGTTCCTTACCTCACAGAACTACAACCTTACCTGCAAGGACACCTCGCAGATCTTCTTTACGGGCAACTCCATCAGCTCGTCGGCGCTTGCCGAGGTTATGGAGCTTTGCGAGGGCAAGGACGTTTCTATCAATATGATCTCAAAGTCGGGCACAACTACCGAGCCCGCTATCGCGTTCCGCGTATTCCGCGAAATGCTCGAGGAAAAGTACGGCAAAGAGGGCGCCAAGGAGCGCATTTACTGCACGACCGACAAGGCAAAGGGTACCCTTAAAGCGCTTGCGGACAAAGAGGGCTACGAGACATTTGTAGTACCCGACGACGTCGGCGGACGTTTTTCCGTACTCACAGCGGTAGGACTTCTTCCCATTGCTGTATCGGGCGCAGACATCGACGCTCTTATGCAGGGCGCTCAGAAGGCTCAGAAGGAGCTCGACAACGACGATGTAATGACAAATGACTGCTACAAATACGCCGCAGTCCGCAACATCCTCTACCGCAAGGGCAAGACTACGGAGATCATGGTTTCCTACGAGCCCGCGTACACGATGATGGCGGAGTGGTTCAAGCAGCTCTTCGGCGAAAGCGAGGGCAAGGATAACAAGGGTATTTATCCCTCAAGCGTTATCTTCTCAACCGACCTTCACTCGCTCGGACAGTACATTCAGGACGGCAGACGCACAATGTTTGAGACTGTTGTTCTTTTTGATAAGGTAAAGAAAGAAGTTACCCTCGGCACAGATCCCACCAACGTAGACGGACTCAACTTCCTTTCGGGCAAAACAATGGCATTTGTAAACCAAAAGGCGTTTGAGGGCACAGTGCTTGCCCACAACGACGGCGGTGTGCCCAACGTTGTTATCAGCGTTCCCGAAATGAACGAAACAGAGCTCGGATATCTCATCTATTTCTTTGAGAAGGCTTGCGCTATCTCGGGCTATATGCTCGGCGTTAATCCCTTTAACCAGCCCGGCGTAGAAAGCTACAAGAAGAATATGTTCGCTCTGCTCGGCAAGCCCGGCTACGAGGATCAGAAGGCGGCTCTCGAGGCGAGATTGGGTTAACTTCATCCGAAATAAGACGTTAAATAAATTGGAGGTTTTTACTATGGTTACTTTACTTATCGGCAAAAAAGGCACCGGCAAAACAAAAAAGCTTATCGCTTTGGCTAACGAGGCTGTAGCGGCTTCTTCGGGCAACGTTGTTGTTATCGAAAAAGGCGCAAAGCTCACCTATGATGTTACTCATAAGGCAAGGCTGATCGACACCGACCAGTACAACATCACCGGCTTTGATATGCTCTACGGCTTTATCAGCGGTATCTGCGCGGGCAACTATGACGTTACCGATATTCTTGTAGATTCTACATTCAAAATCGCTCCCGAGGCTCTCAGCGGACTCGAGGGCTTCACAAAGAAGATCCAGGAGCTTTCTGAGACCACATCGACCAACATCGTTCTGCTTATCTCTGCGGACGAGGCTGATGTGCCCGATTCGATCAACGCTGTTTGCGAGACAGTTTGATTCAATTAACAATTAACAATTAACGATTAACAGTGAGCCTGTTCTTTGAGTTTTTGCTTAAAGACAGGCTTTGCTTTTTGGTGGAGTGGGGTGGAGTTAGCACAGTCAAACTCCACCCCTTAAAAACGGCTTATCTATGCGGTTTGTTGGTGTTTTTCAATACTTGGGGTGGAGTAGGTGGAGGTTTTTAAACTTCTATGCGACATTTTAAAATTGATAGTAAATACGGTGTAATAGATATAGAGAAAGATAAAAGTTATAAATATGGAATTGAAAAAAGTCCACCTACTCCACCAACTCCACCATTTTTGCTAACTATTGGTAAATTAAAGCCTCCCCTGATAGGCAATGTCGTCAACTTAAGGTTTTTCGTAGGGGCGGACCCGTGTGTCCGCCCGCGAGAACCAGACGAATGTTCACGCAGAAAGGCTTGATAGGACATCAAAGTTTGATTGAACGCCCTCGGGAGCACACATGGGTGCTCCCCTACAATGTTAAGGAAAATGTGAAATAAACACTCGTTCCGACCCCTCAGTCGCATACGCGACAGCTTTTTCTGGCGAAAACGGCAACCTTAGCACGTCGGCAAACCTTTTGTCACTTCGTGACATTTCCCTTAAAAAGGGAATCACCTTTTGTCACTTCGTGACATTTCCCCTATCAGGGG
>CACYQK010000135.1:0-7605 GCA_902776495.1 uncultured Ruminococcus sp. | reverse complement strand
ATCTTCTCGTTTTGGATGCAACGTCACGTTGCTGGTGTCGCCACCGCGACAGGGGAGCCTTTAAATTAATGTTGAAGTCTGCTGACGAGATTATATGCTGTTGCTATGCCTAAATCCACTCTTTTACCCCATTATTCGCCAAAATATTTGAAAATTATTTGAAAATAACTCATTTTGCATTGAAATCTTCTTTAAAATGTTATATAATAATACCAATAATGTAAAAGGACTGAAGATATGAAACACTACCTTGCAAAAATTGGTTCGTTCTTTATCGTCGCAATGATTATATTTGCCTCGGTTTCAACCGCGTTTGCCGAGGATACCCTTAAAATCAACGACGCAAAGGATACGGTAAAAAAGGGTGATACCGTTCATTTTACCCTTAATCTTGCAGACACCAGAGAGAATGTTGCCGGCTTTGAGCTTCGCCTGTTTTATGACCCCAAAAAGCTCGAGTTCGTCAAGGACTCCATTAAGTCCGAATCCTTTGACACCCTTTTTTGTAATCCGAGCAAAGAAGGTAAGATCAATCTCCAATGGACTGACTTAAGTAATCCGGTAAATTGTTCTGATAAGACTGAGCTTTTCTCCTGCGATTTCAAGGCAATCGATGGTGGCGATGCAGAGATCAGCTACTTTGTTACCGAACTTTTCGGAGAGAATAATAATAATCCGGAAACTCTTAAATCTTTCTCATGGACCTATGATCTTGCAACCGGTGACGATAAAATCGTTTCAGACGGAGTTCTTCCCATATCAAAAGATCCCGATACTCTTGCAAATCGCCAGTCAAAGTACATCAACTATGTTGACGGAAAGGGCGAGGAGAATTCTCCCAACCGGGGCAACCACGAATCTGTTGTCGGTAATCGCGCCGATCAGAACGCTGATGCTGACTCAAATGTAGTTGACGTTACAAAAGACAATTCCGGCACCAATCCTTGGATTTTCGTTGCTATTGCCGTTCCTGTTATCATAGCTTTGATCGTGGTCGCAATCATCCTTGCTAAAAGAAAGAATAAAGAATCTGATGATGATTTTGATGATGATGTCGACGAGCCAAAATTTGATTTGAACGCCGAACAGCAGGCAATGGAAGAAGCCGGCGAAATCGACGACGATGATGATAATATATGATAACTTGGTTTTGTATGTTTAACTAAAAATACAGCCAAAATTTGTAGAAACTTACAAAAAATTATTTTTAATATAATATTGCATTTTCAAATATTATGTTATATAATAGTTATAACCGAAATAATCGGAAATGAATTGGAGGAATAATAAAATGAAAAAGAGAATTTTTGCTGTAGCTCTTGCAGCGCTTCTTCTGGTATCAACATTCGCAGGCAGTATGATTACAGCTTCTGCCGCTGACGTTGCACCGCCTAGCGCCAATCGTCTTCCCGAGTACACACCCTCGGCAGGCATAGAAACATACAATATTAATGTTGCCATTCCCGGTGCGTGGACCGGCGCAGAGGGTTCTGACGCTCGTAAAACTTGGGAAAAGTACGGCAGCACTTCCGGCCTTTACTGGTGGGGCAGCTTGGATAACCCCGACGAGGCTCCCGCAGCTGCAGGTCACGGTTGGCCCGGCTGGAAGATGAAGAAGGGCGACCAGGTTAACCTTTACACATCTCAGGTTCCTAAGGACACTGCTTCGATGATCTTCTCTAACTTTATCGACGGCGGCATGGATAAATCATATCCCGAATACAATGCTGCTAAGCAGACAAAGGATCTCACACAGCTTGAGTACCTTGGTCAGGGCGACTCAGACTACTTCAGCAAAGAGTTCTGGGATTACATTTATGACAATTATTATGATGCTTTTGTAGAGAACCCCAACTACCAGATCGAAGAGTTCGGTCCCTATGCAAAGAACTTCTTCTACAGCGAAGAAGACGACAGCATTTATCACACCCTTGACGATATGGTATTTGTAGTTGACACTGTAAACACTGACAGAGCTCAGGTTTCTCCTGTAAGTGGTATGGCAGGTCTTGACGGTGGATTCTACTTCTACTATGGCGGCGGCGAGTTCGGCATCTGGCCCACAAAGGAACTCTGCATCAAGCAGGAAGAACTCAAGACTACTACAGAGGGCGGCACTGAGGTCGACATCGCTAACGAGACTAAGCAGGAAAAGACTGACTTCGTTACAAGAAACCGCACAGACGCTTATGACCTGACTACAAAGAAAGATGTTGTAGTATTCGGTAACTTCACAGGCAAGTATTGGAAAGACACATCTGAGATCGTGGTACCTACAGATCCTGCTTCCGATCCAACAACTGCTCCTGCAACTCAGAATGCAACAGATGGCGATGGTTCTATCCCGGATCCCGATAACAACGACGCAGGTTCAAGCTCAGGTTCAACATCTGACGAAGGAACAGGCAGCAACGACTCTAACGGCGCTATCGCAACAGGCCAGTTTGCAGGTCCCGTGCTCCTCTGCACAGTATTGATCGCAGGCCTCGGCGTATTCTACTTCGTTCGCAAGAGACGTTCAAGCAAATAATCTGTAAATAATTAACTTAAAAACACTTTCGGCAGCAATGTCGAAAGTGTTTTTGTTTGGTGAGGTGTCAGCTCTGCTGACGGGGGCTTCGTATGAGTCAGTGCGAGTGATGTTTTTGTTTCGATAATATTACAAATTCGCAAACTTGATTTTTATTGTAAAATGTTGTATAATAAACTAAATATGTAAAGAAACATCAACGGAGGTGAGAATAATGATAAAACCCGCATTTGCAAGGGCTTTTGTAATTATCCTCACCGTCTTTTTGATTATTGTTTCTTTGTTCACTGTTTACGCCGAGGAGTTTGACGCAGGCGCGCAGGATAACATCGTTGACCCAAGCTATGTTGATCCTACTGAATACTCATCGTCGACCGACCCATCGGCTTCGGAGATCGCTACGACCGAGTCAATAATCCCCGCAAAGTTCCCCGCGCTGACAGTCAACGCTATATCTAACTTCTTCCCTAAGTCCGGCGCAGAATACAACGCGAATACCAAGGAGATCACCGTAACCTACTGGCTCCATTCAACCAAGAATATTTTAAGCGTAAACTGGAATTTGATTTACGACACCGAATCTCTGAGCTTTAATCCTGAAAAGAACCCCTTGCAAAGCGTCTGCTCCTCTATCGGAGAAAACTCTGTTTTGATGTTCCCCGAAAAGGGCAAAATAAGTTACTGCGCGTCGGATATGAAACTGTTTGATTTTTCAAGTCAGGACAAGCCGTTTGTTCAGATCATCTTTGACGTTATCAATATCAGTCCCGACGAGCCGATCCTTTCCAAGATCGACCTGACCGTTGAGAATATGATAGTGTCCGAGATCGACCCCAAAACAGGCTATTCAAATTCCAAAGAAGAGATATGCGTTGTCAGCGATTCGATCGAAACCCCTAACCTGGATCCTGCTTCCGTTAAGCTTACAAAGATGACAACCCTGACGGCGTCTAACTTTATTCAGGCGACCGATTATTCATCTCAGTCCGGCTCCGAGCTCGTGACCGACCAAAACGGTTCGGTTATCGGCGGCGTTACAACACCCACTCAGACCACGGCGGCGACGGTTCCGTCAACTCCGGCGGCTCAGGTTACTCAGCCCACCGCGCCCACAGTCAACCCGGATGATAATAAAGATGAGCAAAAGCCTCCGTACCCAGGTATCGTGCCGACGGGCGGAGTGATGTACGCGCTCATTTCCCTTGCGATAGTAGTGATTTCATCGCTGATCCTGTTCGTAATGCGCAAGAAAGAAATTATGTACTAAGTCGTATTTTTGAAATATTAAATAAAGAAATGTAGGGGCGAGCATTGCTCGCCCGCGAGTAAACAGCAAAGTTCTGTATAAATCCCGCGGGCGGTCAATGACCGCCCCTGCAATTATAAAAAATAAAGGGAACAGCAAACGCCGTTCCCTTAGATGTAAAATTTAGTTAGCTCTTGTTACCTTACCTGAACGTAAGCAACGGGTGCAAGCATATACACGCTTGGGCGAACCGTTAACGAACCTTGATGCCGAACTTTACATCCTTACCGCAGAATTCACATTTTGCCATGCGTCTGCACCTCCTTAATCAAATCAAATTCTATTCCTAACTTTGTTATCATACCAGAAAACGGGAAAAAAAGCAAGTGTTTTTTAAAATTTTATTATAGGAATTTTTGCGGTTTTGACCGCGCTGTCAAATAAATGTCCGTAAAAATAAAGGTTTTAACAGGCGCGAGCGGATGCAACGTCACGTTGCTTTTTTACCTAAATTAAATACTTGTAATTTTTGTTATAGTATTGTATAATCTATAATGTATACTTATGTTAACTTTGGAGGTAAAAATGCTTCAACAACTGTTTAGCGGTAGAGTTTCCTTTGAAACAATCATTGCCGAGATCTTGGCGGTCTTGGCCATCATATTCCTGATACTTCCGTTCCACGAGTGGGCGCACGCATTTACCGCGTCCTGTTTGGGCGATAAAGGGATAAAGCAGAGGGGCAGGCTTTCGCTCAATCCTCTCAGCCACATCGACCCGATCGGCGCGCTTTGTATGATCCTGTTCGGCTTCGGCTGGGCAAAGCCCGTGCCGATAGATTCGCGCAATTTTAAGAACCCCAAGCTCGGTATGGCGATAACGGCCCTTATGGGACCCGTGGCAAACCTTGTGGCAGCGTTTGTCGGAATGCTTATCAACAATGCGTTGTTCTGTTTTGCAAGAAGCTTTATGACTGCAAACGTTGCGGGAGCTTTTATAAATGTGTTCCTCAGCTTTTATATTATTGTGAACATCAACCATGCGGTATTCAACCTTTTGCCGATCCCGCCGCTTGACGGCTCAAAGATACTCTTTGCGTTTTTGCCCGACAGAGCGGTCGAATTCTGCTACAGATACCAGATGTTTTTCTTTATCGCGCTTTTCGCTCTGATCTCTTTCGGACCGTTAAGGGGTTTGCTGAGCTACCTTTCAAACGCTCTGCTTCAGGGAATGTCGTGGCTTGCCGCGCTTCCGTTCAATATGATCTCATAGGGGAGAGAGTATGGAAACCACCCTGCAATATAAGCTGCCCGTATTTGAAGGGCCGCTCGATTTGCTGTTGACTTTGATTTCAAAAAATAAAATAGATATTTACGATATTCAAATCTCCGACCTGCTCGACCAGTATATGGAGCAGATCGACCTGATGCAGGAAAACCAAATGGACATCGCCTCGGAGTTTTTGACGATGGCGTCGCGCCTTGTGTATATCAAGTCTGTGATGCTGCTGCCCAAGTACGAGGACGAGGCGGAGGAGCTCAAAAAGGAGCTGTCGGGTCAGCTGCTTGAATACGCCGTTTGCCGCGAGATCGCCGCAAAATTAGGCGTTATCTATGACTTTGACACGTTTTTCAGAGCGCCGTCACCCGTTGAGTTTGACCTGACCTACAACCGCACCCACCCGAGCACTGATATAGCAAAGGCGTATGTCAGCGCGGTCGGCAGAGGAAAAAGCAAGCTCCCGCCGTCCGAGCAGGCGTTTTCGGGGATAGTGGCGCACAAGATCGTTTCGGTAAACGGAAAGATCATCCACCTTATGCGCAGGCTCCGCCACGGAAAAAAGCTGGAGTATCACGAGATTTTTGAAGCGTGCGAGGGCAAAAGCGAGCTTGTGGCTACTTTCCTCGCGACCCTTGAGCTCGTCAAGGGCAAGCGCATACGCATAGAGGGAAGCGGCGAAAACGCCGTTGTAAGAATGATTGAGGACTAATATGGAAGAAATAAATATTTCCGCCGCGATAGAGGCGATACTCTTTTCGAGCGGCGACTCGGTAGAAAAATCAAGGATCGCCCAGACGCTTGAGATCACCGAAAAGCAGGTCGAAGAGACCGTGGACAAGGATAAAGGCACTGCAGTAGTGAAATTCGACGTCGTCTACGACAGCGACAGCACGAAGCAGGACGACGTGAAACTGAAGAAGGTCGACGGCAAGTGGATGGTCGACAGCGGGAAATAGCCCCTACCCTCTCCCACCCTCTCCCCCGCCAACAAGGCAAGCGAGGACCGCAATCAATAGCAATAAGAAAAGATGATAATACTCAAGTTGCTCCAATCTTTCGGCGAATATCTCCTGCTCATGGCCCGGACATTCTCCAGACCTGAGCGGATGAGGATGTTTATGAAAAAATACGTGAAGGAGATGTCGGCATTGGGTGTCGACTCCATCGGCATCGTGCTGCTCATCTCGTTCTTCATAGGCGCAGTGATTTGTATCCAGATGAAACTGAACATCCAGAGTCCCTGGATGCCACGCTTCGTCACGGGTTACACCACACGCGAGATCATGCTGCTGGAATTCTCTTCTTCCATCATGTGTCTCATCCTCGCAGGAAAGGTGGGGTCGAACATCGCTTCCGAACTGGGAACGATGAGGGTGACGCAACAGATTGACGCCCTTGAAATTATGGGCGTCAACTCTGCCAGTTACCTCATATTGCCCAAAATTCTCGGCATGATCACCATCATGCCGTTTCTCGTCATCTTCAGTGCTGCCACCGGCATCCTCGGTGCCTATGCCACGGCGTATATCGGACATGTGCTGCCCCCCGATGACCTCACGGTGGGCTTGCAGCACGATTTCAAGTCCTGGTTTATGTGGATGAGCATCATCAAGAGCCTTTTCTTCGCTTTCATCATCTCAAGCGTGGCTTCCTACTACGGCTATTCCGTGAAAGGCGGTTCGGTGGAGGTGGGCGAGGCGAGCACCTCGGCAGTGGTGTCGAGCAGCGTGCTCATCCTGTTCTCCGACGTATTTCTCACCCAACTCCTCTCGTAACCATGATAGAAGTAAAGCATCTCTACAAATCGTTCGAAGACAAGGATGTGCTGAAAGACATCAATGCTGTCTTCGAGAATGGAAAGACCAACCTGATTATCGGGCAGAGCGGGTCGGGAAAGACCGTGTTGATGAAGAACCTCGTAGGACTGCTTGACCCTACCAGCGGACAGGTGCTCTACGACGGACGCGACCTGGTGGTAATGAACAAGCACGAGCGCATCGCGCTGCGTCGTGAGATGGGAATGATTTTCCAGAGCGCGGCGCTCTTCGACTCGCTGTCGGTTTTGGAGAATGTGATGTTTCCCCTCGACATGTTCTCCGACATGACCTACCGCGACCGGCAGAAGCGCGCACGTGAGTGCCTCGACAGGGTGAACCTCGTAGATGCCGAGAAGAAATATCCCGGCGAGATTTCGGGAGGTATGCAGAAACGCGTGGCCATAGCGAGGGCCATCTCGCTCAACCCCCAGTACTTGTTCTGCGACGAGCCCAACTCGGGTCTCGACCCGAAGACGTCGCTGGTCATCGACGACCTGCTGAGCAGTATCACAAAAGAATACAATACCACCACCATCATCAACACCCACGACATGAACTCGGTGATGGGCATCGGCGAGAACATCATCTTCATCTACGAGGGGTGCAAGGACTGGCAAGGGAAGAGCGACCAGATTATGGGGTCGACCAACAAGCGCCTCACCGACTTCATCTTCGCCAGCGACCTGCTCAAAGACCTCCGCAATATGGTGAACGAGCAGCACAAAAACCAG
>CACYQK010000134.1:0-4250 GCA_902776495.1 uncultured Ruminococcus sp. | reverse complement strand
GTGGGAACGAACTCGTGAAGCGGCGGATCGAGGAAACGGATTGTAACGGGGCATCCCTCGAGAGCCTCGTAAAGAGCCTTAAAGTCGCCCTGCTGATAAGGAAGGATCTTATCAAGAGCAGCTTCTCTCTCTTCTACTGTATCTGCACAGATCATCTCGCGGAAAGCAGCGATCCTGTCCTCTTCAAAGAACATATGCTCTGTACGGCAGAGGCCGATACCTTCTGCGCCGAGCTCTCTTGCCTTCTTAGCGTCTGCGGGTGTATCTGCGTTTGTTCTGACCTTAAGAGTTCTGAACTTGTCGGCCCAAGCCATGATTCTGCCGAACTCGCCTGCGATCTCAGCGTCCTTAGTAGCGATAGCGCCGTCGTAGATGTTACCTGTTGAACCGTCGATCGAGAGGTAATCACCCTCGGTGAACTCTTTGCCTGCGAGTGTGAACTTCTTGTTCTCCTCGTCCATAGCGATGTCGCCGCAGCCTGATACGCAGCATGTACCCATACCACGGGCAACAACGGCAGCGTGTGATGTCATACCGCCGCGAACTGTAAGGATACCCTGTGAAGCCTTCATACCTGTGATATCCTCAGGTGAAGTCTCAAGACGTACAAGAACTACCTTTTCGCCTCTTGCGTTCCATTCCTCAGCGTCCTCGGCTGTGAACACGATCTTACCGCAAGCAGCACCCGGAGAAGCGCCTAAGCCCTTACCGATGGGAGTAGCAGCCTTAAGAGCAGCCTGGTCAAACTGGGGATGGAGAAGTGTATCGAGGTTACGGGGATCGATCATAGCGACAGCCTCTTCCTCTGTTCTCATACCCTCGTCAACGAGGTCGCAAGCGATCTTAAGAGCAGCCTGAGCTGTTCTCTTACCGTTTCTTGTCTGGAGCATATAGAGCTTGCCGTGCTCAACGGTGAACTCCATATCCTGCATATCTCTGTAGTGATCCTCGAGAGTTGCGCAGACCTTTGTGAACTGGTCGAAAGCCTCGGGGAATTTCTCTGCCATCTGAGCGATAGGCATAGGAGTACGAACGCCTGCGACAACGTCCTCGCCCTGTGCGTTTGTAAGGAACTCGCCCATGAGCTTCTTCTCGCCTGTAGCGGGATCACGAGTAAATGCAACGCCTGTACCGCAGTCGTCGCCCATGTTACCAAACGCCATTGACTGAACGTTAACGGCTGTACCCCATGAATAGGGGATATCGTTATCGCGGCGATAAACGTTCGCGCGCGGGTTGTCCCAAGAACGGAATACCGCCATAACGGCGCCCATCAGCTGCTCCTTGGGATCATCGGGGAAGTCCTTGCCGATCTTAGCCTTGTACTCGGCCTTGAACTGATATGCAAGCTCCTTGAGGTCGTCAGCGTCAAGATCTACGTCCTGAGTTACGCCCTTCTTCTCCTTCATCTCGTCGATAAGCTCTTCAAAGTATTTCTTACCAACTTCCATTACTACGTCTGAATACATCTGGATGAATCTTCTGTAGCAGTCCCAAGCCCAACGGGGGTTGCCGGACATCTCTGCGATGGTGTTAACAACAGTCTCATTAAGACCGAGGTTAAGGATAGTATCCATCATACCGGGCATAGAAGCTCTCGCGCCTGAACGAACCGATACGAGCAGGGGATTCTCCTTGTCACCGAACTTTTTGCCGGTGATCTCTTCCATCTTTACGATGTACTCGTTGATCTGACCCTGAATCTCGTCGTTGATCTTTCTGCCGTCCTCATAATACTGAGTACAAGCTTCTGTCGTAATTGTGAAGCCCTGAGGTACGGGGAGACCCATGCTTGTCATTTCTGCAAGGTTAGCGCCCTTACCGCCGAGGAGTTCACGCATGTTTGCGTTACCTTCTGAAAAAAGGTAGACCCATTTGTTTGCCATTTTGACAGTCCTCCTATTATTTAATATACGGCTGCGGCAAAACGGGGCAAAAACCGCCCGATTTGCCTACATGTATAAGCCTAAACCATATTATAACAAATTTTGCCGAAAATAGCTATATTTTTTTGAAATTTTTTCTTATAAAAAACACCTGCAAATTTTATTAATATTGTATAAAACGTTTAAATTGAAATCTTTGCCTCTTTTTTCTTATTTGGACTCAAAAATCCTTTTGTTTATGCAATAATAATTACGTCCGGCGTGGTTTGCGCATATTGTTATTGACACTGTGGCACACACTCCGGACGACTTAAAACTAAAACTTAGGTAGGTAGCTTATGAGCAACTGCGCTGTTATCCTTGCCGGCGGCGAGGGTAAAAGAATGAAGTCAAACAAGCCCAAAACGCTGTCGCCCGTACTCGGCAAGCCGATGCTCCTCTGGGTCATTTCGGCGCTCAAGAACGCGGGTATTGATGATATTTGCGTTGTAAAGGGCTTTAAGAAGGAAGATGTCGAAGTATTTCTCGACTCTCTCGATTTTAAGGTAGAAAGCGTTTTTCAGGCGGAGCGCTTGGGAACGGGTCACGCTGTTATGATGGCAAAGGACTTTTTGTCCGCCCACAGCGGCAATGTAGTTATCCTCAACGGCGACGCCCCGTTTATGACGAGCGAGACCATCAAAAATTCGCTTGAACAGCATCAGTCGACCGGCTGCGCTGCAACGGTCATCTCCGCGAGAGTGGACGACCCCTACGGCTACGGCAGGATCGTCAGGGATACCGACGGCAGCCTAAAGGCTATCGTTGAGCACAAGGACGCTGATGAGGAAACCTTAAAGATAGATGAGGTCAATTCAGGCGGATACTGGTTTGACTGCCAAAAGCTTTTGAGCGTGCTCGACAGGATCAAGTCCGACAACGCCGCGGGCGAGTATTATCTTCCCGACGCGATCGAGCTTTTGCTCACCGACGGACAGAAGGTCGGAGCCTACACCGCCGAATGCAGCGACGCGGTCTTGGGCGCAAACGACCCGGCTCAGCTCGAGGAGCTCAACCAAATCGCTCTCAAAAAGGGCTATGAATGTAAATAAGGGTATAATAAAAATTACATAAACGGATCAAGTGTAAAGGAGTTTAGCAATGAATTTTCACGGTAAGGACATTAAAATTTTCGCGGGTAATTCTAATGTAGACGTTGCTCAGGGTATTGCGGGATGTCTCGGACTTCCGCTCGGCAAGAGCGACTGCACACACTTCTCGGACGGCGAGATCGCGGTTTCGCTTCACGAGTCTGTAAGAGGCAGCGATTGCTTTATAGTTCAGTCTACCTGTACCCCCGTAAACGACAACCTTATGGAAATGCTGATTATGATCGACGCCATGAAGCGTGCTTCGGCGGCGAGGATCACGGCGGTTATGCCGTACTTCGGCTATGCCAGACAGGACAGAAAAGCCAAGGCGAGAGATCCGATCTCGGCAAAGCTTTGCGCCGATCTTATCACAACAGCCGGCGCTGACCGCGTGCTTACAATGGATCTTCACGCTAACCAGATCCAGGGCTTTTTCAATATCCCCGTTGACCACCTCCACGGCGCGGGTATCCTCGCAAACCATATGAAGGAGAAGATCGGCGGAAACTTTGACGACTATATCGTTGTTTCTCCCGACCTCGGCTCGGTAACACGTTCAAGGAACTTCGCTTCAAAAATCGGCACAAGCCTTGCGATCATCGACAAGCGCAGACCCAAGGCAAACGTCTGCGAGGTTATGAACATCATCGGTGACGCAAGAGGCAAAAAGGTCATCCTTGTTGACGATATGATCGACACAGCCGGAACTCTCTGCAACGCGGCTAACGCTATCGTTGAAAAGGGCGGCGCAACAGAGGTTTACGCCTGCGCTACTCACGCGGTGCTCTCAGGTCCCGCTATCGAGAGGATCAAGAACAGCGCTATCAAGGAGGTAATCCTCCTCGACACTATCCCCCTTCCGGAGGAGAAGATGATAGACAAGTTCACGGTGCTCCCCACGTCTCCCATCTTTGCCGAGGCTATCGCGAGAATTTATAACGACAAGCCCTTTACAGCGGCTTTCAACTGATATAAAATAATAAATACATGAAACAGGCGGACTTTCACAAAGTCCGCCCTTGTGTGTTTTGTAAGGCAGGCAAAAAATATGTTTGGATTCAAAAAATTCGGCGGTTCGGTCGAATACATAATCGTCGGGCTCGGAAATCCCGATAAAAAGTATCAGAACACGCGACACAACTGCGGCTGGATGGCTCTCGATCATATCGCGGAGAAGAATTCCTGCCGCGTTAACCGCATAAAGTTTAAAAGCTACTGCGGCGAGTGCGTGATC
>CACYQK010000133.1:0-4277 GCA_902776495.1 uncultured Ruminococcus sp. | reverse complement strand
CAGGAGCTTATTCTTGAATACGGCAGTGCGATTAATCTTGAAACGATCATTTCGTCCGTGCGCGACTACAATAAAATGGATTCGATCTTCAAAGAGTTCCGGCCGCAGATCGTATTCCACGCCGCAGCTCACAAGCATGTTCCGCTTATGGAAACCGTGCCCGAGGAAGCGGTAAAGAATAACATCTTCGGAACCTACAACGTTGCGACCCTCGCGGAGCTTTACAAGGTAGACAAGTTTGTAATGATTTCGACCGACAAGGCGGTCAACCCCACAAACGTAATGGGCGCAACAAAACGCGCATGCGAGATGATAATCCAGTCAAAGGCGCAACGGGCTACACATACCGAATTTGTTACCACACGCTTCGGCAACGTATTGGGCTCAAACGGCTCGGTCATCCCGCTGTTCCGCCGCCAGATAGAAAGCGGCTCGGCAGTGACCGTCACCCACCCCGACATCATCAGGTACTTTATGACTATACCCGAGGCGGTGTCGCTGGTGCTTGAGGCGGGTGCCATGGCAAAGGGCGGCGAGATATTCGTGCTCGATATGGGCGCTCCGGTAAAAATCACAACCCTTGCCGAGAACCTGATCAGGATGTACGGCAAGGTCCCCTACAAGGACGTTCCGATCGTGTTTACGGGGCTTCGCCCGGGAGAAAAGCTTTTTGAGGAGCTTTTGATGGACGAGGAAGGTCTTAAATCGACCGAAAATAAAAAGATATTCATCGGCAATCAAATCAATGTTGACGCACAAGAGCTCGACCACAAGCTCAGGGGGATCCGTTTAGCGGCGGATTCAAACGACAGCGAAAAGACAGTTGAGCTTCTCAGCGATTTGGTTCCCACATTCAAACACAACACAGAGCAGGCGTAATGTCTGCTCTTTTTCTTTGCCCAAAATATGAGCTCGGGTTGCCCTGACTTGCGAGCAGATACACAATATCTTGCAATCCGCCTGATTTTGGCAGACAATATCTTGACATTTGACAGTGCGTGTGATAAAATTTTGAATGGTTATGTGGATTGATTTACGGTTTTCCGCATATATAGTAAAATAGGCTCTATGTAAGGAAGGAGAATCAGAGACTATTAGCGCCCGGACCGTAACAGGTTGACGAGGAATGGCGGTTATCGAAAGATTCGGCGGATGCCGTCACGGCAGCAGCGTGTCGTCAGAGAGAAAGAAAAAAGCAGAATAAAAACTGTAACAAAGGTTCTCTTGACGCTGATGATAAAAAGTTTTCAAGCTAATTCTAAGGAGAAAAAATTATGAGAGTGGTTATTCAGGATAATTACGATAAAATGTGCAAGTGGGCGGCTAACTACATCGCTCAGAAGATAAAGAATCACAAGGAGGACCGTCCCTTTGTGCTCGGACTTCCCACAGGCTCATCGCCCATCGGCGTTTACAAGGAGCTCTACACAATGAACCGGAAGGGCGAGCTTTCTTTTGCCAATGTTGTAACCTTCAATATGGACGAATACCTCGGACTCCCCCACGAGCATGACCAGAGCTACTGGTACTTTATGCACGACAATTTCTTTGATCACCTTGTTGATATGAAGCCCGAGAACATCAATATCCTCAACGGTATGACAGACGATCCCGAGGCCGAGTGCGCTGCTTACGAGGAAAAGATCGCTTCTTACGGCGGAATCGACCTCTTTATGGGCGGCATCGGCGTTGACGGCCACATCGCTTTCAACGAGCCTTTCACAAGCCTTGCTTCACGCACAGGTTTGAGAGACCTCACAACAGACACAAGGATCGTAAACTCGCGTTTCTTCGGCAATGATCCCGAGGCTGTTCCCGCTCAGGCTCTTTCCGTAGGCGTTGGCACGGTAACCGACTCCAAGGAGGTTCTCATCCTTATCAACGGCCATAACAAGGCAAAGGCTCTTGCCGAGACAGTAGAAGGATCGGTGAGCCACAAATGGACCTGCTCTGCTCTGCAGATGCACAACGGCGCGATCATAGCGTGCGACGAGGCTGCGTGTGACGAGCTTACAGTAGGCGCGTACAAGTATTTCCTCGATATTGAGAGTAAGGAGAGACTTTAATGTATACAATAAAAGATCTATATGATCTCGACCACACACTTGCGAAGGATTACCTTTCGCAGTTCACATACCCGTGGGAGGCTCTCAAGGGCATAAAGGACTTCATCGTTGAGCTCGGCAAGACTCTCGGTGACGATTATGAAGAGGTTTCCGAAAACGTATGGGTACACAAGACCGCTAACGTATTCCCCTCGGCGTATCTCGGAGCTCCCTGCATCATCGGCCCCAACACAGAGGTAAGGCACTGCGCGTTCATCCGCGGTTCGGCGCTTGTCGGCGCTGACTGCGTAGTCGGCAACTCGGTAGAGCTCAAGAACGTTATCCTCTTTGACCATGTTCAGACTCCCCACTACAACTATGTGGGCGACTCGATTATGGGTTACTTCTCGCATATGGGCGCGGGCTCGATCACCTCAAACGTCAAGTCCGACAAAAAGCTCGTTGTAGTTCATAACGGCGACGAGCATCTCGAAACAGGCGTTAAAAAGTTCGGCGCTATGGTCGGCGACTATGTAGAGGTAGGCTGCAACGCTGTCCTCAATCCGGGTACAGTGATCGGCAGACACTCCAATGTTTATCCCACATCCTGTGTTCGCGGAGTTATCCCCGAGAACAGCATTTGCAAGACTCCGGGTGTGGTTGTAGAAAGGAAGAAAGACTAATGGGCAAGTATTTCGGCACAGACGGCTTCAGAGGCGAAGCAAACAAAAACCTGACTTTTGAGCACGCGGTACAAATCGGCCGTTTTCTCGGCTGGTACTTCGGTGACAATATGGGCAAAAAGGCAAAGGTCGTTATCGGTAAGGACACACGCCGTTCATCCTATATGTTTGAGTATGCTCTTTGCACAGGCCTTATGGCGAGCGGCGCGGACGCATATATTATGCACGTTACCACAACTCCCTCTGTCGCATATATCACACGCATCGACGACTTTGACTGCGGTATTATGATCTCCGCTTCTCACAACCCCTTCTATGACAACGGCATCAAGCTTCTCAACAGCAAGGGTGAAAAGATGGAAGAGGAAACTCTGCTCAAGGTAGAGGACTACATCGACGGCAAGCTCGAGATCCCCGTAGCTCAGAGAGAGAATATCGGAAGAACAGTTGACTACGTTGAGGGACGTAACCGCTACATCGGCTACCTCATCTCAATGAGCAAATACAGCTTTAAGGGCGTTAAGGTAGGTCTCGACGTTTCAAACGGCGCGGCTTGGCAGATCGCGAAGGGCGTGTTTGACGCTCTCGGCGCAAAGACATATGTTATCAATAACCAGCCCGACGGCTTCAATATCAACACCGACTGCGGTTCTACCCATATCGAGCATCTTCAGAAGTTCGTTGTTGACAACGGCCTTGACGTAGGCTTTGCTTACGACGGAGACGCCGACCGCTGCCTCGCGGTTGATGAAAAGGGCAACGTTGTCACAGGCGACCACATCATCTATATGTACGGCTGCTATATGAAGGAGAGAGGAAAGCTCCTCAACAACAAGGTAGTTTGTACTATTATGAGCAACTACGGTCTGTTCAAGGCGCTCGACAAGGTCGGCATCGAATGCGACAAGACCAAGGTCGGCGACAAGTACGTTTATGAGAATATGCTCCAGACAGGCAACCGCATCGGCGGCGAGGAGTCCGGTCATATCATCTTCTCAAAGTACGCTACCACCGGCGACGGTATCCTCACATCGCTCAAGTTGATGGAGGTTATGCTCGCCAAGGAGAAGCCCATGAGCGAGCTCGCCGCTCCCATGGTAATGTATCCCCAGGTACTCAAGAACGTTAAGGTAAAGTCAAAGCCCGATGCTAAGAACGATCCCGACGTTCAGGCAGAAGTCGCAAAGGTCACCGAGGCTCTCGGCGACAGCGGACGCATCCTGCTCAGAGAATCAGGTACAGAGCCTGTTATCCGCGTAATGGTAGAGGCGGACAGCGATGAAACCTGCGAGAAGTACGTTGACCAGGTAATCGACGTTATCCGCGCTAAGGGACACATAATTTAAAGTAAATTGCGGCTTGCGCAGCTAAATTCGCCTTTGGTGAGCCGATCGTATTTAATACATCCAGCCCCTCTCAACATTGTTGGGAGGGGCTTTTTTGCGGTATAGAAGACTTACAATGTCACGTTGCCCAAAAATAATATCCTATATATCCGCAATAACGGCATATTTCCTGATAAAAAACGCTTGTTTTTAAACCGAAAATT
>CACYQK010000132.1:0-4286 GCA_902776495.1 uncultured Ruminococcus sp. | reverse complement strand
AACCACCGCGATAACGGGCACGTTGGGGCGGTAATGTACCATAGCGCGGGCAACGCGGCCCGTGGCGCTCTCAACAATGATAGCCTTTGCGCCTACGTTCTTTGCGATATCCTTTGCGGCGCGGCAAATGCTTCCGCGGAACACGTTATTGTCTTTGATTCCGTATTTTTCAACATAGCTGTGAAGCGCCGCTACCTCGCCGTTATCCTCAGCCTCGCGGCAGATAGAGTCGAGCGCCTTTACGCTTTCAAGCGGGTATTTGCCGGCAGCCGACTCACCCGACAGCATTACAGCGCTTGTGCCGTCGTAAACGGCGTTGGCTACGTCGCTTATCTCCGCACGGGTCGGGCGCGGAGCCGTTGTCATGCTCTCAAGCATCTGTGTAGCCGTGATTACATATTTGCCTTTGGCAACGCATTTTCGGATAAGCGTCTTTTGACTTTCGGGCAGCTTGATAAAGGGTATCTCAACGCCCATGTCGCCGCGCGCTACCATTATTCCGTCGGCGTAGTCGATTATAAGATCCATGTCGTCAACGCCGCTCTGGTTCTCGATTTTGGCGATTATCTCAACGTGCTCGTAGCCTATCGAGTCGATAAAGTCGCGCAGGGTGCGGACGTCCTCGTGATTGCGTACGAACGAAGCCGCAACTACGTTGCCGCCCTGTGAAAGCCCGAACTCTATGTCGCGCCTGTCCTGAGCGCTTACATACGGCATGTTGATGTGATAGCCGGGGATATTGATGCTCTTGCGGTTTTTAAGAACGCCGCCCTTGTTTACGGTGCAGACGATGCGGTCGGGTCTGACCTCTTTGGTGATGATCGAAATAAGGCCGTCGTCGAGCAGCAGCTCTCTGCCGATAGCGTCGGAGCCGTCGCGCAGGAAGATATCGACAAGCTTGGGGTAGGAGATAGCCACGCCATCGCTGTCGCCCTGTTCCTTCTCCTTGTAAAGGGTGAACTCGCTGCCCTCGGTAAGCGCGGCGGAGCCGCCCTCAAAGGTCGTTACGCGAACCTCGGGACCTTTTGTATCGATCATAATGGCGACGTTCTTGCCGCTTTCCTCGATCGCCTCGCGGATCGTGGCAAAAACCCCGGTAAGGGACTCATGCGTTCCGTGTGACATATTGACTCTGGCAACGTTCATGCCCGCGTCGATCATCTTTAACAGCATTTCCTTGGTGTTGCACGCAGGACCTATTGTACAAACGATTTTGGTTTTTCTCATATTATCGCTCCCTCTGTAGAAAATATATAAGGCAATACCGCATAATTACGGTGTGCGAATTGCGCAGTAAGATTTTTTGTCAGAGTGTACAAATAAATCGAGGTAAGGCTGACGCCTTGCCGAGGTTTTTTGGACGGTCTGACGGAATAATGTTCAAGCAAGGCGTGCACCGCGAATTGTACGGTGTTGCCTTAAGGATGATAATATGAGCTTTTATAATATATTTGACAGCCACGCCCACTATGACGACAGCTGGTTCGACGAGGACAGAGAAGAACTTTTCTCGCAGCTGCCCGAAAAGGGCGTTTGCGGCGTGGTCAACAACGCCGTTGATTTGGAAAGCTCCGCTCGCGCGATAGCCTTTGCCGAAAAATATCCGTATTTTTACGCGGCGGTCGGCTTCCACCCCGAAAACCTGGAAAACATGCCCGGCGACTACCTTGACAGAATCGCGGAGCTTACAAAGCACCCTAAGGTCGTGGCTATCGGCGAAACGGGCCTGGACTATCACTGGGACATTCCGCGCGAAATCCAACAGCGCGTTTTTGAGGAGCAGATAAAGCTTTCGCTCGACTTAAATATGCCGATTGTTGTGCATGACCGAGAGGCTCACGGCGATGTTTTCGCTCTTTTGCGCAAATACAAGCCGAAGGCTTTGGTGCACTGCTTCTCGGGCAGCGTTGAGCTTATGCGCGAGGCAATGCGGCTTGGCAGCTACATAAGCCTCGGCGGCGTGGTTACATTTAAAAACGCCCGCCACAGTGTTGAAGTGGCAGGCGAGATCCCGCTTGACAGGCTGCTGCTTGAAACTGACGCTCCGTATATGGCTCCCGTGCCGTTCAGAGGCAAGCGCTGCGACAGCTCGATGATCGTGTACGCGGCGGAAAAAATAGCGTCTCTGCGCGGACTGGGCGTACAGGAGCTGCTAAGCATCACCGCTGAAAACGCAAGGCGATTTTACGGGATATAAAATATGCTTTTCTCCCCAAAAACAGACTTTTCTTCAGATAATCTTCAGATTGATCCGTTATAATGTATTCATAACACATGAGGAGATGGCTATGATGAAAAATAAAACAAAAAACACACGCGCGGGATATTTAAAAACTTCTGTTAAAGGTCTGTTATCCGTTACCGTGACGGCGGCAGTCTGCTTATCCGTGTTTGCCGGCTGCGGATCGGATGACAAATCTTCCTCAAATCCCTCAACGCCCGATCACACAATTTATTTCAGAACCGAAATTCAGGCGGATAAGGTCACCGCTAACTTTTTCAACACGGTCAACGGCGATAAAGAGGACGTTGAGATGAAAAACACCGGCAGCGATGACAACGGCTATGTGTATTCCTGTATGGGCGACACAGCTAAATACAACAAGGTCACCTTTACTTATGACGACTCTCAGACAAAAGACGTTGCCTTCAACGAATTTGTAAACGGCTGGTACAATTCAAGCTACGGGCTGGTGCCTTACACCGAGGGCGAAAAACTGATCGACAAGGCTGAGTTTACTACCGAAACATTGAAGTACAAGGACAGCGATAAAGAGATATATGTCTGGACGCCCGAAAACTACGACGCTGATTCGGCTGAGAAGTACTCCACAATTTACCTTTATGACGGTCAGTGGATGCTGGTGCGCGACTTTGAGTCCGGTATGGGCTCGGGCTGCTGGAACGTTGCCGAAAGCGTTACAAGCATGATGAAGGAAAGCAAAAACAAGGCTATTGTTGTAGCTATCTCCACAACCGAAGTCACGCGCGACGATGAGCTTGTGCCCGATTTGGGCGAATTTGCAGACCCCGACAGCGCGTTTGTCATCAGCAACAAGGAGGGTATTCCTTTTTGCGATTTTGTTGTCAATGAGGTCGTCCCGTTTATTCAAAAGAAATACAATGTATATACCGACGCGGCGCACACCTCAATTGCCGGTTCTTCTCTGGGAGGTATGGCAGCCTTCTACGCCGGAATGGAACACCCGGACGTTTTCGGAACCGTCGGAGCGCTGTCGCCCGCCTTTGCATTCTACGATGAATCCGCATGGGAAAATTTTTTGAAAGACAAAGACTTTGAAAAATCACCCTGCGTATATATGTATTCGGGCGACGTTCAGGACAACAAATTGTCGGCAGAAGCTATGAAATCAGGCTTGCTTGACAAGGGCTTCCCCAAGGACAAGCTTTTTTACCACTACAACCCTAACGGCGAACATTTGGTACCCTATTGGCGCAATATCTTCCCCGAATACCTGGTTGCAATGTTCGACAGAGAAGCGCTGCTTGTAAAAGTTTAATACAGCCCGCGAAAAAAATTCGCAATTTCAGAAACATTTTTAAGGCGCACACATGGGTGCGCCCATATGAAATGTAACGGAGATGTTTAATATATGCAGAAATCCTGCTGAAAATATAATTCCGCATTCCGAATTCCGAATTCGTTTGTTGCGCCGCTGCAGAAACGTTTTTGTCAGCAGACATTCTCCAAAGGCGCGCTGATTGCGTTTCAAACGCAGGAAAGAGCCGCTGAAAAGCGGCTCTTTCCTGTTTAGAAGTTTTGAAATTAACGTGAAAAACGTGGATTAGTGTAATTAATTAATTGACAAAATCTTTTCAAATATACTTTCCTAATTCGCTTTTATTATCCAACCTTAGCGTTAGCAGTGTCGCCGAAGAAGTTGAATCTGAAAAGCTTGCTTTCGTCATTCTTGTTCTCGCAGAAGATGCTCGCCTCGGCAATTTTGCCGCCCTCGATAAGCTTTGTAAGGCCTACAAGCTGGCAAAGCTTGGATCTGAGGTTAAGTTTGTCGCCTTCGTTGGTTACAAGATATACGTTGCCCTCGCAGGTATCAAGCACGGCGAGGAACTCTGCTACATCAATGTTGTGTAAACTCATGATGGGTGTCATAATAGTTTCCTCCTTTAATTCTGTTGAGAGGCCCATATTATCGGAGCCAATCAATATTATTATTCGTGCGCCATTTACCATTTGGCAAATCATGATTTTTTACCGACTGTGGTTTGTTATTCAGTTGTTACTCGAGTAAGCTTTTGAATAAGCC
>CACYQK010000131.1:0-7639 GCA_902776495.1 uncultured Ruminococcus sp. | reverse complement strand
ACATCGAGCGGCAGACCGCCCTTGGGGATTATTTTTCCTATTGTGTTATATACAAGCACCTTTTCGCCGCCCTGCGGGTAGGATGACGGCAGGACTTTTACCTCTATATCATTAAAATTTGCGGAAAGCTCCTGCATCTTTTTTATCGCCTCGGGCTTGTTCTTTTCGATCCCGAAGATGAACCTTTTTACTTTGAGATACTTCCTGAGCGCGTCGATACCGTTAAAAATGTCATCGCTCTTGTCGAGCATCGTGCGTGTATCTGAGGTTATGTACGGCTCGCACTCCGCGGCGTTTATCACGACTGCGTCGAGCTTGCTCAGATCTTTTACAAGCAGCTTTACATAGGTCGGGAAGCCCGCGCCGCCCAGTCCTACGGAACCGCTGTTTTTGACCGCCTCGGTAAAGCTTTCCAAATCGCTTAGCTCGGGCGGCTTAACCCCCTCATATACCGTTTGCTCGCCGTCGGTGTTTATCACAACGCATTTTGCCTTTGCACCGTTGGATATCGTCATATCATCGACCTTGAGCACCGTGCCCGACACGCTTGAATGAACGGGAGCGGAGATGAATCCGTCCGCCTCGCCGATAAGCTGTCCGACCTTTACCTCGTCGCCTTTTTTTACAACGGGCTTGGCAGGCTTGCCTATGTGCATTGACATAGGGATAGATACCGTTTTGGGTACCCCGAGCCTGACGGGCGGACGATCGGCAGTGTTCTTTTTGTGCGGCACCTTAATACCGTGTAGCTTCATATTCTGCCTCCAAAACTCAAAATTACCATATACAAAGATAATTATAGCACAGATTTTCCGTTTTTCCAATAGGAATTATTGTATTCAAAGGGATTTAAAAAAGCAAATTATATGTTGCAAAAGCAACGAAGAAGTGGTAAGATAGTACGGGTGAAAAAAGATGAAACGATATCTTGAAAATATCAAGACCGGGCATTTCAGCACGCTGCACGACAAGGTGTTGTTCAACGGGCTGACCGACAGCGAGATCTACGAGTTTGTTCAGCACTCAAAGCCGTACTATATTTCGCTGTATCAGGGGCAGACCATTAGCCTTGAAAAACAGTACTCAAATATGATAAGCGTAGTCGTGGCGGGCGATGTGCTGATCTCAAGCACCGACAGCAACGGCAACAAAACATATATCAAGACATTCACCGAAGGTGAAAGCAGCGGCTCGCTGTATTCCATCCTCGATTACAGCAACACTCTGATAGAGATCGAAGGCAAAGAGGACAGCGAGGTCATTCTTATCGATCCGGATTCTCTGTACGTCACCGATAAAAAAATCGCGGTGATCCAGCAGAAAATGCTTGTCAACCTGATAAGATCGCAAAAAGGTCTGTTCAATGCTATTTCGGAGCGGATGTACTGTCTTACCCAGCGGAGCATAAGGGAAAAGATCCTGAGATTTTTAAGCTTCTGCCATAATAGTAACGGCAGCACAGAGTTTGATATCCCGATGACGCGCGAGGAGCTCGCAAGCTACCTCGCGGTTGACCGCGCGGCGCTCTCGCGCTCACTCGGAGAGCTGAAAAAGGAAGGCGTCATCGACTTTCACAAGAACCATTTTATTGTTTTAGACACAGATTTTTTGAGCAAATAGGCAGGTATAGGATTATTTATGATAAAGAGAACTTTCAAAAGGGCTTTCAGGGACAGCCTTCCCGTGCTTGCGGGGTACCTCGCGCTCGGCATAGGCTTCGGAGTTTTGCTCCAGAGCAAGGGCTACAGCTTTTGGTGGGCTATCCTGATGAGCGTTACTATTTTTACGGGCTCGGGTCAGTACGCGGGCGTTGACTTTTTGGCAAACTCCGCGTCGATCGTCACGACCGCTATAATGACGTTTATAATCAACGCGCGGCATTTTTTCTACGGTTTTTCGCTGCTCGACAAGTACAACGGCGCGGGGTGGTTCAAGCCGTATTTGATTTTCGGACTGACCGATGAAACATATTCGGTCGTATGCTCGGCAAAGCTTGACGACACGATCGACCACAAAAAATACTATTTATTTTTAACGGCGCTCGACCACTGCTATTGGATAACGGGCTGTACGCTCGGCGCGGTGCTCGGAGAGATATTGCCGTTTTCAAACGAGGGCATCGGCTACTCTATGACCGC
The DNA here is from genome assembly GCA_902776495.1 of uncultured Ruminococcus sp. GTDB lineage: Bacteria > Bacillota > Clostridia > Oscillospirales > Acutalibacteraceae > Ruminococcoides. The sequence goes on along the minus strand of CACYQK010000131.1, from coordinate 5,501 downwards.
GCTGTTTATTGTGATAATGGTCGAGCAGTGGCTGACCTCAAAGGAGCATCTGCCCGTGATACTCGGCGTGAGCACAACTATCGTCTGCCTCGTGATCTTCGGCGCGGATCTGTTCATCATCCCTGCGATGGTGCTCATCGCCTTTGAGCTCGTGATTTTCAGAAAGAAGCTCGACAAGACCGCCGAGCCCGACGGAGAGGAGGCGCACGGCGATGATTGACACAAAATACTCGCTGATACTTGTAGCGGTAATGGCGGGCGTCACGATGTTCGTCAGGTTTTTGCCGTTCATTTGCTTCCCCGAGGGCAGAAAAAGACCAAAGGTAGTTACATATTTGGGCACGGTGCTGCCATATGCTGTTATCGGAATGCTTGTAGTCTACTGCTTTAAGGATGTGTCGTTTTTCAGATACCCCTACTGCATCCCCGAGCTGCTTGCAGGTTTGCTGGTGGCAGGACTTCACATCTGGCGCAGGAACACTCTGCTTAGCGTTTTCGGCGGCGTAGCGTTCTATATGGTTTTGGTACAGCTTGTTTTTTAGGAGAAAATATGTCAATAATAGAATTGGTAATACTGGCGGCAGGGCTTGCTATGGACGCCTTCGCGGTATCTATCTGCAAGGGCTTGTCGGTGCAAAAATACAGTAAAAAGCAGAGCGTTATTGCCGGCTTGTACTTCGGCGGATTTCAGGCGGGAATGCCCGTGCTGGGCTGGCTGCTCGGAAAACAGTTTGAAAGCCTGATAAAGAGCGTTGACCACTGGATAGCCTTTGTTTTGCTCGCACTGATCGGCGCGAATATGATACGCGAATCGTTTAAAAAGGATGACGAGGATCTGAATTCATCGTTTTCGCCTAAAACGATGCTTCCGCTCGCGGTCGCGACGAGCATTGACGCTCTCGCGGTCGGCGTGACCTTTGCGTTTTTGGATGTGCAGATCGTTCCGGCGGTGTCGCTGATCGGTGTGATAACCTTTGCTTTTTCTGCGGTCGGCGTAAAAATCGGCAACGTCTTTGGCGCGAAATACAAATCAAAAGCCGAGCTTGTCGGCGGTATCGTGCTTATTTGCATTGGTTTAAAAATATTGATTGAACACCTGTTCTTCAATGGATAATGGATGATTAAGGGTAGACGTTGTCCGCACCAAGGCACCCTTAGCACGTCGGCAACCTTAGCACGTCGGCAATCCTTTTGTCACTTCGTGACATTTCCCTTAAAAAGGGAATCACCTTTTGTCACTTCGTGACATTTCCCCTATCAGGCAATGTCTTTAACTTAAGAAATCAACGCAAACATTTCTTTAACATTGTAGGGGAGCACCCGTGTGTGCTTCCGAGGGCGTTCAACCAAAATTTGGGTATTATATTAGGTTTTTCTGCGTGAACAAACGCCGGGCTTTGCGGGCGGACACATAGGTCCGCCCCTACTCTCAATTATCAATTTTCAATTTATAAATTCGGAGGTTAAAAATGAAGACTGTAATCGTTTACTACTCACTTGAGGGCTTCACCAAAAAATGGGCTGAGGAGATCTCAAAACAAACGGGAGCCGATCTGCTCGCGCTTCATCCCGTCAAAGCTTACCCCGACAGCGGAGCAAAAAAGTTCCTTTGGGGCGGAAAAAGCGCGCTGATGGGGCAAAAGCCCAAGCTTCAGCCGTATGTTTTCAGCGCGGACAAATATGACAGAGTGATTTTTGCCTATCCCGTGTGGGCGAGCAGCATAACGCCGCCTATCAGAAGCTTTGTCAGCGAGAACAAGGACGCTCTCGGCGGCAAGGAGATCGGTGCGGTTGCGACATATATGGGCTCGGGCGCGCAAAAGTCGATCAAAAAGCTCGAAAAGCTGCTTGACGTTGAAATCAAGCCTCAGCTTATCCTCACCGATTTGGACGAGAAAAAAGAAGAAAACGAACAGCTCGCCGCGGACTTTATAAGGCAGTTGTCGGATGATTAAGATAGACCTGATAACCGGCTTTTTGGGCAGCGGCAAGACGACATTTATAAAAAAATACGCCCGTTACCTGCTCGGCAAGGGGCTTAAAATCGGTATCCTTGTCAACGATTACGGCGCGGTAAATGTGGACACAATGCTGCTCTCTGAGCTTGAGGGGGATAGGTGCGGGATAGAATCCGTAGCGGGCGCGTGCGACAGCGATTGCCACCAAAGGCGGTTCAAAACAAAGCTGATAGCCCTCGCTATGAGCGGCTGCGACCGCGTTTTGATAGAGCCGTCGGGAGTTTTTGACGTCGACGAATTCTTTGATTCGCTCTACGAGGAACCGCTCGACCGTTGGTACGAGATCGGCAGCGTTATTGCCGTTGCTGATGTAAATTTGTACTCGGAACTATCGCGGAGCGCGGAGTATATTTTGGCTTCTCAGGCGTGTGTGGCGGGCAGGCTTGTGCTGAGCAAAACTCAGCTCGCGGATAGATCCGCCGCGGACAGAGCCGTAAACCTCATCAACGCTGTTTTGCGCTCTCACGGAAGCCGCCGCAGATTTGAAAACGATGTCATCACAAAACCGTGGGATGAGTTCACGGACGCGGATTTTGAGGAGCTTGAAAACTGCGGCTGCTATTCGCCCGATTTCACAAAGCTGCAAACCACCGATGATTCGGGCTTTACTTCGCTCTATTTTATGGAGCTAGGGCTTGGCGCGGAGGAGCTGAAGTCAAGGGTTAAGCGACTTTTTGATTCTAAGGTTTGCGGCGGAGTTTTCAGGGTGAAAGGCTTTGTAAAGCAAAATGACGGTTGGCTTGAGCTCAACGCCGCGCGTGACGGCATAAGCCTGACCCCGATAGATAACGGACAGGACATAGTGATAGTTATCGGCGAAAAACTGAATAAAGAAAAAATAACGGAAATATTATAGAGGGCTGCCGCTTTTTGCGGAAGCCCTCTGATACTAATTTTAATTTGGATTTATCTTTCTTTTAAAACGGCGAGGATAGTGTTGACATTGGCGCGTTCAATGTCTGACAGCGAGTTTTCGTCAAAATCGACCGGAGAGACCGTGCCTTTGTACCATGGCTGCTTGTCAAAATACGCCTGAATCTCAGGAGAATTGAACTTTCTGCCGTGCCTTGCGTATACCTCATTGAGCGCGAGCGTCAGTTCGTTTGTATCGAGCGAGTACAGCTCGCTTTGGTCGATGATACGTGTGCTTGAATCTTTGAGGATATAGCTGCCCGTTTGTTTCTTTTTATCCTCGGGCTTTTTTGACGGCTCTGTTGCCGTGGTAGGCGCGGTAGGTTCATCGGACGGATGGTCGATACCCTTTGAAATATGCAGAGTTACCGTTTCATTTTGCTTAATGACCGTTCCGGGCGCGGGGTCCTGGCTTATAACATATTCCGCGTGGATCTGGTTGTTGTATTCGCGAATAATAGTGTAGCGCAGTCCCACGCTGTTGAGCTTGGAATACGCGTCTGTTGCCTTAAAGCCGCTGACGTCGGGGACTTCGATCTCAGCTACGGTAGTGACTTCCCCGGTGGGTTCGGCGGTGGTGGCTTGTACGGTCGTGACCTCGGCAGTTGCAGGCTCTGTCTCTTGCTGGGGCAGATAATCAGCTATAAGATCCCTGTTAAAAAACCAGATCCACGCTGCCGCGGCAATCAAAAGTACAAGAAAAACAAGTATTATTATCAGCGCTACCTTGCCGCCTTTGCCTTTTTTTCTGTTTTTATCAGATTGAGAATATATATCAATGCTGTTTTTATTGCTCAAATACACCACATCCTCACACAAATTTTATACTTTATTGGGGAAAATGTCAATACTGCGCGAAAAATCCGGCTTTTACACATCTTTACAATGAAAAATTTATCAAAAAATGTAGATTATTTTTTTTCTATATGTTATAATATCCTTTGGCTGCAATAACACCAATTATAAAGGCTTTACCGCTTATGCGCGATATCGCCTTAATGTTAGGAAGGTTCTATGAGCACAAAATCAATGGACGGCGCTTTGTACGCAAATATGATCAAAAGCGGCGCCGCAAGATTAAGAGAAAACATCAAAACGATCAACGAACTGAACGTTTTCCCGATTCCCGACGGCGACACCGGCGACAATATGTTTATGACTATCGACGCAGGTGCCGCGACGCTTTCCGGAAATGAAGGAAACTCTGTCGCTGTTATCTCGTCGCGCGCAGCGAGCGGTATGCTGCTCGGCGCAAGAGGTAATTCGGGCGTGATTTTATCGAGGATATTCGCCGGCATAGCCAAGGGCTTGGAGGGCGTTGAAAGCGCCAATGTTCCGATGTTCGCCAAAGCGATGGAAAGCGGCGTTAAAGAGGCGTACAGCGCGGTATCGGTTCCCGTTGAGGGCACGATCCTAACGGTCTACAAGGACGGCGTCCGCCATGCCAACAACCGTTTTACCAACAACAGCAGCTTTGAGGAATACTTTGACGACCTGCTTTGGGAGCTCAGCCGCTCTCTTGAGAGGACGCCCGATCTGCTCGACGTCTTAAAAGAAGCGGGCGTTGTCGACAGCGGCGGCGCGGGCTTTATCTATATCGTCGAGGGTATGAAAAGAGCGATCAGCGGAGAAACTTTTGAAGCGGTGGCAGAGCCGACTGCATCAAGGAAGCATATCGACCTTGACGCCTTTACCGAGGACAGCGTGCTCGAGTTCGGCTATTGCACAGAGTTCCTGCTCAGACTGCAAAAAGCAAAGATCGACATCGACTCCTTCGATATTGATGCACTGATCGACTGGCTCAACAGCGTGGGCGATTCGGTAGTCGCTTTCCGTGAGGGTACGGTCGTTAAGGTGCACGTTCATACAAAGAAGCCCGGCGACGTATTCAACTATGTTCAGCAATTCGGCGAGTTTCTCACAATGAAGGTCGAGAATATGACGCTCCAGCACAACGAGACTCACTCGCAAAAGGAGTTCGTCCCCCAAAAGCAAAAGCCGCATAAGCAGTACGGTATCGTCAGCGTAGCGGCGGGCGAGGGTATCAAGGAAACCTTCCTTTCGCTCGGTTGTGACTATGTTGTTGACGGCGGACAGAGTATGAACCCGTCTGCCGAGGATATGATCTCGGCGTTCAACGAGGTCAACGCGGACACTATCTTTATGTTCCCGAACAACGGTAACATAACTATGACGGCAAAGCAGGCGGCGGATTTGTATGACGGCGCGGATGTAAGGGTCGTTCCCAGCAAGACCATCGGCGAGGGTTACGCGGCTATCTCTATGCTTGACACCACCTCAAATGATGTTGAGACCATTATCTCAGAGCTCGAGGAAGTGATCGCCGGAGTAGTTACCGGCGGAGTTTCCAAGGCGGTGCGCGATACCGAGATGGACGGCGTTGTTGTCAAAAAGGACGACTACATAGGCTTTGTTGATGATAAGATATATATCGACAGCCCGGACAGGGCAGAGACCGCGATCGGGCTGACCGAGAAGCTTAACGCCAAGCGCTATGACATTATGCTTATTATCTGCGGCGCCGAGGTTCCCAAGGAAGAAGCCGACAAG
>CACYQK010000130.1:0-4415 GCA_902776495.1 uncultured Ruminococcus sp. | reverse complement strand
GGTATCGATAACCTTTTGAATGTCGGCGTCGGTAAGGTTGTAGTACATCGGCAGACGGAGCAGCCTGTCGGATTCCTTGGTGGTGTAAACATCCTCGCCGTGGAACCTGCCGAACTTTTTGCCGGCGGGCGCGCCGTGAAGCGGAATGTAGTGGAATACGGCAAGAATATCGTTTTTCTTGAGGAAGGAGATCAGCGCCGTCCTCTCCTCCAAGTCCTTAGCCTTGAGATAGAACATATGGGCGTTCTGCTTGCATTCGGCGGGAATGATCGGGCGCTGAACATAGCCCTCTTTTTCAAGCTGCTCAAAGCTGTCGTAATATCTCTGCCATGAAGCGAGGCGGTTTTCGTTTATCATGTCCGCCTGCTGAAGCTGCGCCCAAAGGTAAGCGGCATTCATGTCGCTGGGCAGGTAGGACGAGCCGTGATTTACCCAGGTGTATTTATCTATCTGACCGCGCAGGAAAACGCTGCGGTTGGTACCCTTCTCGCGCAAAATCTCGGCGTCCTCGATTTTTGAGGCGTCCTTAATAAGCAGCGCTCCGCCCTCGCCCATGCTGTAGTTCTTTGTTTCGTGGAACGAGTAGCAGCCGTAGTCGCCGATAGTTCCCAGAGCCTGTCCCTTGTATTCGGACATAACAGCCTGAGCCGCGTCCTCAACGACCTTCAGGTTATGGCGCTTTGCGATATCCATGATAGTATCCATCTCGCATGCTACTCCGGCGTAGTGGACAGGCACGATAGCCTTTGTTTTATCGGTGATGGCGTCCTCGATTTTTGTTTCGTCGATATTCATGGTATCGGGACGGATATCCACAAACACCAGCTTTGCGCCGCGGAGCACAAACGCGTCGGCGGTAGAGCAGAAAGTAAACGAGGGAAGAATAACCTCGTCACCGGGTTGGATCTCCAAAAGAAGCGCCGCCATCTCAAGCGAATGGGTGCAGGATGTAGTCAGCAGAGCCTTTGCGGTGCCTGTTTTGTTTTCGAGCCACTCGTGGCACTTCCTGGTGAACGGACCGTCGCCGCAGATCTTTTGGTTATTTATCGCCTCGACGATATATTTTGTTTCTGTCCCCAAAAACGGAGGTACGTTGAACGGTATCATAAATAATCCCTCTTTTTCTTAATTCAAAAGTTTTTATACATCAATTATTATATTATATCAAGAATTAAAAGTCAACAAATCACGCGGCTTAGCCGATTCTCCCGCGGAGAAAATAAACTGCCTTTCACCGTGATTTTTGTTGACATTTTCAGACAAAAGCCGCATTATACCGCATTTGCGCCGTAAAGCCAAAAAAGGCGCGCCGACCGGCACGCCCTATGCAAATAATCAATTATTCGTCAGAAAAATCAAAGTCCTCGTCAAATCCCGCTTCCTCGGAGTCCTCCTCGTCGAGCAAGTCCTCCTCGATTCCGCCCTTGAGCACGGCGGGGGCTTCCTCGTCCTCAGCAGTTTCGGCAGCGTCGTCTGTTTCAAGCTCAAAGCCGCTGCAGAAGGAATAGGGCAATCCGTAGCCTAAAGCTACAGCCGCCAGCGATGTTACCACGCTCAGCCCTGTTACTCCGTCCGGAGCAAAGGTCTTGTGAAGCGGCATTCCCTCAAACAAAGTGGCAAGAATGATAAGCAGAGTGGGCAGAACAAGCACGATCAGCGTAAGGGGTGAAAAGCGCATTACCGCTTTGCCGTCGCCGACTCTTGTGGCGTAAAACAGCAGAATGCCGAACACGGCGTAAACTGCCGCCGTAATAATTCTGCCTGTCATAAGATCCATGTTCTCGGTGAACTTGGAGAAGAAGTTGGCGCAAACAATAAACGCGATAACCAAAAACGCGGAAAAGAACAGATTGATATGTTCTTTTTTATCGGGTTTTCTCATAATAAAACAGCCTCCTGTTATGTTAATGGAAAAATAACAGTTATACTTTACCACACTTTTTTGCAAAAAGCAAGTATGTCACGTCCAAAGAAGCGAGGTAAAGAACTGCTCGTATGCGTCGTCCCAGCCCTCAATGGGGTTTACGCCGCCGCCGTTTACGCTCCTGAGCTTTGCGTCGTTTTCGGTAAGCCCCAGCGAAAACAGCTCGCCTAAGTATATTTCATAGCCTTTTTCACGCGCAAGATTGCAAAAATCCTCAACGGGTTCCTCGCTTTCGCGCGTTTTTATAAGCTCGGATTTAAGCGCCGCGTCGGACTTTGCATCTTTTAACAGCCGTTCAAGCTCACGTTCGATCACAAAAACACCCCCCCGAAAAATAAAAGAGAAGCCCGACGTTTGTCGGGCGTGCGATTTACTCAATAGCGCTGTCGAGGTACTCCATAAGCTCCTCATCGTCTTTTTTCTGCTTGTCTTTAACAATAAAGAACGCAGTGAAAGCAGCGGAAAGAGCCGCTACAACTGAAATAATACCGATAATCCAGAATAACTTTTTGTTTTTCATGATGAAACCTCCGTTGTTATAAATATTATTGACAATACTCTGCGCATATACTAAATATATTTTAAACAATTTTCTCAGAAATGTCAACAGAAAAACAAAAAAAGCAGAGAAAAACTCTGCTTTTAGGTTTCAGCATTAAAATGTCTTTTACGCGGAAGCGTTAAGGCGCTTTGTAAGATTGGATTTTCTTCTTGCAGCGGTGTTCTTGTGCAGAATACCCTTTGCCGAAGCCTGGTCAATCTTTTTGATCGCGAAACGAACTGCCTCCTGCTTATTATCAGCATTGGTGTCAACAGCGAAGTACGCTTTCTTGATTGCAGTCTTAAGAGCCGACTTTGCAGCCTTGTTGCGAGCGGTTTTGGTCGCGATAACCTTTACACGTTTTTTCGCGGACTTGATGTTTGCCATTGTCCCACCTCCTTAATATCAGTCATATAGGTAGTATAATAGCATAAACGCGCGGTAAAATCAAGCTTTTTTTCAAAAAAACCGTTATTTTTTGCGCAGGTTCAGTTTTTCGCCCACATATTGTGTGCACTTACAGGCACTACTATATATATGGTATAAGGCTATTTTCCGCCCCGGCGCTTTATGTACCACACGATTCCCAGCCCAACGGCAAAGGCACCGAGCAGACAGCGGAACACAACAAGCAGCACCCCGTCAAACATGGCTATTCCGCCAAACGCGCGCAGCCCGTACCACACCGTCATAAACACAAAGAACGCCGCCATAACATAGGCGAGCAGCCCTTCTTTCCTTCCGACTGCCAAGACCATTACGGCTAAAAACGCCCAAAGGAATACATATATATACTGCAAAGCCACACAATCACTTCTTTTCCCTGTTCTTTCTAATAATATAGCGGCTTTGAATGAAGTTGTCAACCGTAAGCTTATGTGAACGGCAGGTGAAAAATGTGATTCTTTCAAGAATTTTCAAAATACCGCTTGACTTTTTCTGACTTTTAGGATATAGTATGAATAAAGCAGTTAGCACTCGACCACCGAGAGTGCTAATCCTCAAAAGAGGTGAATGATATGGAACCATCCGCGAGAAAGCAAATGATCCTCGCCGAAATCGTAGAGCGCTTTATCCAAAGCGGCGAGCCCGTAGGTTCCAAGTCGCTGCTGAGCGCCGAAGGTCTTTCGGTTTCATCGGCAACGGTCCGCAACGATATGGCGGAGCTTACCGAAAAGGGCTATATCGTACAGCCTCACACCTCGGCAGGCAGGATCCCAACCCAAACAGGCTACCGCTTCTACGTGGACAACATAATGAAGCTTACGCCCGTTACCGAAAGCGGCGAGGAGTATATACGCGAAGCCTTGGCTAAGAACTCCGACTCGCCCGAAAGCATTTTGCAGGGCGCTGCCGATACGCTCTCCCGCCTGACAGGCTGCGTGGCGCTTGCTACAACGCCCGACGGAAACGAGGGCAGGATCCGCAGGATAAGCTTTGTGCCAACGGGCGCTCACGCCGGTATGGCGGTTGTTATAGCCTCAAACGGCGTTATCAAAACAAAGCTTTTCCGCTGTGAGTTTTTGCTGACTCCCGAATTGCTCGGCGTATTCGAAAAAGCCTTTAACGACACCTTCGCCGGAATAAGGCTGAGCGCCGTAAACAGACCGTTTGTCCAGACTGCCGCCGCGAACTTCGGCGAGCTGTCGCTCTTTATGACCGCTCCGCTTATGGCGATCATGGAGGCATGCGAGCAGGCGGCTCAGGTAAGCGTATACCACAGCGGCTTCGGAAGGCTGATGAACGTCACGGGCATGGACTTGACGGGAGCGCACCGTGTTTGGGAGTTTTTGCAGAACGAACACGACCTTGCTGCGATGCTCGAAAGACTGCCGCAGACGCCTTCGGTGACAATAGGCGCCGAAAACAGCCGCGTTGAGCTGTCAAACTGCTCGGTGATCTCCGCGAGGTATACCGCGGGCGACGCTTCAACGGGAGCTATAGCGGCGG
>CACYQK010000129.1:0-4423 GCA_902776495.1 uncultured Ruminococcus sp. | reverse complement strand
GAAATGCTTATCTTTGCACCATAAACCTATTTGATATGGCTAACGTAAAGAACGGTGGTGCCCTTGCTCATAATATCTTTGATTTTATCTTTACATTTACGCTTGAAGCTCGCGTCTCCGACAGATAAGGCTTCGTCGACAACAAGTACATCGGGTTCGATATTAACATTGATCGCAAAGCCGAGGCGCATTTTCATACCGCTCGAGTATGTTCTTACGGGCTGGTCAATGTAGTCGCCGAGCTGTGCGAATTCAATGATATTTTCTTCGATTTCCTTAATATAATTATCCTCAAGCCCGAGGATATAGCCCTTCAGGTAAATGTTCTCTCTGCCTGTCATTTCAAGCGAAAAGCCCGCTGTGAGCTCGAGCAGAGCGGCAACCTTGCCGTCTACTATAATATCGCCCTCGTCGGGAAATGCAACGCCCGTTATCATCTTGAGCAGAGTCGATTTACCCGCGCCGTTGTCGCCTACGATACCTACGGATTCACCGCGGTAGATCTGAAAAGAAACATCGTTGAGCGCGCGGTTTGTTTTTGGGTTTTTGGGCTTGATAAACAACGCCTTAAAACGCGCCTGGTCGTTTTTGTAAAGAATATATGTTTTGCTGACATTCTTAAAGGTAATGATCGGTTCAGACATATTATTACCTCCTTAAAGTACGTCGGGAAGCTTTTTCCTGAGCCTGTTGTAATTGAATATACCAAGTAAAAATACAATCACGAACTCTGCAAGGAAAATAACAAATTCTGTTTTATAATAGAAGAACGGACGGTGATACAAGAAGCAGTTCCTGTAGCCGTTTGCAAAAAAGTTGATTGGATTGAGCAACATAGCGTATTTGAGGATTCCGGTAAAGCTGTAGCTGTCGTACATAATACCCGATAGCCAGAATACGCCCGACATTATCGAAACAATAAGGCTTTCAAAGTCTTTACTGAACGCCGACATCGGAGCAGTTGACCAAGAAAGCGCCAAAAAGAACATAAACATCAACGGACAATAAAAGAGGAATTGCAGGTTGTACCACGAGGGTCCTATGCGGAACAGCACGTATATGTACATAATTACTACGAGAAAGAAATGTACAAACAGCCTTGATAATCCGGTATAGGTCAAAATAGTTGATACAGGGAATTTGACCTTAGTAATAAACTGTCGGTTGTTTCTGAGAGTTTTTGCGCCCTGAACGATCTGATCCTGAATAAAGAACCACGGAACGATACCGATAAACATAAAGGTAAAGAAATCAATCGAAAACGCCTCGTGATTCATACCGTTCAGGTGTATCTTGACCGCCTTTAACGCTTTGATACCGACAGAAAATGCAAACCAGTAAACAAAGATAGTAAACGCGGGCTTAACTACCGACCAAAGCGGACCGATAACCGCACCCTTGTAGGTTTTGATGAGCTCGTTTTTAGCCAGCAGGAATATTTGCTTGCCAAACCCCTTGTGCTCTTTTAGTATTGACGTAAACAAAATAACACCGTCCTGTCTTTTTCATAGATTCTTTCATAGATATTCTTAATTTCGCATACCAATCCATAATATTCCATTCATAATATATTATAAAGCATTGTTTAGATTTGTCAATGCGTTGTATTGCCAATTATATAGAGGTAAAGGCGATTAAAATTGTGAAAAAATGGTTGACAAGCATAGTTTTTATGTTATAATGTATCTGTTGCATTGGGCGAAGGACGCCCAAAATGCGGCAAATCCTTGCGGAGAGATCCGCCATAATGTCCAGAAGGAGGTGCAAAGTGATGGCAGTTACAGCTAATTACGAGACCGTAATGATTCTCTCAATGAAGAACGGTGAGGAAACAAACCAGGCTCTTATCGAAAGATTCAAGAACCTCATTGAGGAACGTGCCACTTTGAAAAACGTTGACGAGTGGGGCAAGAGAAAGCTTGCTTACCTTATCAACAAGGAAAGTGAAGGCTATTACGTTCTCTTTGATTTTGAAAGCACAGCCGAGTTCCCCGCGGAGCTTGACCGCCGCTTCAGAATTACAGAAGGCGTTATCCGTTCACTCATTATCAAGAAAGAAGAAGACTAAAACTAAAACGAATATGTGTATTGTAGGAAGAAATCTTCCGAATTACGAATGACGAAAGGAAAAATTATGTTAAATCGTGTTATTTTAATGGGTCGTCTGGTATCGGATCCCGAGCTCAAAACAACAAATTCAGGCATCAGCGTTACAAGTATCAGGATCGCCGTAGAGCGCAATTACGTAAGGAACGGTGAAGAGCGCAAGGCGGATTTTATTGATGTTGTATGCTGGAGACAGACCGCGGAATTTGTTTGCCGTTATTTCGGCAAGGGTTCGTTGATTGCGGTTGACGGTCAGTTGCAGAGCAGAACCTATCAGACAAGAGACGGCGCTAACCGTACTGTTGTAGAGGTAGTTGCCGACAACGTATCGTTTACAGGCGAGAAAAGAGATTATTCCGGCGGCGGTTATAACAACCAGTCATACGGAAATCAGTATTCTCAGCCCCAGCAGCCTCAGCAGACCCAGCAGTATCAGGAGCCTGCGCCCCAGCCGGCACAGCCCTCATACCAGAGCGGAACAAACGCCGATTTTCAGGATATGCCGCTCGACGATGATTTACCATTCTAATTAAAAATCTAACTAAATTTAAATAATTCTCACGAAAGGAGAACCCAAGATGGCTGACAGACCTAACAGAGGCAGAAAAGGCCGCAAGAAAGTTTGCGCCTTCTGCGTTGATAAGGTAGAGCATATCGACTACAAGGATGTAAACCGCATCCGCCGTTACCTGTCCGAGAGAGGAAAGATCCTTCCCCGCCGTGTAACAGGCACCTGCGCAAGACATCAGCGTGACCTCACAACTTCAATCAAGCGTGCGCGTCACCTCGCACTGCTCCCTTACTCAGCAGACTAATTTATAAATCAAACCGCTTTGCTTTTGCAGGGCGGTTTTTTTAGCCTTGACAAATACCCTATGGGGGTATATAATAAAGCTGAAAATACCTATAGGGGGTATATTTGTGGAAGAAAAGAAAACCGATGTCTGCGCTTGTCACAAGACCAAAAAGCGCGACGAAGCTGAGTATAAAAAGCTTGTTAACCGCCTTAACCGCATCGAGGGGCAAATCCGCGGAATTAAGCGTATGCTTGAAAACGACGCCTACTGTCCCGATATACTCGTTCAGGCTGCCGCGGTCAACGCCGCGATAAACTCTTTTAACAAAGAGCTGCTTTCAAGTCATATTCACACCTGCGTTGCGGATGATATAAGAGAGGGCAAGGACGAGGTTATCGACGAGCTTATGGACACTTTGCAAAAGCTTATGAGGTGATTTGATGAGACAATTTGACGTTGGCGGAATGAGCTGCGCCGCGTGCTCCGCGAGGGTTGAGAAGGCGGTGTCGTCGCTCGACGGCGTAAGCTCCTGCTCGGTCAGCCTGCTGACAAACTCAATGGGAGTTGAGGGCAGCGCGGATTCCGCCGAGATAATAAAGGCGGTTGAAAACGCCGGTTACACCGCCGCCGAAAAGGGAAAAGAAAATAAAACCTCTCAGCCGAACGCGGATTCTTTGAAGGACACCGAAAGCCCGAAAATCCTAAAGCGCCTTGTCGCTTCAATCGGATTTTTGCTCGTGTTGATGTACTTTTCAATGGGGCATATGATGTTCGGCTTTCCGTTGCCGAAGTTTTTTGACGGCAACTGCGTAGGGGTAGCGCTTGTTCAATTGCTGCTCGCCGCGATAGTTATGGTGATAAATCAAAAGTTTTTCATCAGCGGCTTTAAGGGAGTAATCCACCGCGCTCCGAATATGGACACGCTCGTTGCTCTCGGCTCGGCAACATCGTTTGTTTACAGCACGGTCAATCTGTTTTTGATGACCTCCGCGCAGGCGGCAGGGGATTTTGCTGGGGCTATGGCGTATATGCACGACCTGTACTTTGAATCTGCCGCGATGATTTTAACGCTAATCACCGTCGGCAAGCTCCTTGAAGCAAAGTCGAAGGGCAGGACGACCGACGCGCTGAAAAGCCTGATGAACCTCTCACCGAAAACCGCGACCTTGCTGATTGACGGCAAGGAAAAGACCGTCCCGATAGAGCAGGTCAAAAGGGGAGATACCTTTGTTGTCCGCCCGGGAGAGAGCATACCCGTAGACGGTATCGTGCTCGAAGGCGCGACGGCGGTTGACGAATCTGCCCTGACAGGCGAAAGCGTGCCTGTCGATAAGGAGAAGGGCAGTCAGGTTTCCGCCGCGACAATCAACCGTTCGGGTTATATAAAGTGCGAGGCTATGCGCGTCGGAGAGGACACCACGCTGGCGCAGATTATTAAGACTGTCAGCGACGCCGCGGCTACAAAAGCGCCAATCGCGAAAATTGCCGACAAGGTTTCGGGTGTGTTCGTGCCCGTGGTA
>CACYQK010000128.1:0-4468 GCA_902776495.1 uncultured Ruminococcus sp. | reverse complement strand
CGGATCGGATTCCGGCTCAAACAGCTCATCGGGCAGTTCGTCAGGCAGCAATGAGGAGGTCACTTTTTCGGGGTATGAAAAGGGAATAATCGACACTACCAATATTTTCACCAAACGCGATTTGGAACAGAGCGCCGACACTTCCTCGGCAAAAACGCTCGAGGTGTCCGACGGACAGACGCTCAGCATCACTGAGGAGGGCGTATATATTATAAAGGGCAGCGCTAAAAACTGCACGATCAAGGTCGAGGCTGACGATCAGGCAAAGGTTCAGCTCGTGCTTGACGGCGTGAGCATAACAAACGACAGCGCTCCCGCGATATATGTGGCTTCCGCCGACAAGTGCTTTGTCACTACAAGCGCGGACAGCAGCCTTTCGGTAACGGGCGAGTTCAAGGCGGACGGCGATACAAACACCGACGCGGTGATCTACGCAAAGGATGATGTCGTGCTCAACGGCACCGCGGCGCTGACGATCAACTCGGCTCAGGGCAACGGTATCTCGGGCAAGGATGATGTCAAATTCACGGGTGGAACCTATAACATCACCTCAGCTCTTGACAGCGTAGAGGCTAACGACTCGATCGCTGTTTATGACGGCACGTTCACCATCAAATCCTCAAAGGACGCTTTCCACAGCGAGAACAGCGAGGACGATACCGTGGGCTATGTTTACATCAACGGCGGCACATATACGATCGACGCCGCGAGCGACGCGTTCCAGGCAGTGACGCAGCTGCAAATCGACGGCGGTACGTTCAAGCTCACCTCGGCGGAGGGTATGGAAGCTACATCGATACAGATAAACGACGGAACTATCGACATAACCGCTTCCGATGACGGCATCAACGGCACGCAGAAGAGCAATTCGGCGGGCACTCCCAACATAGAGATCAACGGCGGCAAGCTGACTGTCGTAATGGGTCAGGGCGACACCGACGCGATCGACTGCAACGGCAACATCACCGTGAACGGCGGCACGATCGACATCACCGCTCAGATGTCATCCTTCGATTATGACGGCAACGCGACCTACAACGGCGGCACTATCATCATCAACGGCGAGCAGGTCGACTCTATTCCCCAGCCCGCTATGGGCGGCGGCCGCGGCGGAATGGGCGGCGGAATGGGCGGCGGCCAAGGGGGAGTGACTCCTCCCGACGGCAATGCGGCTCCCGACGGCAACGCGGCTCCCGGCGGTAATATGGGCAACCAACCCTTTGCAAACTAAACAAACCGAATAATTCAGGGCGGTCGGTGATCGCCCTGTTTCTTTTGCGAAAAAGTCGTGCAAAAGGATACCTCTTAATTCTTCCAAAATCGTCAAAATATTACAAAATGGTGTCAAAGCACTTGACTAACCACTATATTTTGTGCTATTATATTACAAATTAGTAATCTTTTCCGATGAGGAGGATTTGATGCAAAATAAAAAGCATTTTAAAATAGTCGGCTCGGCGCTCGCCGTGATGTGTTCTTTGACGCTTTTGATGTCGTCGGCGGTCACAGGCTTTGCCGCCGAATCCACTGACGCTCAAACAGCGGCGCAGGAGGTTCAGCAAACGGAAGAAACTACCGCGCCTGCCGAAGAGGTCACGGAGCCCTCTACCGAAGCGGTAACCGAGGAAGCGACCGAACCGACAGAGGAAGCCGCTGAGGAAGCGACTGAGGCAACGGAAGAAACCGAAGCCGCGACCCTGCCCGACAAGGACGACAGCGAGCCTCTTGCGGCGGCAAACGCGCCGAACGTTAAGCTATCGAATACGCCCGACGGCATCAAGCTTTCGTGGGCGGCTGTCAGCAACGCAAAGCAGTACCTTGTCTGCGGAACAGAGGCGGGCAAAAACGACTGGAAAAAATATACTGTTGATAAGACAGAGCATCTTTATAATTATGTTGAGTCGGGAAAGCAGTATTATTTTCAGGTTCAGGCTATACTTAACGACAGAACAAAAACCTCGTTTTCTTCTCCAAAAGCCTTGACTTTTATGTCGACTCCGCATTTGAATCCGGTAGTAAACAGCTTTGAAACGGACAAATCATTAAGGCTCAGCTGGAGCGTTGTCCCCGGAGCTAACTGTTACAGAATCGCAAAAATGAGGATCGGCGCGGAGAATTACGAGTATATAGATACCGAGACCAACTCATACGTTGATACGAACGTATATGACGGCAATACCTACCATTATCAGGTAACTGCTATGTATGTCACTCCTAAGAACGGCACGGCATACAGCTGCTGGTCGTCCGCAAGTTCGATGAAGATATCCTTCTGGCCCGCGATCACTCTGCAAAACGTCTCTAACGGCGTCAAGGTGGTATGGGATGCCGTAAAGAATACCAAGCAGTATTTTGTTTACTGCAAAAAGCCGACGGACGCAAACTGGACGCGCGTCGTCACAAAAAACCTGAATTACACATTTACTGGGCTTACATCCGGACAGCTTTATTATTTCCAGATGTACAGCGACAGCATAAGCGGCAAGGACGGCAAGTTTTCCGCGACAAAAAACATTGTCTATTTAGAACCGCCCAAGGTATCTATCAGCAGTAATACTGCCGCCAATACTATCTCGCTCAGCTGGAACAGGGTCAACGGATCGGCAAAATATCAGATCGCCCGCAAGCTCTCGGACGCAAAGAATTTCGAATACATAACCGTAAACGGCACGAGCTACACCGACAAAAAGGTTCCTGTGGGCAAGTACTGCGCGTATCAGGTCAGGGCTGCCACGGCTTCCGATGCTTTCGGATACTGGTCAAAAACAGTGGTGGGCGAGACCTGCGCTAAGCCCGAGATCACAATGAGCAACACCGCGTCGGGAATCCGCGCGGCGTGGAGCAAGGCGGACAACGCCGCAAGCTATACGGTTTATTATAAAGAATCGACTGCCGGAAGCTGGTCATCGGCAGATACGACCAATTTGTATTACCAGACAAATAACCTAAAATCCGGAAAGCTGTATTTCTTCCAGCTTCGCTACACAGGCAAGGGCGGTATAAAAAGCCCGTTCTCGGACGTTAAGAGTATTACCTTTACACAGCAGGGCTCTTTGCTTTCGGTAAGGACTTCGGGAAAAGCCGTATATCTCAAATGGTCGCAGCTTCCCGGTGCGGATTACTATGTAATTGAAAAAACCAATAAAAATACCGGCAAAAAAGGTACGATCGCCGTTGGCAACGTGACAAGCTACACGGACTCGGGAGCGGTTTATGAGCAGACCACAAGCTACCGCGTCTGCGGAGTTCACCGCGAAACCGATACTCACAAGGTTTACGCAAATGCCGCGGGCGCGTACTCCGGCGCGATAAGCATTAACCCCAGAGCGTATAATTCCGTTTCTATCGGACTCAATGAGGTGGGTAACAAGGGACAAAAATACTGCAACGCGATCAACAACGGAAGGCTCGACGAATGGTGTGCGATCTTCGCCGGTTGGGTGCTCAAGCAGGCAGGTTATATCCTGAGCGAATGCGGATACAGCGCGAACGTCGGCGTTTGGTGCGATAACCTTGACGCTATGGGCAAGTTCTCGCTTAGCACGGACTACATACCGGTAATGGGAGATTTGATAATCTTCGGCCGCGCGGGCTTCAGATCGCATATCGGAATCGTTGTAGCTGTGAGCGACGGCTATGTTTACACCGTCGAGGGCAACGCCGCTGTTCCCGATTACTACTCCGGCGAATGGATGGCGAACTCATACGTTACCAGGTATCAGTATTATGAAGACAGCTACCGGATATACGGCTACGGCAAAATGTCGGTGAAGTAAAAGCGGAAGCTTTTACAATTAACAATTAACGATTAACAATTAACAGTAAAAGGTCGCTTCGCTCCGATTTAAAGAGCTTAGCGACCTTTTTTGTGTTATATAAAAATCAGCACCATATTGATGACCAAAACCGTTGATCGTTAATTGTACATTGTTAATCGACAAGGCTTTCAAGCAGGGCGATGAGGTTTTCAGCCTCAAATCTTTTGTCCTTGTCAAATTCGGCGTTGAGCGCTTCGGTGTTGTCGTAGGAGTGCTCGACCTCCTTTGAGTACCTCTGCAATACCCTCATCCTGCTGAGAGGATAATCTTTCTCGGCAAAGAGCGCGTCCATCTTGCCGGTCACGATATACGCGCAGACTATCCGCTTTATCGAGTACATAACGTCGTTCGAGTTGACCGCCTCAAGGTAGTAGCGGTAGATGTAGTACAGCGCGAACTTTTCAAAATCGCGCTCAAAATCAGCGCTGATAGTAAGCTTGTCCGCTTTTTCGGCAGTTTCTTCAAGATATGAGCGCCATTGGCTGCTCATGATCTCAAAACGCTTGTGCATATCAAATATGAAGTCCGCCGTACATTCTGTATCAACGCTCTCGAGCGGAGCGGGTTCTTCGCCGTTTAATAGGCTTTGCACCTGCGCGTTGAATTCAAGGCAATCCGCGAGCCTGTAAGCGAACGGTTCTTCCTCGTTG
>CACYQK010000127.1:0-7775 GCA_902776495.1 uncultured Ruminococcus sp. | reverse complement strand
CAAATATGAGGCTTGATGATGTCGAAGTGGGCTATAACAACGCGGTATCGGAGCTCAGGCAGATGAAGGAGCTGCTGAAAAACGGCAGCAAGCGCGAGGAACCGGGCGGAAAGCTGTTGGGAGAGGTAACTCCGCTGTTCAGCAGAGAGCGTTACTGCGAGATGGTCGAAAGCGCCAAACGCCATATTTATGAGGGCGACATCTTCCAGATCGTGCTGTCGAACCGCCTGAGCGCGCCGTTCGAGGGGAGCCTGCTCAACACCTACCGCGTGCTCAGGACGATAAACCCGTCGCCGTATATGTTCTACTTCTCCGGCACGGACGTAGAGGTCGCGGGAGCTTCACCCGAAACGCTGGTCAAGCTCGAAAACGGCGTCCTGCACACCTTCCCCTTAGCCGGCACAAGACCGAGGGGTAAAGCAGAAGCCGAGGATAAAGCGCTCGAGCAGGAGCTGCTCGCCGATGAAAAGGAGCTCGCCGAGCACAATATGCTGGTCGACCTCGGACGCAACGACCTCGGAAAAATCTGCAAGTTCGGCACGGTCGAGGTGGAAAAGCTCCGTTCAATTGAGCGTTTCTCCCACGTGATGCACATCGGCTCGACCGTCCGCGGAGAGATCCGCGACGACAAGGACGCGCTCGACGCGATAGAAGCCGTGCTGCCCGCAGGCACCCTTTCGGGAGCGCCGAAGATCAGGGCGTGTCAGCTTATCGGGGAGCTCGAAAACAACAAGCGCGGCATTTACGGCGGCGCTATCGGATATATAGATTTTACGGGCAATATGGACACCTGCATCGCGATCCGCATAGCGTATAAGAAGAACGATAAGGTGTTTGTCAGGAGCGGAGCGGGAATCGTTGCAGATTCCGACCCCGAAAAGGAATTCGAGGAGTGCCTGAACAAGGCGAGAGCCTCGCTGAGAGCGTTGGAGTTAGCGCAGGAGGAAGAGTTATGATTTTACTTATCGACAACTACGACAGCTTTTCCTACAACCTATACCAGTATGTGGGAGAGATCGAGCCGGACATAAAGGTCATCCGCAACGACGAGCTCACGACTGAGGAGATAAGGACGCTGAAGCCCGACCGGATAATCCTCTCGCCGGGTCCCGGCAGACCCGAGAACGCCGGAATCATCATCGAAGTCGTCAAAGAACTCGGAGCGGATATCCCGATACTCGGCGTTTGCCTCGGTCATCAGGCGATCTGCGCGGCGTTCGGAGCGAAGATCACCTATGCCAAGGAGCTTATGCACGGCAAGCAAAGCGAGGTCAGCTTCGATAAAAGCTGTCCGATATTCAGGGGTTGTCCCGATACCGCTCTTGTTGCGAGATACCACTCGCTGGCGGCGGATGAAGCGACCGTTCCGGATTGCCTTGCGGTCACGGCAAGGACCGACGACGGCGAGATAATGGCGGTTCGGCATAAAGAATACCCGATATTCGGCTTGCAGTTCCATCCCGAGTCGATCATGACTCCCGACGGAAAAACGATTCTGAGAAATTTCATAAAAGGATAAAATCAGCTTACGGAAAGGAAAATCAAAATGATCAAGGAAGCAATCGTAAAAATAGTAAACAAAGAGGACTTGACCTATCGGGAAGCCTATGCGGTGATGAATGAGATCATGAACGGCGAGACTTCTCCCACTCAGAACGCCGCGTTCCTCGCCTCGCTCTCAACAAAGAGCGCCAAGGCTGAGACCACCGACGAGATCGCGGGCTGCGCGGCGGCGATGCGCGACCACGCCACAAAGGTAGAGACCGGTATGGACGTGTTTGAGATCGTCGGGACCGGCGGCGACAACGCGCAGAGCTTCAATATCTCGACCACAGCCGCAATCATCGCCGCGTCGAGCGGCATGAAGGTCGCAAAGCACGGCAACCGCGCGGCTTCATCAAACAGCGGCACGGCGGACTGCCTCGAGGCTCTCGGCGTCAATATCAACCAAAGCCCGAAAAAATGCGTCGAGCTTCTCAATGAGGTCGGAATGTGCTTTTTCTTCGCCCAGCAGTATCACTCCTCGATGAAGTACGTCGGCGCTATCCGCCGCGAGCTGGGCTTCCGCACGGTGTTCAATATCCTCGGACCGCTCACCAACCCTGCTTCTCCCAAAATGCAGCTTTTGGGCGTTTATGACGCGTATCTGGTCGAGCCGCTGGCACAGGTTCTTATCAATCTCGGCGTAAAGCGCGGTATGGTCGTTTACGGTATGGACAAACTCGACGAGATATCGCTCAGCTCGCCGACAAAGATCTGCGAGATCAAGGACGGCTGGTTCAAATCCTACCTCATAAAGCCGGAGGACTTTGGCTTTGAGCGATGCACAAAGGAAGATCTTAAGGGCGGTACTCCCGACGACAACGCCCGAATCACGCGCGATATCCTCAGCGGCAAAAAGGGTCATCAGCGCAACGCCGTTTTGCTCAATGCCGGCGCGGCGCTGTATATCGGCGGAAAAGCGGACAGTATGAAAGAAGGTGTGTCACTCGCCGCCGAGCTGATAGATTCGGGCAAGGCGTTACAGACCCTCGAAAAGCTGGTCGAAGCGAGCAACAGCCCCGAGGTGGAAGTATGACGATACTTGACAAGCTTGCGGAACACGCCAAAGAGCGCGTCGCGGAAGCAAAGAAAGATATTTCTTTATCAGAAATATGCCGCTTGGCGATGAGTATGCCTAAGGGCGGCTTTGAGTTTGAAAACGCGCTGAGATCGGACGACATCTCGTTTATCTGCGAGTGCAAAAAAGCTTCTCCGTCAAAGGGCTTGATTGCCGGGGACTTTCCATATCTCCAAATCGCCAAGGACTATGAAGCGGCAGGAGCTGACTGCATTTCAGTACTGACGGAACCAAAGTGGTTTTTAGGCAGAAATGATTATTTGAGAGAGATTGCCGCAAACGTGAGCATACCCTGTCTGCGCAAGGATTTTACCGTCGACGAATATATGATATATGAGGCAAAGACCCTGGGCGCTTCGGCGGTACTGCTGATAGTATCTATACTTTCCGAAACGCAGCTGCGTGAATATATAAAAATCTGCGATGAGCTCGGTTTATCGGCTCTCGTTGAGATACACGACGAAAAGGAAGCGCTCACGGCTGTCAACGCCGGCGCAAGGCTAATAGGCGTAAATAACCGGAACCTAAAGGATTTTTCTGTCGATACCGAGAACAGCCGCAGGCTCAGAAATCTGATACCGCGCGATATTATATTCGTATCGGAAAGCGGAGTCAAGACAGCTGACGACGTGCAGGCTCTGCGTAAGATCGGCGCAGACGCGGTATTGGTCGGAGAAACGCTGATGAAAGCGGAAAACAAGTGTGATAAACTAAAAGAATTGAGAGGATTAAGATGACTAAGATAAAAATGTGCGGATTATCGCGCATAGAAGATATAGAGGCAGCAAACGCGATAAAGCCCGATTACATTGGCTTTGTGTTTGCCGAGATAAGCAAGCGAAGGGTTTCCGCGCTGGAGGCAAGCAAGCTGAAAAGCAAGCTGGATCCCGATATCAAAGCAGTCGGAGTTTTTTTAGACGATAAGCTCGATTTTGTAGCGTCTATGCTAAACCTCGGGATCGTTGATGTGGTGCAGCTCCACGGCTCTGAGGACGAGGAGTATATCGAAAGGGTGCGCCAAATCACCAGCAAGCCTATCATCAAGGCGTTTATTATCCGCTCCAAAGAGGATGTTGAGCGCGCCGAAAAATCGACCGCCGATTACATTCTGCTCGACGGCGGAAAAGGTGAGGGTAAGGTGTTCGACTGGAGCCTGCTCAAAGATATCAAACGTCCGTACTTCTTGGCGGGCGGACTGAATCCCGTTAACGCTTCCGACGCGGTCAAAGCGCTTAAGCCCTATGCGGTAGACGTAAGCACGGGTATTGAAACAGACGGCGTTAAGGACAGAGAAAAAATGACAGCGTTTGCTAACGCCGTCAGAGAGGATGGGTAATATGACAAATCCAAAAGGACGATTCGGCGTTCACGGCGGACAGTATATCCCCGAAACGCTGATGAACGCGGTGATCGAGCTCGAAGAAGCCTACGATCACTATAAAAACGACCCGGAGTTCAACCGGGAGCTTACGCAGCTCTTTAATGAGTATGCCGGCAGACCGTCGCGCTTGTACTTTGCGGAGAAGATGACAAACGACCTCGGAGGCGCGAAAATATACCTAAAGCGCGAGGACCTCAACCACACCGGCGCGCACAAGATCAACAACGTTCTCGGACAGGCGCTGCTCGCCAAAAAGATGGGCAAGACAAGGCCTGCTCGCCAAAAAGATGGGCAAGACAAGGCTTATCGCCGAGACAGGCGCGGGTCAGCACGGAGTCGCGCCGGCTACCGCAGCTGCTCTTATGGGGATGGAGTGCGTTGTATTTATGGGCGAGGAGGATACCAAACGTCAGGCGCTGAACGTCTATAAAATGCGCCTGCTCGGTTCAAAGGTGATACCCGTCACCACAGGTACGGCGACCTTGAAGGACGCGGTCAGCGAAGCCATGCGCGAGTGGACAACGCGTATCAGCGACACCCACTATTGCCTCGGCTCAGTTATGGGGCCTCATCCGTTCCCGACCATTGTCCGTGATTTTCAGGCGGTCATTTCAAAGGAGATCAAAGAGCAGATGCTTGAAAAGGAAGGTCGGCTTCCCGATGCGGTACTTGCCTGCGTTGGCGGCGGCTCAAACGCGATCGGCAGCTTTTATCATTTTATCGGCGACGAAAGCGTCAGGCTTATTGGCTGCGAAGCGGCGGGCAGAGGTATCGACACCTTCGAGACCGCAGCGACTATCTCGACCGGCAGACTCGGTATATTCCACGGTATGAAGTCCTACTTCTGCCAAGATGAGGACGGTCAAATCGCTCCTGTATATTCCATCTCCGCGGGACTCGACTACCCCGGCGTAGGTCCCGAGCACGCTCACCTGCACGACATCGGCAGGGCAGAATATGTGGCGATAACCGATGACGAGGCGGTGAACGCCTTTGAGTATCTCTCAAAAACCGAAGGCATCATCCCGGCGATAGAGTCGTCTCACGCACTCGCACACGCTATGAAGATAGCGCCGAAAATGGATAAAAACCAAATTATTGTCGTCAACCTTTCGGGCAGAGGCGACAAGGACTGCGCGGCGATCGCGCGCTACAGAGGGGAGGATATCCGTGAATAGAATAGAAAATGCATTTAAAAACGGCAAGGCGTTTATCCCGTTCATCACCTGCGGCGATCCCGATCTTGAAACGACCGCCGCGGCTGTGAGAGCGGCTGTTAAGAGCGGAGCTGATTTGATCGAGCTGGGCATTCCCTTCTCAGACCCGACCGCCGAAGGCCCCGTCATTCAAGGCGCGAATATCCGCGCGCTGAAAGGCGGCGTAAATACCAATAAGGTCTTTGAACTCGTCAGAGAGCTTCGCACCGACGTGACCGTGCCGATGGTGTTTATGACCTACGCGAACGTTGTGTTCTCCTACGGCGCGGAAAAATTCATCTCAACCTGTGCCGAGATCGGGATAGACGGCTTGATCCTTCCCGACATCCCGTTTGAGGAGAAGGACGAATTCCTGCCGATTTGCCGCAAATATGATGTTGCGCTGATCTCGCTTATCGCGCCGACCTCCGAAAACCGCATCGGTATGATCGCCAAGGAAGCAGAGGGATTTATCTATCTCGTTTCAAGCCTCGGCGTAACGGGTATGAGGAGCGAAATAAACACAGACCTCGAGTCGATAGTCAAAATCATCAGAGAGAATACAAGCGTTCCCTGCGCGATCGGCTTCGGCATTTCTACCCCACAGCAGGCAAAGAAAATGTCAGCCATAGCAGATGGCGCGATTGTCGGTTCTGCGATAGTAAAGCTGCTCGAAAAGCACGGCAAGGACGCGCCTTCATATATCGGGGAGTATGTCAGAGCTATGAAGGAAGCGGTTTATCAATGAAAGCCGAGATCGAATAAAGAATAAAACCCCGCCCTTTGGCAATAATTATCACAGAATAATAAGGATGGCGGGAATCGAATCCCAACCGCCGATAATGAGTATTTTTCAGTCTTTATCGGCTTATCGTCGCTCGTAACCCGTCATATTTACGAGGATTTTGACGATGAGTAGGCGGAAATCTGCCGCTAAGAACCGATTGGGGTTCGACTCTCACCATCCTTAAATTGTCAGGGGCGGTTTTTTGCAGTATTCAAAGGTCGAGATCTGCGGGGTCAATACTTCAAACTTAAAGGTGCTCAGCGAGAAGCAAAAGCAGGAGTTGCTGAATATAATCAAAAACGGCACGCCGGCGGAAAGCAAAAAGGCGCGCGATGAGATGATAAACGGCAACCTGCGCCTTGTGCTCTCGGTCATCCAGCGCTTTACAAACAGGGGAGAGAACCCCGATGATCTTTTCCAAGTCGGCGTGATAGGTCTTATAAAGGCGATAGATAACTTTGACCCGTCGCTAAACGTCCGCTTTTCCACCTACGGCGTTCCGATGAGATGTAGAAAGTCGAAATACAATTATTCAACCTTTAGGAGGTCCGATTATGAGTATTTTGTCTACTGTACAAGCCATTCAGCTCGGTATTGAATCAATCGAAGCGAGAACCGATATCCCGTCGCGAAAAAAGGAGCAGGCGATAAAGCTTCTTAGTTCTCTCGAACAATCCGACTGGTATCAAAACTGGACAAAGGAGAGTATCATCAAGGCGCTGAACGATTACAGGGAGAAAAACGGACGCGCGCCGACCGTGACTAATCTGAAGGAACACGGAATGCCCAAGGGCGTCACGATCCAGTCTGTATTCAATATGAAGCCCTCACTTTTGCTCAAGCGGCTTTTCCCTGAAAACAGGAATCAGAGGCACGTTGATCCCGAGCTTGCTAATCCCTACGGCTTTGAAAAACCGGAGGACTGGATTAATTGCTTTGCAGAGCAGTTCAACAAACATAAAAAAGAGGGAATGAATTGCAGACAGTTTAATTTACTCCGCGATGAAGGCACACCGACATGGGAGACCGTCGCTAGACATTGCAAAATCGCGACATGGAGGGATTTAATGAAAAAGGCGGGCGTCAAGTACATAAGACCAAAACGCGAGACTGCCCATAATCTCGAATTAAATAATTTCAAAAGCCCGATCTGCGAAAAGCTCGACGCGATCAACAGGGAGCGCAGGCAGATTTTGGATGAGTTTATTGAGCTGGTCAATGAGCGCGAGCAAAAGGAAAGAGAATTCCTGAAAGCCGTCGCGGATGCGAAAGGAAAAGCGGGATGAAATAAGTATCCTATGCTTTACTATTAGTTGATAAAACTATATATCAATAACTAATATTTCATATTTAACACATTAACCGTTTTGTAATAGAATAATAATGCAATTATGAAATAATAATATGTTGATATATAAAACCAGCAGACATACCGTCATAGTATGTCTGCTGGTTTTTATATGTGCCGAAGCTTTGTATACTTATAGAAGACCGGTTTTTATTTTCTGAACAAAGCTTCGGATTATATTATTTCATTGTATTAGGTGATCAAGCTGCTTTCGGAAACTCAGTGATTTTTCCCGATGCGTATTTTTGGATATCTGCCGCGTCTAAAATATCAACGTTGCCGTCGTCGTTTACATCAGCCAAAATCTTTTGTTTATCAGTCAAATCAGTTTTGTCGGAAGCATATTTTTGTACCATGGCAGAATCAAGTATGTCAACTCTTTTGTCATTATTAACGTCTCCGATCAAGAATGTAGTTTCTACATCGCCCTTGGGATAAATGTT
>CACYQK010000126.1:0-4560 GCA_902776495.1 uncultured Ruminococcus sp. | reverse complement strand
AGTGTCGATTATTCCCTTTTCATACCCCGAAAAAGTGACCTCCTCATTGCTGCCTGACGAACTGCCCGATGAGCTGTTTGAGCCGGAATCCGATCCGTTCTCCAAGTTAGTTTGTACGGTAGATACATCCGCCCCGTTTGAGCTTGATCCGGTCGCGCCCGTGCACGCCGCAAAGGATGAGATTATTAATGCCGCCATTATTATCATGATTGATTTTTTTAACATAATTTTGACCTCCTGTCTTTGTTATGGCTCGATTATAGAAGCTCAAACTTAAATCAACCTTAAAAAAGAAAATTTTTTAAAAACTTTTCTCTAAGGGCAGCGTTATATCAGAATACTCTATCTCCCGACCATAAAAAAACTGTCATCCTTCGGCAGAGCCTCAGAATGACAGATTATATTTTTATTCATTCATCTTGTTATATATCATCTCGGCGGAGTCGACAATCTTTTCAGCCGCCTCGGGACCGTCAAAAATACTGACGTAGCCCTGTATCGCCTGAGCCTTGGCGTAGAGCACCTTTGCACGGCGGTTAACAAATATCCGCGCCTTCTTTTTGCCGTTTTTTGCCTCTTGGATAGTGTTGGCTCCGGCGGAATTGCCGTCAAGCGCTACAACGACCGACGGTCTGCGCTTGAATATCTCATAGGCAAAGCTCTTGTACAAGCCCATACCCGTTGGCTCTATCGACACCCTTATGCCGATACCGGCGCGTTTGAGTCTTGAAGCCTCACGCGGAGTTATCCTTGTGGGAACTATCGCGAAGATCTCAAACCTGTCCGCGGCGAGCTCGACCAGCTCGCGCTCATATCCCGTTAAACGGTTGCCTATCACAAAGCAGATCTTGTCGGGGTCGAGCCCTTCTGCAAGCTCGCGGACAAGCTCTTGCAGCTGCGGCTTCATCCTTGTTGACCGCTGTCTGCTGTTGAAGCTTCCGCCGAGCAAAATCACCGGGACCTTGTCGGTCGGTATCTCTCTGATTTGCTCTTTTAGGTAAACTTCGCTTTCGATTTTACGCGGGAGATCAACCGCTCCGCCGTTGGCAGGCGTGCTCTGATCGATCCTGTTCTGATAAAAGCTCTCGACATCTTCATCCTTTATCAGGTCTTTTATCGCTTCGCTCTTTTTCTTAAATATAGCCATACTCTGTGCGAGCACCTTGTTTTCGCTTTCGCGCATTTTCATCATATCGTCAAAGCTTAGATCGAGCAGTCTTTCAAGCGCGAGTTGTTCGTCTATCGAATCCGTGCCGTAGATCGCGCCGCCGTCGGTTCCCTGAACGCAGCTAACGCCGCCGTGGAGGTACTGCTTCAGCGGATGATTCGCAAGCGAGGTCAGGTTGTTGAGGCGCACGTTTGAAGTGAGCTGGAATTCCAGCACAGCGCCGCTCTCTCTTAGATCTTCAATGAGCTGTTTGCCCTTTTTTGAGTTAAGGTTGGCGGTATACAGCCCGTGACCGATGCGCAGGTTCGGCATCTTTTGCCCCGGCGCAAGAGATTCCCTAACACAGGCGAGGCTGTTGGCGACGTTGCCGCGCAGGCTGTCGTTTTCTCCGGCGTGTATTCTTATCACAAAGCCCTCGTTTTCCGACGCGATAGATACAAGCTCGCGCAAAACAGATTTAAGTTCGCGGATATCGTTGATCTCCTCGCCGATTATATCGCTGCCCGCTACATACGGGTCGGCGGCGATCGCCCTTATCACGCAAAGCTGTTTTTGCGCGTCCTCGACTATCTTCGCCTTATCCCTGATAATAGTGAGAGGGATCCGCCTTATCGCCGCCAAAAAGCGGATAGTCACGCCTGTTTCGCGCGTGATAAGCGGCATTACGCGGTGAACCATCCCGAGCATCCTCGCCGCACCCTCGTGCTTGACAAGGGTAGTGTCGGCGATCTCAAGGTACTTTACTCCGCGGCTTTTGCTGCTCCGCGCTATCCAGAGCAGCTTATTCTCAAACAAGCTAAAGCCCTTGTAGTCGGGGCTTTTGCCGTCGGCGATCATCTGCCCTACCGCCTTGGCTATATCTCCGTCCGGAATCCTGCGGAAGTTTTTAAGCGAGACCTCATATTCGGACGGCTGTCCCTTTGTAAAAACATAGCGGTACAAATACACCTTTTCAAGATTTGTAAATACCGCCTGTCCGTCCTTTAAAATCGTAAGCGAGGCGCGTATCTTGGGGATATTGTACCGCGCGTTGTCAAGGTTATTGAGGATAAGGTCGGCAAAGTTTATAAAGGTGTTGTCGTCGATCTTTCTGGTGTGGTACTTGCCGCCGAGCGGATAGTCCTCGTACTTTTTCGCGACGGTTTTTCTCTGCTCGTCGAGCATTTCTTTCTGTTCGTCGGTGATGCGGAGCTTTAGCTTTTTTACATAGTACAGCGGATATTTTATCCCGTGGTATATTCCCAGCGCGATAAGCAGATCGGCATCGAGGTTCGCGTTCATATGGGTGTGAAGGTCGGTTCTAAACTTATACTCGCGGCGGATGAAGGTCTTTACAAGGGTCTTCTTGACGTCGAGGCGGTAATCCTTCGTCTGGCTCATCAGGGTTTTTGAGATCGCAGGGATATACGCCTTGCGCTCGATCTCTCCGTCGGGATAGATGTTTGCGACCTTTGTATCGGCGAGCCTGAAAATATATATCTCGCGGTTGCGCTCGTCAATATAGCACGGGACCTCTCCCCTGATAACTTTAAGGCCGTCGTCCCCTCGGCTGAGCTTGAGACCGCAAAGGTTCGCGAGGTTGGTAATAAGATTTCCCTTGGCGTGGTTTGGGGTGCGCAGCAAATAAAAGAGCCCGTTTTTCTCCATACTGAGCTCAACTATTATGTCCTTTTCCTTATCAAGATAAAACTTTCCGAAATAAGCCATTTTGTCACCCCGTCCCTTTTTATTTATAATACATCATCAGCCTGTTTTTTGCAATACGATATAGCATTTTGATTGACAAAAATCCGCGCGGTGTTATATAATTTATACATCACTAAAAGAGGTAATAGCTATGGCTGTAAAATACGATACCGTGGTTATCGGCGCGGGGCCGTCGGGCTCGGCGTGCGGGATAACGCTTCAAAGAAGAGGAATAAAAAACTGCCTGATCGACAAGGCGGTTTTTCCCCGTCACAAAACCTGCGCGGGGCTTGTCACGGGCAAAACCTACAAGCTGATAAATAAGCTTTTCGGCGAAAACGACACCGCCGGTCTGTTTTGCGATACAACATCCCGGATCAGGTTGTTTCAAAGGAAAAAGGAGCTTGTCACAGCGCAGATCAAAAATCCCGTCCGGCTTGTAAAGCGCAGGGATTTTGACAACGAGCTTGTAAAGCGCTACAAGGCTTTGGGCGGCGAGCTTTTTGAGGGAGAAAAGATCCTCAGGATCGACTACGGCTCAAACAAAATCAAGCTGAAAAGCGGCAAAGCGATAGAATACAAAAACCTGATCTTTGCCGACGGAGCACTGAGCCTTGCGCATAAAAAACTGAACTTCGGCAAAAGCAAGCTCGCGTTCGGTATAGAGGCGTATATCCCTAAAGAACAGCTCGACACCGACAGTATTGACATCTATTTTGAGTACATCGACGGCGGTTATATTTGGGTATTCCCGCACGGAGATACCGTTTGCGCGGGAGCCGTCAACCAATTCAAAAAAAGCGTTGACTATAAGGGTATTCTTTCCGGATTTTTAGCGGATATCGGCGTTGACACAAAAAACATAAAATACGTCGGCGCGTTTTTGCCATACGGAAGCCCTGTTCCGCAGAACAAGCTGCCCGGTAACGTAATGCTTGTCGGCGACGCCGCGGGCTTTGCCGACCCGATATCGGGCGAGGGGCTGTATATGGCGCTTAAATCGGGTATAGCCGCAGCCGAGGCGGTTCAGCGCAGCGATCCCAAGAAAAATTATCTTGAAGCCGTAAAGCCGCTGAAACGCGCCGTGACCGACGGAAAGAAAGCGCAAAAGCTGTTTTACTCACCCTTGATTTTCAAAAAAATGTTAAAAAAAGCCGAGGGTAAGCAAAAGTTTGTCAGCTTCTTTTTTGACAACGCGGTAGAGGAATACAACTACGAATACCGCCAACTGCCGAAGCTGTACCGCGATTATAAAAACGAAAAGATATAAAATGAGCCTGCTCATAAACGAGCAGCCTCTATTTGTTATTGATTTTGAACTTTTGATTTTTAATATCAGCGCGCCGCTCCGGGAGGAGAAATCGGTTTAGGCAAATCAGGCGAAGTGATTTCAGGGAACGTCATGGCCTCATATATATCGTTGCTGCTGTAACCGCCGCCCGAACCTGATCCGCCCGAGCCTGTTCCGCTCGAACTTGATTTACTCGACTCATCATCATCGTGGTTGATTTTGTTAACGTCTACAGTCGTTTCGGGTTCCGTGGTTATCTTTTCGGTCGTCACGGGAGCGGTCGTTGTTTCCTCGACCTTGCTCGACGAACTGCTGTCATCCTTTGAATCTTTCGAGCCGCACGCGCCCATAATAAGGCTGCCGGTAACTAACATGATCGCCACAATTGCGGCTATGATCCTCTCGCGTTTCATCG
>CACYQK010000125.1:0-4571 GCA_902776495.1 uncultured Ruminococcus sp. | reverse complement strand
TCGGCAAGTTCCCGTCCTGCGTGCTCAATATCTCGCTGCCTTTCGAGATGATCGACGTTAACGTTCATCCTGCTAAGATAGAAGTAAGGTTTGTAAACGAGCGACCCGTTTTTGACGCGGTTTATCACGCGGTTAAATCATCACTGCTTCAAAACGATAATAAAAAGCAGGCAACTTTTAAGAACAACACTGCGTTCAACGATATAAAAAAATTCAATCCGTTCAAGGACGGCGGGCTGATAATCCAAAAGGCGGAAAGAGAGAAGACCGAAACAAAGCCCGTAAAACCCGAGCCGAAGAAACAGTCAGACGTTATATCGGAACTTGATTTTGATGATCTAAAGGTTGCTGATAATTCAAATCCTTTTGATATTTACTCAAAGCAAGCGATAAAAAACGAGAAGAACAAAGAGAAAAAGATAGAAGAATACAAAACAGCAAAAGCTGAAGAAATACCTTTGATCGATCCCGACTTTGAGAAACCGAAAGAGGAATCGGACAACAGTGAATACGTTCAGCAAATAATCGAAGTTGAAAACGATGAGATTACAGTTACCGAAAATCAAAACTCGATCCCGACGCTTATTCCAAAGCAGGAGGATGAGATAAAGTATATCGGTGAGCTGTTTGACACATACATAATAGTTGAGAAAAACAAGAAAGAGATGCTCCTGATCGACAAGCATGCCGCTCACGAAAGGATCATCTACGAGAAGCTGAAATCCGAAAAAGCCGGTTCATCCGCGCAGATACTTTTGCAGCCCGTCACCGTAACGCTCGGTAAATCCGAGTATGACGCTGCGATAAACAATTTGCAGATGTTCGCGGACTGCTCGTTTGACGTGGAGGATTTCGGCAACAGCTCGGTTATCGTTCGCAGTGCACCGCAGTACATCGACGCGGCTGAAATATCGGATTGTATTACCGAAATGGCGGGTTATATCGCCATGGGCAAAAATGATATATACACTGAAAAGATGGACTGGTTCTATGCGAATGTCGCGTGCAGAAGTGCCGTAAAGGCAGGCAATAAGAACAGCGCGGACGAGCTTATCGAGCTTATCAAAACGCTTGAGAGCAACCCGCAGATCAGGTATTGTCCGCACGGCAGACCGATCTGCATAGCAATGAAAAAATCCGAAATCGAAAACCAGTTTGGCAGGGCGTGATTTTTTGAAAAATAAAATAAAAATCATCACGGTCGTCGGACCAACAGCTTCGGGCAAGACAAGGCTCGGCGTAGAGCTTGCCAAAAAGTATAACGGCGAGGTGATTTCAGCCGATTCGATGCAGATCTACAAGGGTATGCAGATCGCCACTGCAAAGCCTACACCGGAAGAGATGCAGGGTGTACCGCATCACCTAATGGATTTTCTTCCGCCCGATCAGACATACTCCGTTGCGATGTTTGTAAACGACACAAAAAAATGTATCGCCGACATCACATCACGCGGTAAGCTGCCGGTAATCGTCGGCGGCACAGGGTTATATGTTGACTCGCTTCTCAACAACATAACCTTTCACGAATCACAGAGAAGCACAGAGATAAGCGATGAGCTTTGGAAGGTATATTACGCCGATGGCGTTGAAAAGCTTCTTGATATGCTCAAGGAGTTTGACAGTGAATCTGCCGAGCGCCTCAGCTCGGAAAGAAATCCAAAGCGGATAATAAGGGCTATTGAGTTTTACAAAACGACCGGCATTACGATCACCGAGCAAAACAAAAACTCAAAAACCGAAGAAAGCCCGTACAGTCCCGTAAAGCTCGGGATCAATTTTGAAGACAGGCAAAAGCTCTACGACAGGATAAACAAAAGAGTAGACCTTATGCTTGAAGAGGGTTTAGTTGCCGAAGCCGAAAGGGTGTATAATTCCGAGCTGAGCTTTACCTCGGTCAAGGCGATCGGCTACAAGGAGCTGTTCCCGTATTTTACGGGAGAGCTTCCGCTTGAGGAATGTATAGAAAAGTTAAAACAGGAAACACGGCGGTACGCCAAAAGACAGATCACCTGGTTCAAGCGTGATAAAGAGATCAACTGGCTGTACCCCGACAAAGCAGAATCATTTGAAGAGCTGTTCAAACAGGCTGTTCAAATCACAGACAAAGGATTGACATATGGATAAACTGCTATTTAAAAGAATACTGGTCGCAGCGCTTACGGTGCTCGCTATCGTTTATGTAGCGTACCTTTTGATCAGCGCGAATTTTGATATGTACCCGACAGAAAACGCCGTATTGACAACGGTTACAGATAAAATCTACTCAAACGGGTTTATTATCCGCGATGAGACTATAATTCCTAACAATACCAACGGCGTGCTCTCATTTTCCTGTTCGGACGGAGATGCTGTAAACGTTAAGGGCGAGATCGCGAAGGTCTATTCCAACGAAAGTGATGCGATAGCACAATCGACCGCTGATAAGCTCCAGGCAAAAAAAGATTCGTTGGAGTATATTCAAAAGAATACTATCTCGGGTACGATGAGTCTTGATATCATCAACAATAACATCAAGGGCAAGCTCATAACGTACCTTGATGACGCCAATAAATACAATATAAACGGAGTAAAAGCAGATTCCGATAATCTGCTGGCTTCGATCAACCAAAGACTGCTTTACACCGGCAACCTCAAAAATTTCAATGAGGAGATCAGCCAGTTATCCGCTCAGATCGAACAGCTCAGGTCTTCCGCAGGCAAAAGCACAGGCTCGATAGAAAGCCCCAAGGCCGGATATTTTTCCGAGCATTGTGACGGATATGAAAGCGCTATAAATTATTCTGACATAAAGAATCTGACTCTTGACCAACTGAATAATGTTGAACAGTCTGATGTTCCCGATAACACCGCCGGTAAGGTGGTAGGAAACGTTAAGTGGTACATAGCCTGTGAAGTTACTCAGGATGAGGCGCAGGACTTAACGATTTGGGACAGCAACGTTACGGTTCTTCTTACTGAGGCTTGTACCGAGGCGATCCCTGCTGAGATATTTAAGATATCTCAGACAGGTGACGGAAAAGCGCTTGTGGTTTTACAGTGCGATTATATGAACGAGGGTATTTTGCAGGCGAGAAAAGAGCCTATTGAGATCGGACTCGGTACATACACCGGCTTACGAGTAAGCAAGCGCGCTATTCACGACGATTATGTTACAAAAACAACATATGACGACAAAGATAATTCGCACAAAGAGCAAAAGAAGGTCCAGGGCGTTTATGTTCTGTACGGCAGCGAGGTTCAATTCAAGCAGGTTTCGATCATCTATGCCGATGAGGATTATGTTATCTGCGATACCGATCCGCCCGAGGGAGTGCTTTTCAACGGAGAAACTATATCTCTGTATGACAAGGTTATTGTAAAAGGAGATGACTTGCATGACGGAAAGGTCATATCTTGATGTTGAATACAACTACAAAAAAATAAACGAGCGAATCGCAGAGGCGGCTCAAAAAATTGGCAAGAACCGCGAGGACATAACATTTCTCGCGGCGACCAAGACCGTTGACGCGCCGACTATCAATCACGCGATCTCGCTCGGGCTTGACCATATAGGCGAAAACAGGGTGCAGGAGATGCTCTCTAAATACGAGGATTATGACCTTGAACACTGCTCGCTTCAATTTATCGGTCATCTTCAGACAAATAAGGTCAGGCAGATCGCCGGTAAGGTCGATCTTATCCAGTCGGTAGACAGTCTTAAACTTGCCAAAGAGATTTCCAAGGAATCTAAAAAGAGAAATATCACTACCGATATCCTTGTTGAGGTCAATATCGGCAGGGAAGATAATAAATCGGGCGTTTATGAAGAACAGCTTGAGGAATTGCTTTGCCAAATCGCTCAATTAGAGTCAATTTCGGTCAAAGGACTGATGACAATACCCCCGATTTGTGATAATACACGAAAAATTAAAAAATATTTTAATAATATGCACAAGTTATTTATTGACATATCGCAAAAAAAATTAGATAATATAAATATGAGTATATTGTCGATGGGTATGTCATCTGATTACTACGAGGCAATACTCGAAGGCGCAAATATGGTAAGAGTAGGATCGGCGCTCTTTGGCGCGAGAGACTATACATAACAGGAGGAAAAGAAAATGGCAGGAATTGTAGACAAGTTTAAACGTATGTGGGACGCTCCCGACGACGAGTATGAGTACGATGAGTACGGTTATGCCGACGAGGGAGAGGATGAGTACGAGGAGGAGCCTGTAAGAAGCAGACAGTCAGCTTCGGGCGGTCCTTCACGTAATAAGGTTGTGAATATCAACGCTACCGCAAAGCTTCAGGTTGGTATTTTTAAGCCCGAGCGCTTTGGCGAGGAGACCCGCGCTATTGCCGATGAGCTTACTAAGACCCACACCGTTGTTCTTAACCTTGAGGACACAAACAAGGATATGGCAAGAAGGATCCTTGACTTCCTCAGCGGTGTTGCTTATGCGAACAGCGGTAAGATCAAGAGAGTAGCGTCTAACACATATATCATTATTCCGAGCAACGTTGACTTAACAGGTGACGATCTGCTCGACGAGCTTGAAAACAGCGGTGTATACTTCTGATAAAGA
>CACYQK010000124.1:0-4636 GCA_902776495.1 uncultured Ruminococcus sp. | reverse complement strand
ATCGCGCTGACGGGCTTTGGGGTCGGCACCCTGCTATGCAAAAAGCTCGGCGCGAGGCGTGATTTTTTCGGCAAATTCAGCGTTTTTATCTCGCTGCTCCAAACGCAGATCAGGTACAACAGCGCGGATATTTTCACGCTCGTTTCTTCCTGTGCGAACGGCGCGGGTCTTGAATTCTTTGACGGCGCGGATAATGCTATGCCGTTCGCCGTTTTTTGGAACAGTGAGGTAGATAGGATCCCCAAGAAAGTCGGACTTAATAATTCTGATAAAGAATTATTAATAGAGTTCGGAGCACTGCTCGGCACGACAGACATTGACGGTCAGCTAAAGCACCTTGAATTGTACGGGAGTATTTTTGAGAAGCGCCTGAACGACTGCCAAGCCGAGTTTAGGGATAAATCGAGGATATACCGCGCGCTCGGGCTTTTCGGCGGTATCTCGACCGCATTAATTATTCTGTAAAGGAAATATAAATGGACGTAGAGTTAATTTTCAAAATCGCGGCAGTCGGAATAATCGTGGCGGTGCTGTCACAGCTTTTGATCAGGAGCGGGCGCGAGGAACAGGCGATGCTCACGACCCTCGCGGGCTTGATCGTAGTGCTGACGATGATAATCACCCAGATCAGCGCGCTGTTTGAGACGATCAAGCGGCTGTTTGATTTTTGATGAATATCGTATCTGTTTGCGCGCTTGCGGTCGCCGCGGTAATAATCATCGTCACCCTAAAGCCCAAAAACGCCGAGATAGCAATAATGCTCGGCATAGCTGCCTGCGCGGTCATCATAATAAACCTGCTCGGTTATGCATCCCAAATCACCCAAAAGGTCAGCGAGATCGCCGCCGTGTCGGGTATAAGCACCGGCTACATAGCCGTTTTGCTAAAGGTCGTTGGTATCTGCCTTGTGACGGAATTCGCCGCCAATACCTGCCGCGATTCGGGCAGTTCATCGCTCGCTGGCAGCGTGACTTTAACGGGCAAAATACTCGTGACCGCAGTCGCCCTGCCGCTGTATACGGATATACTCTCGACTGTAACAGAGCTAATAAAAAGGTGAAAATCCCCGTCGTTTTATTTATTGTAGGGGAGCACCCGTGTGTGCTCCCGTGAATATAACGTATGTTTATTTTCAAAGCGTGTGTTGATTTGTGAGCATTAGTTGTTTTACCACGGGCGGACACGCGGTGATTCCCCCTGTCAGGGGAAATGGGCGAAGCCCAAAAGGGTTACCGACGTGCTAAGGTCCGCCCCTACAAAAATTTATATAAAAGTTTTTAATGGTACACAGGTGAGAAGTGAAAAAGCTTGGAATTATATTTATCGCATTATTTTCTTTGATGATTTTATCGGTATTCAGCGCAAGCGCTGAGGAAAACGTAGAATACGAATACGACTTCTCCGGGGTTTACAACAGCCTTTCCGAGGACGCAAAGCAGCATATGATAAGCATCGGAGCCGACAGCGCGGACAGCGCTTCTTTATCGAACCTCTCGTTTGACTCGATAATATCCGAGATAGAAAACATAGCCGCGGAAAATGTCAAATCTCCGCTCGGCGGGCTCGTTTCGATAACCGCTATGCTTATCATCTGCTCAATGCTCAGCGCGTACAAGTCATCACTCAGCCCCGAGATAGGCACAACGCTCAACACCGCCTCGGCGCTTTGTATATGCTGCGCGGTTTTAAGCCCCGCGATAGCCACGATAAACTCGGCGTGCGATACCATCGTCAACGCCTCAAATCTTTTGCTCGCCTTTGTACCTATTGCGGGCGTGCTGATGGTTAGTTCGGGTCAGCCGTTCGGTTCGGCGGCGTACTGCGCTTCGGTGATCGCCGCGGGGCAGGGGGTAGCGCAGGCGTCGCAGAGGATAGTCCTGCCGTTTCTTAATATGTTCCTCGGACTCTCGGTTTCAAGCGGCTTGTCGCCCGACATCAACCTCAGCGGCTTCACATCTTTTATTTCAAAAGCCTTCAAGTGGCTGCTGGCGTTTGTTATGACGGTATTCACCTCGGTGCTCGGGATAAAACAGGTCGTCACTAATTCGCTCGACAACGTATCGGGCAGGACGGTGCGGTTCGCGCTCAGTTCATTCGTTCCGGTGGTAGGCTCGGCGTTATCGGAGGCGTACCGGACTGTGTCGGGCAGCATATCCCTGCTCAAATCGGGCTTGGGAGTGTTCGTCATCATCGCTGTTGCCGTGACCTTTTTGCCTGTACTCATCAAGTGCCTGCTCTGGTCGCTCGCCCTTAAAACCGGCAAAGCTACGGCAGAGGTGCTCGGGCTGAACCAAAGCGCGGTTTTGCTCGGCGGCATAAGCTCGGTATTTTCGGTAATGATCGCCGTGATCCTATGCGTCGCCGCGGTTTACATAATCTCCGCCGCAATGGTGTTTATGATAGGAGGAGCGTCTTGAACGGAATAGCCGCGGTCGCGCTGACGGTTTGCTGCGCGTCGCTCATCTGCGCGCTTGTCTCAAATTTTGTCAGCGACCAAAGTACAAAAAGAGTGCTCAACCTCGTGCTCGGCGCATTCGTTATCTGCTCTATGATCTTCCCCGTCAGGGCGGCGGTGAACGGAATAAGAAGCGGATATGATGAGATCGTTTCCGAGTCCGAAGATGCCTCGACCTTTGACGAGGCGGCGTATAACGCTCAGATCGTCGCTCAGACGCGCAAAAACCTTGAGCAGACGCTGACTGCGCTCCTCAACCAAAACGGTATTTACCCCCAAAAAACGGAGATAATTCTAGCC
Source organism: uncultured Ruminococcus sp. (assembly GCA_902776495.1). GTDB lineage: Bacteria > Bacillota > Clostridia > Oscillospirales > Acutalibacteraceae > Ruminococcoides. The sequence continues at coordinate 1,881 of CACYQK010000124.1, read as the reverse complement.
TTAAAAGACGATAACAGCATAATTATCTCCCAAGCCCGCATATATATAGACGAAGGCTGTACACAGACTGATCTGATCTCACAGCTGACGCTTCAAAACTTCGGGATCGAACCTAACATAATAACGGAACAGGATAAAAATGACTGACAGGCTGAAAAAAATCATTGACAGCGGAAGGCTCCGCAGGATAATCATAATATCCGGCATAGCGGGGATAGCGCTGATATTTATTTCTAACTTCATAAACGCGGGCGTGCCCCGCGGCGAAAGGGATGATGCGTTTTCGGTGACGGAATACAGCAAACAGGTAGAAAGCGACCTTGAAACGCTTATCACTCACATTGACGGAGCAGGCGAGACAAAGGTTATGCTTACTATGGAAAACAGCGTGGAATATGTTTACTTAAAAGACAGCACAACAAAAACAAAGGAAGTTCAGCCCGTAATCAGAGGCGTGCTTGTCGTATGCGAAGGCGGTGACGATCCTGTTGTTGTCGAGCGCGTGACCCAAGCGGTGACAAAAGCCCTTGACATTTCAACAGCAAAAGTATGTATATCAAAATTATCAAGTTAAAGGTCGGTAGTATTATGAAATTTCAAAAGAAGTATGTTATAGCGGCAGCCCTTGTTTTGGCTTTGGGGGCGGCGGTTTATGTCAACTGGCAGTTCACAACCAACAACAACACAAGCGTAAAGGAGCTCGGCGCGGCGTCATACGTCAACGCGACCGCGAGCGCTACCGCCGATCAGGCAAAGCAGACCGCGGCGCAGTCAAAGGAGCAGCAGAGCTTTTTTGCAAACGAGCGCACCAAACGGCAGAGCACTCAGGATAAGGTGCTTGATGAAGCCAAAGAGATATTCAAGCTCGATGACGCCGATGAAGCAGAGGTAACCGAGGCTCAGAAAAATGTGGAAAAAATTCTTAAAAACTTTACCATACAGGACAGCAGAGAGAGCATAATCAAGGCAAAGGGCTTTTCCGACTGCCTGTGTACGATCAGCGACGAGGGCGTGTCGGTAATAGTGCCCGAAGGCGAGCTAAATGATAATTCCGTGCTCGTAATAGACGACGCGGTAGTGACGCATTACGATGTCGCGTATGAAAACATCTCCATTATAGGAGCGTAAGTAGGGGCGTGCATTGCACGCCCGCGGGCGACCAATGGTCGCCCCTACATTTATTTTCTTTACTTTTACCCGCGTTTATGCTATAATATATCCTGTATTAAAATGTAAAGTTGGGATATTATGTGCAAAGAAGAAGTTAAGCTTTCAAGGAGCGAAATGCGCGAGCAGGCTTTTATGCTTTTGTTCTCAAAATCCTTTGACGATCAGCCGCTCGAGGAGACTATCGAGGATAACGCAGAGATGTTCCGCGGCGGAGTGTGCCCCTACGCTCATGCGGTCGTTTCCGGGATCGAGGACAAGCAAGACGAGATCGACGCTGTGATCTCATCAAAGCTCAAAAAGGGCTGGTCTATCCGCAGGCTTTCAAAGCCTTCCTTGGCTATTCTCAGGCTCGCGGTGTATGAGATAAATTACCTTGAAAATATCCCCGACGGAGTAGCCGTCAACGAGGCGGTAGAGCTCGCGAAAAAATATACGATCGACGAGAGCGGGTTTATCAACGGGATCCTCGGCTCGGTCATCAGGGAAAAAGAGGGTAAAAAATGAGCCTGTTTTTAGGGATAGATACCTCGAATTACACTACCTCCTGTGCCCTTTATAACAGCGAAACAGGCAAGATCACCCAGCAGAAAAAGCTCCTGCCCGTAAAGGAGGGGAGCCTCGGTCTGCGACAGAGCGACGCGGTGTTCCACCACACGGCTCAGCTTCATTCGCTGTTCTCAGACCTTGTCAAAGATGTTGATACAAAGCAGA
>CACYQK010000123.1:0-4698 GCA_902776495.1 uncultured Ruminococcus sp. | reverse complement strand
AGAGGGAATCAACGCCCGCCTTATCAACATCCACACGGTCAAGCCCATCGACCGCGAGATCATCACAAAGGCTGCCAAGGAGACCGGCAGGATCATCACAGTTGAAGAGCACAATGTTGTCGGCGGCTTGGCTGACGCTGTTTGTCAGGTGCTCGCCGAGGAGTGTCCCGTCAAGGTGACAAAGATCGGCGTTCAGGATGAATTCGGCTACAGTGGTCCCGCGTGGGAGCTTCTCGATAAATTCGGCCTCACTCAGCCCCACATCGCAAAGGTCATCCGCGAGGTTGTTGCGGAAGATAAATAAATTTAACAGTAAGCTGTCGGCGTCAATGTCGGCAGCTTTTTTAGTGTTTAGAGTTAAGAGTTTAGAGTTTAATAATTGATAGCTTTGTGCTAAAAAATAACAGAGAGCATTTATTTGCCCTCTGTTATTTTTTGTTGATATAATTATCCATAACCAAGATTATGCTATTTATCTCTTTATCATTTAGTTGACGATAGCAATCGATAAGTGCACATTCCTCGGTGTTTAAATCATACTTTTCAACTTTCTCAATAATATGGTTTATATCTGTATTGCCAATCAAGTAATCAACAGAAGTGTTAAAGTAAGTTGCTAACTTTATCAATGTATCAATATCGGGTTCAACACCGTGATTCTCATACTTATTAATTGATTGTTGACTTATTCCAATTATATCGGCAAGCTGTTGCTGACTAATCTGCTTTTGATTTCTCAATTTTTTTAAGTTTTTTACCATAATCAACACCTCTATATTAATATTAACAACTTTTAGGCGTTAAATAAAATACTTATTGTTAGTCGTTGACAACAACTACAGGGTGTTATATAATTGAAATATAAAACAAAAGGGGTTGTTATAATGTATTGTAGAAAATGCGCAAAGAATTGGTTTTTGATAGTTTTATTATTGTCTGTGCTTTTAGTTTTCTCTGCATGCACAAATAAAACAATAGATGAATTATCATCTATGGATAATAGAAATAATTCAATAAATGATGATTTAGATTATATTAATAACCTAAATACTGAAAATGAATTATACAAAGAAACTGTTTCCGGAGATAATCCATATGGCTATAAAGTAATTTTGGATAAATATTTTTATCAATTAAATATTACTGGTTCCGGCGATCCGGTATACTTTAGTAACTGTGATCTTCATAACTTGGGGATAAATACTTCGTCGTGGAAAGAGAAATTAGGAGATATAGATCGGCTTACATGGAAAATAACCAGCATAGATAGATATGAAGAAGGAAGCGATGTCCAATCTAAAGTATCTGGCTGGTGGAATGAAAAAGGGTATTCCGGTATTCATGTGGGCGATGTTGTGCAAGTAAGTGTTGATGTTTACAATAATGATCAATATGGCTGCACTGAATACTTTGTTTTTATGGTCTTAGGAAATATCGAAAGCTTACGGGGCGGTCCGAAAGATTGTTGGTATTATTTTGATGACCAAAGCGAAAAATGTGATTTCGATAAAGAATTTAATTAATAAAAAACTTAAAAAATAGAAAACCCAAAATGGCAGTCTTTGCGGCTGCCATTTTTATTTTTCTCAAAAATATTGCTTTTTTGTCGAATAATGTATATAATACTATTTAGGCGTGATATTCTCTTATCGCGCCGGTATGATCATACAATAAGCGAGTGTTAAATATGATAGTGTTACAAATAGTTTTGTGGGTGCTTTTGGGGCTTGTGTCCCTGCTTTTTGCCTACTGCTTACTGATAATCATCAGCTCATTTTTTGTCGATATGAACAAGGAGTACGAGCGCGACAGCAAATACTACCGCTGGCTTTTGAACAGCTCGACCGCGCTGATGGCAAAAATAGCCCGTATCCACGTCAAGGTGACGGGCAGACAAAAGCTTCCCGAGGGCAGATTTTTGCTGGTGTGCAACCATCGCTCAAAGTTTGACCCTATCCTTTCTTGGATGGTGTTCAGCAAGGAAAACCTTTCCTTTATCTCAAAGCCCGAGAATTTCAAGGTCCCGTTTTACGGCAGGATAATCCACCGCTGCTGCTTTATGCCTATCGACCGCGAAAACCCGCGCAACGCTATAAAAACCGTTAAGCGCGCGGCTAAGCTGATAAACGACGACGTGGCGAGCGTGGCGGTATACCCCGAGGGTACTCGCAACTACGGCGAGGGACTTTTGCCGTTCCACAACGCGATGTTCAAGATCGCGCAAAAGGCAAACGTGCCTGTGGTCGTAATGACAGTAAAGGGAACGTACCAAATACAAAAGAATTTCCCCCTGCACAAGAGCATCGTAAATATGGATATTCTTGACGTCATCCCCGCGGAAACCGTAAAATCACTAAAGACAAACGAACTCGGCGATATGGCGGCCGAGCTTATGAATAAAAACTTGAACGAGGTGTAATTATGAAAACCATAGTGCTTTATAACAACAGGTCAAACAACGGCAACGGCGGCGGAACCGCGCGCAAGGTCGGAGAGATTTGGAAGGACAAGGATTTGATTTTTGTTGATGTGTTTTCGATCGGAGATTACAAGGAGTTTTTCGCAAAGTTTGAGCCCGACGACGAGATCTGCATTTGCGGCGGCGACGGAACCCTCAACTACTTTGTAAACGACGCTGCCGAGGCGGGCTATGACTATTCTCATAAGATCTATGTATATCCCACCGGCACGGGCAACGACTTCCTTACAGACCTCGGCAAGACCGTTGAGGACGCTCCCGTTTTGGTCAATGAGTATCTTGTCAACCTGCCGACGGTAAAAGTCAACGGTCAAAAAAGGCTGTTTGTCAACGGTATCGGCTACGGTATCGACGGATACTGCTGCGAGGAGGGCGACCGTCAGCGCGCCAAGGACGTGGGCAAGGAGATAAACTACACCTCGATCGCCATCAAAGGACTTTTGTTCAACTACAAGCCCACAAACGCCGAGATCACCGTTGACGGCGAAACGCATAAATTTGAAAAGGTCTGGCTCGCGCCCACGATGAACGGCCGTTTTTACGGCGGCGGAATGATGGCGACCCCCGACCAAGACAGACTCAACCCCGAGCACACCGTTACCACAATGGTTATGTTCGGCAAGGGCAAGATCGGGACCCTCGCGGCTTTTCCGACTATCTTCAAGGGCGAGCACATCAAAAAGACAAACATCGTAAGGACTTTTGTAGGCAAAAAGGTCACGGTCAAATTCGACCGTCCGACGGCGCTGCAGATCGACGGCGAGACCGTGCTTGATGTAACTGAATATACCGTAGAAACGGTTTAAAAAATAGCTGTCACATTGTGGCAGCTATTTTTTCCTTTTGTTATTGTTTTTATTGTATTGCTTTACCCTCTCGGATAATTCTTCAAGCTCTTCCTTTGAAAGCTCAGGCAGGTTTTCGAGTTTTTCGAGGAAGGTCGAGATCGTGTCATTTTCCTTGATTTTGAGGAATTCAAGGTAGTAGCTCACAACGACGCCCGGGATCATAGCGGTCACCACAATGGCGTATACGGTTATGAAGATGATCATTATCCTGCCGATCATCGTGACCGCCGTGATGTCTCCGAAGCCTATGGTAGTAAACGACACAAAGCAAAACCAAAGCCCGTCGCCGTAACTTTTTACACCGGGTTCAACCAAAAACAGTACGAACGAGGCGATAAAATAAGCCGCTATAAAACCCATAAACATCTTGTACATTCCGGTGTGTTTTAAAAGTTTATTAAATCTTTTCAGCGCTTTCATTTTATCCTCCTCACGATTCGTTGACGAGCTTGCCCGTCATATGGTCAATGCTCATTTTGAGTATGCAAACCTTATCCAAAAATTTTTCGATCTCGCGCTCAACATCCTCGGGGTCGGGGTAAAACTTGTTGCCGAGCAGCCGCAGCACGGTCTCTTTTTCGGCGGGGTCTGTGACAAAGCTGATCTTGCCGAAAACTATCACGCTGTTTATGTTCAGCGCCCACTCGTTTTCTTTTTTATAGCCCTTGTCCGTAACGCAAAAGGACGCTTTCGGATCGCGCTTTATTGCGTCGAGCTTATGACCCTCGGCAGCGCAGTGAAAATACAGATTTCCGTTGTGATAATACTGATTAAGCGGCAGCGCGTAGGGATAACCGTCCTCCCCGTGAAGCGCAAGCACGCCCCGCGGTTCGGTTTTTAGTATCTCAATACATTTTTCGTCGCTGATCTGCTGCTTGAATCTCCGCATTTTTCTGAACATAATATCACCCCTTAGATACATTTTAGCATAAAGAAAACGCGCGCGCAACGGTTTTGCTTTAGATAGTGTAAATTGTCGAAATAAAAATTCGGGCGAAGGTAAATAATGTCATTTTGAAAGTTTGGATGTCTGACAGAGTTGCAAAGCTTACAAAACAATAAACATTTTAGATCCAAATTTAAAGGCTCCCTGATGTGCGAAAGCACTTTAGGGGAGCTGTCGCGTACGGCTTTTAGCCGTACACTGCGACTGAGGGGGCGGAGCTTGTGATTAGACCACACTATGTAAAACAATCATATAATTGCGCCGTCGTCGCCACGACCTCGCGCTTGATCATACGAAGCCCCCTCCGTCACGCCGCTTTGCGGCGCGCCACCTTTTTCTGGCGAAAACGGCAACCCTTTTGGGCTTCGCCCATTTCCCCTGACAGGGGAATTTCCCGAAACAAGTGTCGGGGGAGGCTTTAAATG
>CACYQK010000122.1:0-8805 GCA_902776495.1 uncultured Ruminococcus sp. | reverse complement strand
GGTGTTTTTCAACGAAAAGCGGATGAACGGCAGAATCGACGGCAAGGGCGGTCTCAGCCCGAAAACCATCCGCAACATGTACAATATGCTGCACGAAGCCTTGCAGCAGGCGGTTGTAAACAAAATCCTGACGGTCAATATTTCGGAGGGTGTGGTTTTGCCCTCGAAGGAGGAAAAAGAGATTATCGTGTTCAAGCCCGAAGAGCAGCGCGCGATTATTGAAGCCGCGCAAAAGGACAGGTTGGGGTTCGCTATTGAGCTCGATTTCTTCACAGGGCTCCGCGTCGGCGAGCTGTGTGCGCTCAAATGGAGCGATATCGACCTTGCAGCGAAGGAATTCCGCGTCAGGCGTACATTGCAGCGTGTGCAGAAAAAGTCGTCTGACATCAAAGGCAAGGACAAAAGAACACAGATCGTCGAGGGAGCGACCAAGACGAAGAAAGGCAATCGCGTGATTCCGCTAACTGACACGATGCTGCAAAAGCTTCTTGTCCACAGGGCACGGCAGCTTTTTGAAAAGCGTCGTTTGGGGAAGGGCTACAGCGACAACGGCTACGTTTTCGCCAACGAGTTCGGCGGCGCGATCGAACCAAGCTATCTGCGCGATGTGTATGACAGGATCCTCAAAAACGCAAACGCGCCGCATTACACCTTTCACACCATTCGTCATACTTTTGCAACGAGGGCGATTGAGAACGATATGCCCGTGAAGGTCGTCAGCGAGATTTTGGGACATTCTTCCGTTCAACTCACGATGGATCTTTACTGTCATCCGTCGATTTCCGCGAAACGAAATGTTCTGGAGAAAATGGAGAATCTCTGATTTTTGAAATTTTTTTCCGCAGGAACAGCTGAGCGATTTCGCGATTTGAGGGTTTCAGGGATTTGCCCTGACGAGTGAATTTGTGCACACATGTAGTACACAAATTCTGTGCTCGCAACCCCCACTTTCAGAGGGGGTAATCCAACAGCGAAAAAACGGGAGTTTTTGACTTCCGAAAATCAAAACTGAAAATCCAAAAGGAAAGGATGTGAAAAAACAAAATGTCAAAACTGAAAGACCATAATTCGAAAAATCCGAAAACAGAAAATTTACATATTCGTATCAGTCCCGAGGATAAAAAGATTTTGGTGGAATACGCCGATCTGGAAGGAATCACACTTTCTCGGTTTATTATGAATCTGGTGAGAAGAAAAAGAATCATCGTTTGCAAGGATCACCGTGTTTGGAGCAGCATACTGCTTGACATCTACAGACGGGTTCAGAACACAACCGAGCTCGCAAAGAAAAATAAAAACGTAACGCCGCAGCAAATCACCGAACTGACCGACACAATGAAACGGTTAGAAAAAGAGGTTGTCCGATATGTGAATTACATCAGACAACCTGATAAGAAAACTCCTGATTACGCAAAATATCTCAAATCACTCCGTGACATACGCGAATCTCTGAATGAGATAAATGAACATCTGGACAAACGCGAACAAAGACTTCGACAAATAGAACTTCACACTAAGGGCTGACCACTTGCCTTCTTGAACTGTTGACTTCTTGAATTCCAACAGAGAAAGAAAAGATATGATGAACTATACAACCTCGTAAAATTGAAAACAACTAACTTCACATAAATTTACCGAATAAGGGTACAGTAAGGGTAAACACAAAACATATAATTGTCAATATTTTTGTTTATGGCGGTTAACTTGGTTGCGGGAGCCGGATTTGAACCAACGACCTTCGGGTTATGAGCCCGACGAGCTACCGAACTGCTCTATCCCGCGATATATATTTAGCTTAATTATATTACCACGAAACGGCGTTTTTGTCAAGTCTTTTTTGCCTTTGCCGCCCTTTGAGCCGCCCGTATTATACTATACGCCGGCAAAGCGCAAATTATTACCGTGGATATGCTTTTTATCAAGGTTGCATTTTTGCGGCTAAATTGGTATAATAATAGGAAAGGCTCATTTGCCTAATAAAGGAGGAATTACTCATGTGTAACAAAAAACCGTATTATATCACCACAGCGATCGCCTATACCTCGCGCAAGCCGCACATAGGCAACAGCTATGAGATCGTTCTGACCGATGCTATCGCGCGCTATAAGCGAATGCTCGGCTACGACGTGTTCTTTCAGACGGGAACCGACGAGCACGGTCAGAAAATAGAGATGTACGCCCAGTCAGAGGGCTGCTCGCCGAAGGAATATGTTGACAAGGTCGCGGGCGAGATCCGCGATATCTGCGACGTGCTCAACACTTCCTACGACAAATTCATCCGCACCACCGACCCCGACCACGAGCGCGTGATCCAAAAGATATTCAAAAAGCTCTATGAGCAGGGCGATATCTACAAGGGCAGCTACGAGGGACTTTACTGCACGCCGTGCGAGAGCTTCTGGACAGAGAGCCAGCTTGTCGACGGCAAGTGCCCTGACTGCGGCAGAGAGGTAAAGCCGACCAAGGAGGAGGCTTACTTCCTGCGCCTTTCAAAGTACCAAAAGCAGCTTGAGGACTATATTGAGCAAAATCCCGACTTCATCTACCCCGAGAGCCGTAAAAAGGAAATGCTCAACAACTTTATCAAACCCGGCCTGCAGGATCTCTGCGTATCGCGCACAAGCTTTAAGTGGGGCGTGCCCGTTGACTTTGACCCCGACCACGTTGTTTATGTTTGGATAGACGCGCTGTCGAACTATATCACCGGTATCGGCTACGATCCCGACGGAAGCTCAGAGATGTACAAAAAGTTCTGGCCTGCCGACGCGCACATCATCGGCAAGGACATCGTCCGCTTCCACACTATCTACTGGCCCATTATGCTTATGGCGCTGGGCGAGCCTTTGCCCAAGCAGGTCTACGGCCACCCGTGGCTGCTGTTCGGCGAGGACAAGATGAGCAAGAGCCGCGGCAATGTTATCTACGCGGACGAGCTTGTAAAGCTTATCGGCGTTGACGCTGTGCGCTATTATCTGCTCAGCGAGATGCCCTTTGCAAACGACGGCTCTATCACCTACGACACGATCATCGAGCGATTCAATTCCGACCTCGCGAACACTCTCGGCAACCTTGTCAACCGCACCGTAGCGATGAACAACAAATATTTCGGCGGAGTGGTTCAGGAGCCCGTTGCCGCCGAGCCGCTTGACGACGAGCTCAAGCAGTTCTGCCTTGACACCGTCAAGAAGGTCGACGATGCTATCAATATTTTCCATATGAGCGACGCTGTAGAGGCGGTCATCAACCTCGCAAAGCGCTGCAATAAATATATTGACGAGACTGCTCCGTGGGCTCTCGCCAAGGACGAAGCCAACAAGCCGCGCCTCGGCACGGTTCTGTATAACCTGCTCGAGAGCATCCGCTATATCGCCGTGCTGATCGCGCCCTTTATGCCCGATACCAACAAGGCGATACTCAATCAGATCAACTGCACCGATGCCGATTACGAGAGTCTCAAATCTTTCGGCGTTTACAAGCCCGGCACTCAGCTTGACAAGGCTGTGCCGCTGTTCGCGCGCATAGACCCCAAGGAATTTGAGGAAAAGCTTGTTGCTATGCAGAAGGCTTCCGCCGCAAACGAGCAGACCATCGAGGAAATGGAAGAAAAGCTCGATTTGGAGAGTATTCCGAAAATCGCTATAGATGATTTCGCGAAGTGCGACATCCGCGTAGGCGATGTTAAGGCTTGCGAAAAGGTCAAGAAGTCCAAAAAGCTCCTGAAATTCACGATTTATGACGGCGTTGGCGAGCGCACTATCGTCAGCGGTATCGCTATGCACTACGAACCCGAGGAGCTTGTCGGCAAGAAGATACTCTTTGTGTCGAATTTAAAACCCGTTAAGCTCTGCGGCGTTGAGAGTCAGGGAATGATCCTCTCCGCCGTTCAGGAGACCCCGGACGGCGAAAAGCTTCAGGTGCTCACGATCGAGGGAATGCCCGCGGGCTCGCAGATCTGCTGATATGGGTTACAAAAACATTTTTGACGCTCACGCCCACTATGACGACGGCTGGTTTGACGAGGATCGCGACGAACTTCTCGCATCGCTCCCGCAAAAGGGAGTTTGCGGAGTTGTCAACAACGCGGTCGACCTCAAAACCGCCGCCAAGGCGATCGAGTTTTGCGAAAAATACTACTATTTTTACGCCGCTGTCGGCTTTCATCCCGAGAATTTAGATAATGTTCCGTCCGATTACCTCGACCGAATCGCGGAGCTGACAAAGCATCCGAGGGTGGTGGCGATCGGCGAGACAGGGCTTGACTACCACTGGGATACCCCAAAAGACTTGCAAAAGCGGGTTTTTGAGGAGCAGATCAAGCTCTCGCTCGATTTAAAAATGCCGCTTGTCGTTCACGACCGCGAGGCGCACGGAGATACTTTCGATTTCCTGCGCAAATACAAGCCAAACGCGCTTGTCCACTGCTTTTCGGGCAGTGTAGAGCTGATGCGCGAAGCGGTGCGCATAGGCTGTTATGTCAGCCTCGGCGGAGTCGTGACTTTTAAAAACGCGCGCCACAGCATTGATGTCGCGAGTGAGATCCCGATCGACAGACTCCTGCTCGAGACGGACGCGCCGTATATGGCTCCCGTGCCGTTTAGAGGCAAGCGAAACGACAGCTCAAAAATCATCTTTGCCGCCGAAAAGATCGCCACGCTTAGAGGCTTGGGCGTTCAGGAGCTGCTCGATATCACAGCGGAAAACGCCAAGAGATTTTATAATATAAAAGACTAAAGCACAAACAGAGCAAGGTTTTTACGCCTTGCTCTGTTGTTTTTTATTTATTTACCATTCATCTCTTATATTGTAGATTGTTTGTCTAAGCAAATTAGCAAAGAATGTCTTATCGCCGGGGTTTGTGCTGTCTGCCGCAAGCTTATTGCCTAACTGACCCATCGGCGACCAGAAGCTCGGCGCTACACAGGCCTGTGGAACCGCAAATTCTGCCTGCTCTTTCATGGCGTTCATAACCGGATTGTTAGTTACAACCGGCTCCTGCTGAACAACCTTGTTTGTGGGACTATAGCCGAGGATCTCCGCCCTTTGACGCTGGCACTTTTCACCCGAGAGATAAAGCGCTAAGATCTGTGCCGATGCCGGGAATTTTGAATAAGCGTTTACGCCCAGTTGCGTGTATCAACGTAACAATCAATCACGTTCGAATATTTGCTGTAATGACCGTATTTATCATACGCTCTAAGCTGGATATAATAGGTTGTTTCATTTTCAACATCATCAATATAAGTGTCGTAATTGAAAGTATCAATTTTAGAATCATCCGAAGTGATATTAATGGTAGACCAACGCGAATCCTGTGCTTTTTTGTAGTAAACAATAAAGCCCTCGCAGCTTCCGGGGAACGTCCACTTCATAATAATATAATTGTAATCGCCCTCACCCCAACAATATTGCATCTCAGGCTTATCATTGCCGATAGTTATAACAGCAGACTTTGCAGCCGACCACTGACCCGCGATCGAGCCGTTCATCGGGCAAACCTGAACGACATATGTTGCGCCGTATGTGGGATTGGGAACATTATAATACCTGCTCTTTACATCACGGTAATTCCACGCTTTATCGGTCGTGCGCTTGAATGCGAGCCGATAATGCGAAACGCCCTTGATGCTGTTCCAGTTGATATTCAGGTTGTAATTAATATAATTCATACTTGTGACCGTCGGTCTGTACAGCGTTGTGATCGTCTTGCTGTTACTCCACGCACCGTAGTTTGTGTTTTTGCCGACCTTATAAACGGATCTTACCTGATAGTAATAGATCGTTCCGCAAACAACGCTCTTGTCGTTATAAGACTTTGTGTTGCCGCCGCCTACATAAAAGTAAGAATAGCTCTTGTCACCAAGCTTTTTCTTGGCGATTTGATAGCCCGTTGCTCCGCCGGAGCCTTTTTGCCAACCGATCGTTACAGTGGCGTTTGAGTTGTACGCCGTGCTCTTAAGCGATACCGGCGCCGCTCCGCCCGCGGCGCCCGCAGTCATTGTCGGAATACCGACAACCATTACACCGAGTATCATAATCAGCGCGAGTGTGACTGATAAGATTTTTTTCATATTTTTCATCCTTTCTTTTTTGAATTTATATTAATAGAATCATACACAAATTCTATTTCTTCACTATAAATACATCATACCTTTTTATATGTACAACATACGCTGTGTATAATTTTGCCTCTGCTTTTCAGCAAATTGCACATTGGTTGCCGTGAGTCAGCAATAATCAAAATACCCCTCTATTAATAAAACGCTTTAAAGCACCGTTTTGGTTGCATTTTTTTTGAAATTTTTTAAAAAAATTTTTAAAATACGAACAACCGGCAAAATAAAAAAGACGTAAACCACTAATAGTATGCCAAAATAGAGTATGCGTTTTTATCTTGAAAAAGACAAAAAAGACATACTTATAGTGCTAAATCATATTAAGTTTGTTTGGCACTTTCATCTACCATATTTTATGGAGTTTCGCAATCCAAAAATCACCTTGTTAATTTGGCAATTTTGCACAATTGCATAACAAAAGCCGGCTCCTAACGAGTCGGCTCAAATGTTCTTTTGTTATTTTTTGAGTCTTCCGCTTGTGCAGCCAAGCATAATCAGGTCGATTCCTGCAAACATAATAGCTATGCTTATGAGGACTCCAAGTAAACCTGCGATGACTTGAAGATGGAAACACGAATAACAGCCAAACAAAATCAGCAGGATCGATACAATTAATCCAAACGCGAACATTCCGCCTCCGACTAATTTCCTTGTCCTGATTACGTTTACAAAGCTCACGATTCCCCAAACTATCAACCAAATCGCAGTTATCCAGAGCATTATTTGCACCGTTATGAGTGATGCGTAGGGCGTGCCAAATAATAGAGACAAAACAAATCCCCCGACCAACAATGTTAGTATCGCGAAGAAAAAGTCAATGCCAAAACGCTTTGCGGCAATACATCTGATAAGAAGTACAATACCCGAAACAAAGAACAGAACCAAGAAAATATACACGTAAATCGATTCAAATAAAAAACCTGTTGCTTCAGGTACCCAAAGGCAGGCAACGCCGCCTAAAAACACCAACACTCCTAAAATAACTGTTAATACTGCCATATCCACTTTCCTTTCATAATAAAGTAGTATTATTATAATACAACTTGCTCACCTTGTCAATCTATGCGCTGCCCTGCACGCAAAAAACAAATCAGGTGTCAGCAAATATCTCCGGATGCATCCTGCTGTAATGAAAGATATACTGCTGAGCTATCCCCGCGTATTCGCCGAAGTCCGCTGCAGTCATCCCGGGGAACAGCTTTTCCATCGCGCGCTTCATCCAAACATCTATCGGGAACGCCTCTACCCTGTGCATACCGAACAGCAGCGTGCAGTCCGCTACCTTTACACCCACGCCGGTTATTTTCATCAACTCTGCGCGAGCCGCCTCATAATCCGCGGTCTTGCAGAGCTCCAAATCCACCTCGCCCGACGCGACCTTTTTTGCGGAGTCGATTATGTACCGGTTCCTGAACCCCGCCCTGAGCGGAGCAAGGTCATCGGGAGTCAGCTTCGCCAGCCTCTCGGCGGTCGGGAAGCCGTAAACGCCGTCCTCTATCTCATCGCCGAAGCTCTCGCACAGCCTGCCGACTATCCCCTTTATCCTTTTGATGTTGTTGTTCTGAGAAATGATAAAGGTGCACAGCGCCTCGTAAGGATCCTGCCGCAATATCCTGATACCCGGCGCATACTTTGCCGCCTCTTTCAAAACAGGATGTATCTCGCTTATATCCTCGCGTATCTTGCCGTAATCAAGCGCTAAATCAAAGTAATCAAACCACAGCCCGCGGTCGGCTTCGGCCGCGTTTTTGATTATTATATCCGTCCCGTCAAGGCTGATGTTGACGAATTTATCAAAAGCCACGCCCGAAAAAGAACCGTCGTCCTGCTTCTCCCACCTAAAACTCTGTCCGCAGTCGAGCGTCTGTTCAAGGTCGAGGTCGCGCACATCGGGTATAACGATTTGGCTGTCAAAGCTCCGCTTCATAAAAATCTCCCCTTTTAAAAATAATTATACCATATTTCGTCAAAATATGATACAATAAATTCAGGAGGTTTTGAATTATGAAAGAAACAATTGTTACCATACCGATAAATGACCTTTTCGCGCCGAAATGCGGCTGCCCCGCCTGCCGAATGGAGGGAATGCTTGAAAAACAGTACGTCGGTTTTATCACCGGCGACGCTATGATGGAGCCGAACATCAGGGTCGCGACAAACAAAATGGGCTTTTGCCGCCGACATTTTTTGCAGATGTCACAGACAGGACAAAAGCTTCCCAATGCTTTGATACTCGAAACCCATTTGCAGGAGATAATCGACAATTATATGCCGAAAAAGACGAACTCAAAACCCGACAAAAAATCATTGGCGGGTATCGGGAACGTGCTTGATTCCTGCTATGTCTGCGAGAGGATCGAAAAAGATATGTATCATCTTATGGCGACTGTCTTTGTCGAATGGCAAAAGGGCGGAGAGTTCCGCAAGCTCTACAAGGAGCAGCCGTTCATCTGCCTCAAGCACTATAAATTCATTATGGAAACGGCTATGGGCAAGGGCGGAATTCCGTCAAAACTTATGGCAGAATTCCACGCAGACACCTCCGATCTCGCAAAAAATTACCTGATCGAGCTCAGGGACGATATCAAGGACGTCATCTCAATGTACGACTACCGCAACCGCGGCAAGGAGTGGGGCAAATCGGTCGACTCGGTCGAGCGAAGCATCGACTTCCTGACCGGCGCGGATTTTG
>CACYQK010000121.1:0-5878 GCA_902776495.1 uncultured Ruminococcus sp. | reverse complement strand
GATGACGAACATACCCTTTGACTGAGCGTAGGCTATTGTATCGGCAAGAGCCTTTACGCCCTGCCAGCCGTACATCTCATAATAAGCCGCCTGGGGCTTTATAGCGGGAACGATGTCGTATATTTTGTCGATGATAGCCTTGTTGAACTCTAAGAGCGCCGCTGCCGCGCCTTCAAGGGTTTTGCCGTACTTTTCAAAGCAGGCGTCCTTGATCGAGGCGGGAACATACTCGAGCTTGGGGTCGAGCCCTGCGACGGTTGGGTTTTGCATTTCGGCTATCTTTTCGATCAATCTGTCAAATGCCATAATAAAATACTCCTTGTTTTTAGCTACAGCGTAAGCTGTAATTTAGCTGTTAATAATATCGTAAAGGTCGTTGGCGAACTTGAAGTAATCCTTGCGGTCGTCCTGAACAAACTGGATAGCCGGACGCGGATGGGTGTTGTACTGACCCGTGAGCATATAGGGAATGTCATATCCCCATTTTACGCCCTGCTCACGCAGAGTGTTCATATGCTGCTGGATGAATTTGATGATCGGGTTGACCTTGTACTTCGGGTTTTTGAGGAAGCCGAGCAAAAGCTCAAGCGAACAGTTGCCCGCGCCTCTGCCCATTCCGTCCACAGTAGCGTCAAGGTAGCTGGCGCCGTAAGCCATTGCGTCGATCGTGTTCGCGAACGCGAGCTGCTGGTTGTTGTGGGCGTGGATACCCGTGAGCTTGCCGTACTTTTCGGCGATCTCTCCGTACATCTCGGCGTAACGTCTTGATTCCTCGGGGTAGAGCGAGCCGTAGCTGTCTACGATGTAGAAGCACGAAACGGGCGTCTGTCCCAAAATCTCGAGCGCGGTTTTTAAGTCCTCGGTACGCGCCTTTGAGATAGCCATAATGTTTATCGTGGTCTCGTACCCCTGCTTTGCGCAGTACTCGATCATCTCTACTGCGGCGGGGATAGTGTTGATGTAGGTCGCGACCCTTACCATATCGATCGGGCTTTCCGCCTTGGGGATGATGTCCTCCTCAAAGTCGGTCCTGCCGACGTCCGCCATTACCGAGATTTTCATTTTAGTATTGTTTTCTCCGACGATCTTGCGGATGTCTTCGTCATTACAGAACTTCCACTTGCCGAAATCATCCTCGTCAAAAATCTCCTTTGACGCCTTGTAGCCGAACTCCATATAGTCGACGCCTGCCTTGATGTTCGCCTTGTAGAGAGCTTCTACAAATTCGTCGGTAAAGAAAAAGTCGTTACATAGTCCGCCGTCACGGATCGTCGCGTCAACGACGCGCAGGTCCTGTCTGACGGACAGAAGATTACCTTTTTGTGCCAATTATACCACTCCTGTTTTTAGCTGAATCGTTTCCTTCGGGAACAATTTAGCTGTTAATATATACTGTTTTTCCGCCTAAGATCGTTCTTTTTACCCTGCCTGTCATAGTCAGGTTTTTGAACGGCGTGTTTTTGCTTTTGCCGTGAAGCTTGTCGATGTCTACCGTCCACTGCTCGTTAAGATCGACCAGCGCGATATCCGCGGGAGCTCCTACGCTCAAAGTACCGGCGTTGAGCCCTAATATCTTGGCGGGATTCACGCTCATTTTTTCGATGAGCTGCTCGAATGTGAGCAAGCCGGGTTTTACAAGATTTGTTATTCCCGCCGCCAGCGAGGTCTCCATACCGATCGAGCCGTTCGGAGATTTTTCAAAATCCGATTTCTCCTCGGGAGTATGGGGCGCGTGGTCGGTGGCGATCGCGTCAAGTGTGCCGTCTTGCAAGCCCTCGATTATCGCCAGCCTGTCCTCCTCGGTGCGCAAAGGCGGATTCATTCTGTAGTCCGCATCGCGCTTGAGAAGCTCGTTTTCGGTCAGCGAAAAGTAATGAGGCGCGGTCTCGGCTGTCACCTTGACTCCGCGTTTTTTTGCGTCGCGGATAAGGGCAACGCTCGTTTTTGTGCTGACGTGGCAGATGTGAATAGGCACATCCTCCGCCGCGGCGAGAGCTATCTCTCGCGCTGTCCCACAGTCCTCGGCGGACGCGGGAATACCCTTTACGCCGAGCTGCTCGGAAATCTTGCCCTTGTTCATTTTGCCGCCGTCTGCTAAATACAAGTCCTCGCAATGGGCGACTACCGTCATACCGAGCTTTGGCGCGGCTATCATTGCCTCGCTCAAAAACGCGGTATTCTCAACAGGTCTGCCGTCGTCGCTGAGGCCGATCGCGCCTGCCGCTTTCAGGGCTTGCAGGTCGGTTTTCTCCTCGCTCTTTAAGCCCTTGGTGATGCTTGCGGCAACGTACACGCGCGCGTCGGCAGATTTTGCCTTATCCAAAATATATTTTACCGTTTCGGGGTCATCCGTTGTCGGGGCGGTGTTGGGCATTGCGAGCAAGCTTGTCACTCCGCCCGCCGCCGCCGCGCGGCAGCCGGTGATTATGTCTTCCTTTGCGGTCTGGCCGGGGTCGCGGAGATGAACGTGCATATCCACAAGTCCCGGTACGGCGCAAAGGCCTTCGGCGTTGATGATCTCGCCGTTTGAGCTGAGGCTTTCGCCGATCTCGGCGATTACCCCGTCCTTGATTTTTATGTCGAAAACGCCGTTTAGCTTATCTGCGGGTGATACTACCGCGGCGTTTTTTATTAAAAGCTCTGACATATTTTCAGTCCTATCTTTTGCGCGGAGGTACTCCCGTGCGGTTTTGGTGATTAACGGGTCTGCGCTGTTGTGAGCCCGGTCTGCGCTTCTTTTGAGTCGGTCTGCGCTTTTGCGGAGCAGGTCTGCGCTGAGGCTGAGCGCTCGGTCTGCGCTGCGGCGGCTTGCGGTCAGTTCTCTTATGAACTTGGACAAGTCCTCCGTTTTCTGCCTGCTGACGCTGCCTTTCGGCGCGCTCTCTTGCTCTGCGTTTGCGGTCTTCCTCGTACTGGCGGCGTTTTTCCTCTGCCTTTTTGCGCTGTCTTTCGCGCTTTACGTTTGTGATGAAGTATCCGCAGTGAACAAAGAAGCTCTTTACTCCGTTGCCCGCGCTCTTCAGCGCTTTCGTAACAGCCTCGCCCTTTTTCGGAGGATCTTTTTCGACTTCGTCCGCGCGGCGTTCCATCTCGCCGATAACATCGTATTCCTCGGCATTTTGGATATCCTTGCTGCTGATGACGCCCATTACCTTTCTGGGTGATTCTTCAAAGAAATCGTTGCTGTCAACGAATTTTGTGTGCTTTGCTTCATCCCTTACAAGGACCTCGTCATCGTCGTCTTCATCTTCTTCGTCCGAATCAAAAGCTAAGATCGCGTTTCTTATCTCATCTCTGAGGCTTGCGCCCTTGCTTTCTTTTCCTTCTTTGGGCTTTGCTTCGATCACATCGGGTTCGGGAGCCTGTTCCTGTTCGGATTCGGGCTGCTCCTGTTCCTCGGGCTGCTCCTGATCGATCGGCTTTGGTTCTTCCTCCGGCGCAGGCTCGGAAGACATCTCCTCTGCCTTGGGCTCCTCTGCCTCGGGCTCTGCAACCGCGGCTGTTTCTTCCTTCGGCTCGGGCTGATCGTTAACAAGTTCAGCTTCGATTATATCAAGCTCTTCATCTTGCTCCGCGGGCTTTGCCTTTGGCTTTACGGGGAAATCAAACTTTTTTGTAGTATCGGACTGCGCCTCGCCCTCGGGCTGTGAAGGCTCGTCCTCAAAAAACTCCGATACCTGATCGGTGTTATCTATAGTGTCGTCCTTTGCCTCTGTCTGCTCTTCCGGGGCTTTTGGAAGAGCCTGAATAAAATTTGGCTTTTCCCCCTCATCGTCGCCGAGCAGTGCGTCTATCTCTTCGTCAGAGTAACGTCTGCCGGGCTCACGGGTTTTTGCCGGAGCGGGTTCTTCTGCGCCGTAGCCGTCCGAGTATGAGCGGTCGTTTGCAGAATTATCATCCTCAAAGCCATAGGAATCGATATCGTACAAATCATCATCCTTTGCGCTGTCGGACTCAACAACGCCGCTGTCATTATCGTCATCGTGATGAGAATGTCGATCGGTACGGCTTGTTGTGTACTTGCCCGCGAGCTCCTCGAGGATCTTATCATTCTTTGATTTTTTTCTGCGGCGCTTTGTGACCTTAACGATAATAATGATCAATACGATGATCAGGATCAAAAGCACTCCGCCACCGATCAATATGTACGGCAGGATCGGGTTAGAGAAATCTAAAAATCCAACCTTATGGAACTCAACACTGGAAACGATATTGCTGAACACCTCGTAGTCATCCGGCGAAACACTACCCTCGTTGCTCTTGAGAGTGATGTTGACGCTCTGACCGTCGAACACGGTGTTCGCCTGATACACGTAAATCAGCGAACCGTTATCGTCAGGAAGCCTTGTATCAAACTCAAGCCAAACAATGTTTGCTTCGGCTTTATCGACCGTACAGGCGGTATACTCGTTTTGGTTGACAAAGTTCCTTGCGATCTCGCTGAGCTTGTCCGCCTCTAACTGGTTATAGTTGCCGATTTTTTTGCTGTCTTCGGTTTCTGTCATTGCGACTGTAACCGTCAGCTTTCCGCTGCTGTTCATACCCTGAAGGTAGATATTGCTGTCCTCAAAACTCTTCTTGGTGGTATTGTAGTCGATATCGAGTCGTTAGCGTCTGAGTCACGCGTTACAGCGGTAAAATCCTCGGGCAGAGTGATTGCCATATCCGAAATCTCGTGAATATGGTATGTTTGTCCCGCGGCGAATACCGTGACCGCGCTCATAAGGGCGATCACCGCGCAAAGCAGTGCTGCCGACGCTTTTTTTAGCGATTTTGATTTCATTTCCTTTTCCCCCCGGAAAATAGATTTTTATGGTTTATTTGTAATAAAATACATACTATTAAATTATACTAAATTTCCCGCAAAAAAACAAGTGCTTTTCATCAGGTAATATGCCGTTATTGAGCTTGTTTTGTAATGTTTTTTTAGGAGAAATGCAAATTAAAAGCCGAAAGCACCGTATCAGTGCCCTCGGCTTATGAATTAATTATTTTGTTTTATGCTTATCAGCTCGCTAAATTTATTCCTTCGTTTATGATTACAGGGTCGGACTCGTTGCCGTTCGCGTCTTTGGCGGTAACGGTAAAGAAATACCATCCGCCATCGAGCATTTCTTCGGGAATCACAGCTGTCGCGTCTGATGAATAGTCCTTTTTCAGATATGCTCTTGTAAAGCCGTCTTTCTCCTCATAAACCAGCTCCCAGTCGGTGTCGTTGTAACTCTTGAAATAATTAAACTGTTGAATATCCCAGTCGTCAAGAGATCTTCCGTATTCACCGTAAATAATATAAGAATAGGTGTACGGAGCTGTGCCGCCCTGCGCGCTGACATCCCAGATATAGTTAGTGCGATAAAAATATAAGTGAGAGCCGGTTATCCTGACCTTTGAGATGTCAACGCTGTCAAGAACAGTATAATTTTGACTTTCGTATTTCATAAATCCATATTTGGTGTACGCTTCAACTCGAACGGTATATTTCCCGCCGCTCTCAAAAGTATAGGTACAGGTGTTGCTTGCCGAACGCTCCTTAACGACCTCGTTGTTTACTAAAAACCGGTATGTGATTTCGTCATACATATCGTATGCTTTTGCCGTAAAGGTCACGGGAGTTCCCTTTGCCGCGGAGCCCGAAACATAATCAGCGTAGAAATCGTAGATGTTTAAGTCGCAGAACAGATAACCGCCAACGCCTTGCGGCACATCCATTTCGGCGGCTTTTTGCTGAATAAATGTCGCGTCGGCGACCGTAACAAAGCCGTCGTGGTTAAAATCGGCGATATTATGATCGACTTCACCGAGCTCGACTATCTCGGCAGCCGCCTGCTGAACGGTAGTCGCGTCGCTTACGGTAAGCTCTCCGTCGTTATTCATATCG
>CACYQK010000120.1:0-6376 GCA_902776495.1 uncultured Ruminococcus sp. | reverse complement strand
CTGCGGATTGCCGCTCGACGTAATTATAATGCTCATCCAGTACACGATCAGTATTGATAAGGCAAATATCAGAACGATCGAGAGGATCGGCATTCAGTGGGCTGACGCGGGCGTGCAGTCGGTAGAAGCCGCGGATGAAAAAATCAGGCAGGCTAACCTTTCAAGCAAGAATTACTCCATCGTAAAGTCCGCTTTCGGGCTCAGTAACCCGGGTTCACCCACGGCGAAGCAGCTTGAATACTGCAACAAATGGATAACCGAATGGAAGTTCTCTCCCGATATGCTCAGAGAAGCATACGAGCGCTGCGTCGACACAAAGGGTAGTATGAAGTTCAATTATATTGACGGCATACTAAAACGCTGGCATAACGATGGAATAATGAACCTTAACGATCTGAAAGAGCTTGAAGCTCAAAAGACTGCAAAAACTACATCGACCAAAAAGCGCAAGACCTCATATAACATCGACGAGCTTAAAAAGATAGACACCCTTGATTTTGTAAACTGAGGAAATAATTATGGGATTTAACAGTTCAATATACAAGGCGGCGGGCGATATGCTCTTTGAAAGAAGGCTGAACGCCGAAAAATCCGCCGACAGAAGAAGAGAAGAGATATATCAAAAGCTCCCGCACGCAAAGGAGCTTGAACAGCAGATCGCCGACACAGGCATCCGCGCTGTCAGGACGGTGATAGGCGGGGGAGACGCCGCCGAAGAAATGAGAAAGCTCAAAGAGATAAACCTCGGGCTACAAAAAGAGCTGAGTGATCTTTTGGTTTCAAACGGCTATCCCGAGGACGTTTTTGAGCCGAGATATCTCTGCAAAAACTGCAACGACACCGGCTATTATGAATACGACGGCAGAACTCTGCTCTGTTCCTGTATGAAAAAGGCTTTGGTAGAGTGTGCGGTAAGGGAGCTCAACAAAACCGCTCCGCTGTCACTTTCGACCTTTGGAACTTTTGATCTGAACTACTATTCAAGGGAATTTGACAAATCGGTCGGCGTTGTGCCTTACACCCATATGGAAAAGGTGCTGAAGTACTGCAAATCATACGCCGATGAGTTCACTACTAAATCAAACAGCATTTTGATGTACGGCAACACGGGTCTCGGAAAAACTCATCTGTCGCTCGCGATAGCCAACGAGGTCATCCAAAAGGGCTTTGGTGTTATCTATGTCTCCGCTCCGTCGCTCGCTCAGCAGCTTGAAAAAGAGCATTTCTCGCGCGATAACAAAAGCTCGGTATCAAATATGCTCCTCGACTGCGATCTGCTTATAATTGACGATTTGGGAACTGAATTTCAGACAAAATTCTCTACTGCGGAGCTTTATAACATATTTAATTCAAGGCTTTTGCTCTCTAAGCCCGTGATAATCAACACAAATTACGAGCTCGATAAGCTCGAGGACATTTACTCGGACAGGTTTGTATCAAGGATAATCGGCAGCGCTCAAAAATTGGCGTTCACGGGTACAGATATCAGGATAATAAAAAAATAATTTTGTAAATCACTTGACATTTTCACCCGTTTAGATTATAATATTTATCGTTGCATACACGATGCAATAAATTTTGAGGAATAGTGTAACGGTAGCACGACAGACTCTGACTCTGTTTGTTGGGGTTCGAATAGGTTCAAGTCCTGTCACCTCGACCATAGAATTAGGGACACCCAAGAGGGTGTCCCTAATTCTATTATACCGGTAAGAAGGTGACAGGACTTGAAGGCGAGCGTGCCGAAGGCAAAAACAGTCCTGCGGACTGTTTTTAGCGAGAGAGCCACGCGAAGTTATAACTTAAATCACGCCGCATAAAACGAGCAGAAACAAAAAAAGCAGAGATAAATGTCACCTCGACCAAATATTTAAGAGCCGACTCAAAAATCTTTTGATTTTGAGTCGGCTCTTGTTGTTTAAGGGATTTTAAAAACTGTTATCAATGGTGTGCGCTGAAAGCCAACGCTCCGCGCCTGATATGTCGTTTCTTTTGAGTGAGTCTTTCAGCTCATCGATATCTTTTTTGTAATCGAACAATCTGCAACCGTTTATTTCGATCATTGTCAGAGAGGCTACCAAAGCGGTAAGCTCGTTTTGTTCTTTGAACGGACGAAGCTTTGTCAGCTCACAGCCGAGCTTTGCGGCTTTTGCGGCAAGCGTTTTGTGAATATAATAATAGTTTTCATTCAACTCAAACGGCGCTGCCGCGGCGTTATTGAGCAAGTTCCATTTTTGTTCACTGAGCATTTCGATGTTACCGGTGATTTGGCTGTTTATTATCACAAGCTGCTTTGTAACAATTTTATTCATCTTACGCCTCCTCCGTCAGTTCCTTTGTGATCGAAGCCGATACACGAGCTACGACTTCGTCTTGAGCCTTGTGGGCGTCGGCAGGGTCAGCGTCGCCGTATATGTTCTCGAGTGTTTTTACTATCTGGTGCTTTGCGTCCTTGGTCACGACGTATTCGAGCCATGCGATACGGACGTGGGGGATATACTTGACCCTTTTACCGTTTTTGCGTTCGGTGTCGGCGAATATCTCCACCTGATCGCCGTCGTGCAGCATATTGTATATCGAGACTTTTTCGCCGTTGATCATCGCCTCCCGCGCACTCATACCTATTTCCGGATGAATAGCGAACGCGGCGTCAAGCGCTGTAGCGCCTTTGGGAAGCATACATCGTCTGCCGTTTCTCAGGTAGATGTGTATCATATTTTCGTCTGCGTAGGGAATGCGGTGATCGCTGTCGATAGGAACTCCTTTTAAATTGCCGAAGTTGTAGGTCAGATAATCCTTTCGCAGCGCGAAACACAAACGGAAGGTGTTGCTGTGATGATCCCTTACCGATACGATAAAACGGTTATATTTATCGATCAAAAAATCTGAGATAACATATCCTAAAGGAACAAAACATCGCAAAAACATCTTTATAAATACTTTGGCGAATTTATCTATCGTTCCTCTAAGGTCGATGGTGTCGAGGATTATATCAAAATCGCATACGGGCATTAGATGCTTGCCTATCATCGTAGAAGATATTTCTCTGCCTTCGGCGCTTTTCTTTAGAGTTTTGTATACCTCGCATGGCAGATATTTATTGATGTTAACTGTATACTCAAAAGGTTCGATTCCAAAGCTGTCCGTACAAATAAAGTTTGCGTCAGATTTTAGCCGAATATCGAGAACTGTCTTAAATGATGCTATGTCCTCGCTGTTTTGCGCGTACATCTTTTCGTAGCCTTGCTGAAATTCTTTGTAAAGCGCGGGGTTGACGGTTCGCCAGGTTTGATCGTTTACACGGTTGACAAAATATGTCAGCCCGAACCGCTTGAACAAGGGCAGATAGTCATATTCGGTCTCATCGGTTTTGTTGTGCTTTTTTTCACCGCTCATAATATCGATAGTGCTGAGATTATGTATTCGGTCTGCAGCTTTTATATAAAGCGAAAAAACCAAACGACGGTTGGATTCGACCTGCTTTACGAGCTTTTCAAAGCTCATTTTATCGAGCTCGGTTTTGTCTACGCTGTACTCGCTTGGTTTGTGAGAGTTAGCGTATTCTTTGTGTACAGATGTAACGGCGTCAACAAGCATCGCGACCTGCTCTCCGCAGCATTTTGAAATTTCTTCGTTGGTGTGATCGGTGTCTTCGATAACATCGTGAAGCAGGGCCGCGGCTATCACAGCGCTTTCTACGCCGACCTCAGCCAAAATCATAGCGACCGCGACGGGGTGGTTTAGGTAGGGCTCTCCCGATTTTCTCAAAACCTCGGCGTGAGCTTCTCTTGCAAAGCGATACGCCTTTGCCACACATTCGGTGTCGGGAACACTGTGACGGCTCATAGTAGCGAGTATTTTGTTAAGTGCGTGGTCGCATACCGACATCATTGCGGTGTAGTCATATGACGCTGTACCGCTGAGATTTTTGTTGTTTTTGCTTTCGTTTACACAATCCGAAACAAGGGTCGACAGCTTTCTGAACCTGTCCTTGTCAAATGTATTGCGGAAAAGCTCTAAAACCGGTTCTCCGTTTGCTCGCGCGGGCGCGAAAAGCAGAGTTATCAGTTCCTCGGAATCGGGCTGCATATAACGGCACATTATATACGCTTGGTGATATCGCTCCTCGGGATCATTACCATCAAAGCTGAGCGAATCAAAAAGCGTAATGGCGCGATTGACTTCATCTGACTGAAAGCTACCTTTGTTCTTGAAATAATCAATTATGTAACGAACATCGCTGTTTATCAGTTTTTTCATCGCTGTACCTCCTCACTCATTTATACAGTGGCTATAACCTTTTAA
The DNA here is from genome assembly GCA_902776495.1 of uncultured Ruminococcus sp. Lineage (GTDB taxonomy): Bacteria > Bacillota > Clostridia > Oscillospirales > Acutalibacteraceae > Ruminococcoides. The sequence continues at coordinate 2,071 of CACYQK010000120.1, read as the reverse complement.
AGGTATTTCTTGATAAGGTTATAAACCTTGTTGTCCTCTTCCTTGCTTACTGTTCCCACACTGAAAATACTTTTTTGGATATAGTCGCTTACAAGATTGTTCATACGAGCTGTGATGATCGCTGTTTTGTCGCTGTCATCAAGAAAGTCTATCTGTGAATTAGCGTTGAAAAGCTTAGTACATATTTCTGTCAGAACACGCCCTTGACTTTTAAGGTCGATCGGTGTCGATGACATACTCAAATGCTCGGCTATTACTTCGTCCGAACAGCCTAATTTAGGCGCTGATATTATAATCTTCTGAGCAGCCGGCATACGGTCTATTCCGTGTGTTACCGATGATACCGCGCCGATACCTCCTATATATTTGTGATCGGAGCGCTTGTCCGGCGCATAAAACGCCATCATTGCTCGGTCGCGGAACACGTTGCAGGTAAGACTAATAAACGCGTGTGTTTCGCTGAAATGCATATTTCCGGAGTAGAAGCCCGACTCCTTGCGGAACCGCGCGCGGATGGCGCTGTTCCTTTCGTCTGAGGGCAGCTTTTTGTTATTGAATATCTCATCAATACTTTCTTTAAGCGCCTCGGTTTTTTCGCGATCTATCGTCTTGTAAAACATAGCATAGGCTTCGTATTTTACCTCGCCCGTGAGCTTGTTATACTCGTCAAAAACTGTCAAAAGACCAAATCGTAAATCTCTGGAGGTGTCTAATTCACGCTCGCTTAGGCTTTTGGATTGGTCAAAAAAGTAGCAGTAGTAAGCGCCGGGAAAATCTTGGCGGATAGGCTTTTGGATACGCTTTCCGTTTATAGCAGGGTCAAATTCGGAAGAGATAAGATCGTTGACCGTTATGTTCAACCCTTGTTCCTTGACCTCGTCCATCATACAGACATTCATCAAAAATGTAACGGGCATAATCTTCTTTTCTTTCTCGCTCAGATAGCTCGATAGGGTAGGAGCGGCAATACCCGTTTTTTTGGCGAATTCCGCGTGTGTTAGATCTGTAAGGCGAATAACGGTTTTGATGTTTTTGATAGTGGTCGTTCTAAGTGTTTGTTCATTTACAAAGTTGTTGATCTTCTTGGTCATCATTTTTCCCTCCTTAATCCTTTTATTATATTATACCCGTATAAACTGCCGTGTCAACCGAAGATTCACCGTTCCTTATTTGTTGAGAACAATAGAAATCGCATAGATATGCGAAAACTCAAAGCGAATATATCAAATCGTAAATTCCTGAAAAATCTCGTGAATTAAAAACCATATGATTGTGAATGGATTTTACCCTTTGGCTCTTGCGGGTTTTTATATTATAGGTTATCATATTGATATAAAAAGCAAAGGAGGCAACCGCTATGAAAAAAAGGTTTGATTTTACAAGCAAATTAACAGCAATTGTGCTTTGCATTGTACTTACGGCTTCTCCCGTGCTGTCCGCCTGCGCGGCAGAGCGCGGTAAGCTCGGTGATATTAACTCAGACGATGTTGTCAGCATTGGCGATGTTACTTTGATACAGCAGTATATCGCCCAAATGATCTCTTTTGATAAAAAAGAAGAGGCGGCTGCTGACATTGACGGCAACGGCGAAATAAACATCCTTGACGCCGACGAGCTTCAGAGGAGTGTAGCAAATTATGATTCGGAGTATCCCGTGGACGAAAACTTAAAACCATATGAGGATGAAAAAAACAAAGCGGTCAACGCGCTTGAACAGCGTTTGGACAGCATCGGAGGCGGGAACGCGCCAAAGCTTATGCGCTCTTATGATACCGATAAGGTCGAACTTAGCAGCGCCGCTTATACATACGATAACGCGATCGCGGCTATGGCGTTTTTGAGCGAGGGAAAGTCTGATAAGGCTCAGATGATTTTGGATTCGTTTGTTTATGCGGTCAACAACGACAGATTTTTGACCGGCAAGATCCGCAACGCTTACCGTGCTGGTGTTATATCTCCGCTAAACAGCAGTGAAAAGGGCGCGCTTTTGCCCGGCTGGTGGGATGACAGATACGGCTGGTGCGAGGATTCTACCCAGGTTGGCTGCAACACCGGAAATACAGCGTTCGCG
>CACYQK010000119.1:0-4838 GCA_902776495.1 uncultured Ruminococcus sp. | reverse complement strand
TACTATTCGCGCATGGCTCGATAACGGCGCTCATCCGGTCCCTGTCGTTCTAAATATCCGCAAAACCGATTTGCTGGCGATCGATGTCTTCGATTGTATCAGAGAGCTCGCGGAGGAATATGACCTTGAACCGAGATACATAGAAGTCGCTATCGATGAATCCGCCTACACTATCTGTCACGATGAGGCAAAGAAGGCGGAAAAGCAGTTTATCGACAGCGGATACAAGGTCACTATCGCGAACTTCAGCGGTAACCTTGTCAAGCTCGGAGAGACCGAGGCTGACGAGATCTGCCTTGACATTGACGCTCTCGAAAACGACAGCGAGCTTGAAAGTATTTTCTCACAGGCTATGAACGCGCGTCTGAATTTGACCTGCGAGGGGATATCTTCCGCTAAAATGCTCGCTGACGTAAAAAAATACGGATGCCTGGTCGGACGCGGACCGCATATTTATTCCGAGATGTCGCTTGAAGAATATGAAAATCTGATGAATTACCAATCGGAATAATCAATATTTTATAATGAGTAATTGATATGAGAAGAAGAAAAAAACGTAATTTCGGCGAGGAAAGCTACTGGAAAACGTCTACCGATATAATGGCGGGAGTGTTGCTGGTTATCCTGCTTATCCTTATGTTGCTTTTGCTGTATATAACTCAGCTTAATAACGGTGACTATTCTTACAGTCCTTTTTACGATAAGATAACCACCGACAACGGAGCGTATGACGTTCAGCCGACAACATATGTAGGAAATAATATAACCGATGGTTCCTATATGAAGCCCGAAAAGGACCGCAGCGGCGGCGGAGGCGGCTCGGGAGAGGATGATCCCGGCAAGGATAACCCCGACGTCGGCAAAAAAGACGAGGGTCACGATAAGACCGCGGTCTATGTTACCGTTGTTGACGAGGAGACCGGTAACGTCATAAAAAAGGATGGTATCCTCTTTGAGCTTTACGCCGATAAAAACGCGGTGGGAGGTTTGCAGGTGCTGCATACCTACTACCCCGATGTAGTTGAATACAAGCAGTATCAGACAACAAAGAAAGGAACCTTTTTCCTGCCCGAAAAAATATCTCTGGGTTGGTATTCGTTCCATAATCTTGTCGCGCCCGAGGGCTACAGCCCGGCTGAAAACTTTGATTTTGAAGTCAACGAATCACTTGACTGGTCAGATCCGTTCCTTGTCAAGATACCGATGTCACCGAGCAAGAACAAGATTTATATCCGTTGTGTGGACGCCGATACCAAGGCAAAGGTAGAGGGTCAGTCGTATGATATTTTTGCCGCGCAGGACATTGTTACGCTTGACGGGACAGTCCGTTATAAAAGCGGACAAAAGGTCGGTAAAATCGTATGTGACGCCAACGGATTTGGCGCGAGCGAAAAACTTTATTTGGGCAAATACTACCTTTCGCAGACCGTGACCGCGCCGTTTTACGCACGGTATTTGTCAAGGGTAGACGCCGAGGTCAAGCTGACCAATACCGAAAAAGACGCGGTAGTTATTCAGTGCAACAAGACAAAGGTCGATGTTGTTCTCACCGATGAATACTCGGGAGATCCGATCAAGGGCGCGGTATATACCGTTACCGATAAGGGAGACCTTAAAACCGATGAAAACGGAAGGATATTGATCGCTGACCTTGACAAGGATAAAACATATTCCGTCAAGCTCAAGAGCGTTCCCGAACCGTATAACATCTCGTCCGAGGGAGAAGATTTTACCGTTGATAAGGACGGCCTGATAAACGGAGAGTCACATTCCGTCATTGAGCAGACGGCGTATATGACAAGGCTTTCCGTTGATATAAAGGATATAATCTTTAAGAACAGCGTTACGGGTGTCGATCTGACGCTTTACGACGAGAACGATAATTCCGTCGATATGTGGAACTCATACGGCGAACCACGGATCGTCGAGGGACTTAAACCCGGAACATATTATCTTGAGATCGGTGACAACAGCTCCGACAGGGTCAAGATAGACGTCAAGGATACTTCGGCAGTTCAAAAGTCCGAAAACTATTTGTGGACGCTGTGGGATACGATCCTTGTGATCGCTTCGGTAGTATTTGTTGCTATTGTCGTATTTGTTATTATACGGACCATCCGTAACATAAGAAAGAAGAAGGCTAATGAACAAAAAGACAACGTTGAAGAAAAGTGATATAGTTTACCATCTGCTTAAGGGCTGGCGAATTATCCTGCTTTTTACAATACTGGGATTAATTCTGGGAATCGCGTTTATCGGAGCGGGTTATATCCGCGGAGAGATGTCCAAGGAGTACAGGATAACCTCTTCGGTCGTTGTTGTCGCGCTCAACGAGAAGGATCAGTTTTCGTCAAAAACCAATGTTCCCTATAAAACCGATGTCGATATAGCAAGAGACCTTGCTGAGGACGCGAAGTATATCATAAAAAGCGAGAAGAATATGACGCAGGTCATCGATGCGCTCGACTTGAAGGGAGTTTCTCCGGGTATGCTCTCAAGCAATCTGAGTGTAAGCAGATACGGAGATACCGAAATTCTCGAGCTCTCTCTGCTGTGGCGAAGCGAACGCGAGGGTCTGGAGATCATGGACGCGATCAACACATCGTCCGATAAGCTGCTGCTCGAGACAATGAAGATAGGCAGGATCAATGTTATTGATCAACCGAGGGCAAACTTTATCGTCGGCGGAAACATAGGTGTTTCAACTTGGGTTTACGCTGCGCTCATCGGGTTTGTAGCCGGTGTGCTGTTCTGCCTGATAAGGTTTATTTTCGGAGCGACTATGATAAACAGTTCCGATGTAGAGGATGTTTTCGATATAGATCTGCTGGCGGCGCTGCCGTATGACGAGCAATTCGCGCAGTCAAAGCAGTTCCCCGACAAAAACTCCGCGATATCGGATGATCTGAGGTCGCTGTCGCATATGCTGATGAACAGGATGGAAAAGTACGGCTATAAGAGCCTGTATATTACCTCGACATCGCGAAAAGAGGGAAGAACGGGTATCATCGCTAACGTTGCCGAATATCTTTCGCAGATGGGCAAGAAAACGCTTCTTATTGACTGCGACCTTGCCAATCCACAGCTCGGTACGATTTTTGCAGATGAGCTCAAATATGAGCAGACGCTCAACTCGTTATACAGAGGCGACTCGGACAAAATCGACGCGGTGATGCGCGTTAACGGTTGCCTTGATCTTCTGCCTGTTATTCTGGAGAAGGTCCCCGAAAACTTTAACGACGCTATGCTCGGCGCGCTGGCTGATGTTATGGAAGGCTACGATTATGTGTTTATCGACGCCGCTCCGGTCGGTTCAGACGCGGAGGTGCTTCGACTCAATGATATAGTTGACGCTGCGCTCTTTACTGTCAGAAGCGACTTCTCTACCGTTGACAGCATAAAACATTCGGTGATGAGACTCAAAAAATCGGAAGTCGCTATAATAGGCGGCGTGTTCAACGCGTCAAGTTCTTGGAAGGACGCCTTCAAGAAACCCAAAAAGTATATGGATAATCTTGATAAGGCTGTCTCAAAAAGACGCAGAAAAGAAAAAAAGAAAAAGGAAGAGTAACCTTCCTTTACCGGCCCGGCAGACACACATTTGCCGGGCTGTTTTGTTCAAAACAAGGCAATGGTATCATAATAAAAAAACACCCGGATTTCTGTGTTTAATTATTTTTTATTGTTGTGTTTTTTTAGTTCGTATATTATAATATAAAATGTATAGGTGTTTCTGTTGTAACGGAACGGAGGTGTGCTCTTGACTAAAATAATCAAAAGATTAAGAGATGATCCTCAAATGATAAAGTATCTTTCGCCCGCCGGGGCATGGGCGTTTGCCTTTGGCTGCGCGGTCGGCTGGGGCTCGTTCGTTATGCCGGGTACGACATTTTTACCCACCGCGGGTCCGCTGGGTATTGTCATAGGACTGGTTATCGGTGCTCTGATAATGGTGGTCATCGGCGTGAATTACTCAAAGCTGATTTCGAGATATCCCGGGCCCGGAGGCTCATACACCTACGCGTCCAAGGTCCTCGGAAGCGACCATGGTTTTATCTGCGCATGGATGCTGCTCCTTGCGTATACTGCCGTGCTTTGGGCAAACGCAACGGCGCTGTCGATAATAGTGCGGTGTGTGATCGGCGATATTTTCTGCTTTGGCTTTTCATACGAGATCGCGGGGTATACGGTATATTTAGGAGAAGTATTGTTGTCGTTTGGGATATTGCTTGTAGCAACGCTGTTATGTGTTTTCAGCAAAAGAGCAGCAAAGTGGTTCCAGATCATAATGGCGCTTGCTTTGTTTATCCTGATCGCGGTTTGCTTTATCGCGGTTGTGATCCACCGCGGCGGATTTTCGGGAATAGAACCGCCATTCAAACAGGGAAGCTCGCCGGCGTGGCAGGTGTTGGGAATACTGATGCTCGCGCCGTGGGCGTTTATAGGTTTTGAGTCTATATCACATTCCTCGGGAGAGTTTAAGTTTTCACCCAAAAAGTCTTTGCCGATAATGATCGGGGCTATCGCGGCGGCGGCATTGGCGTATATTATGCTTGTTTTATGCGCTTCAATGGCGGTTCCCGACGGCTATACGGGATGGAGCGATTACATCAGATCGCTCTCTATACAAAGCGGGATAAATCAGCTCCCGACATTTTTCGCCGCTAAACAGGCAATGGGAGACACAGGGGTCATGCTCCTTGGCATTGCCGCTTTTTGCGGAATAGCAACAGGAGTTATCGGAAATATGATCGCCGTAAGCCGACTTATGTATTCAATGGCAGACGACGGTATATTACCGAAGGTGTTCATAAAGCGCAATAAAAGCGGTATCCCGT
>CACYQK010000118.1:0-4873 GCA_902776495.1 uncultured Ruminococcus sp. | reverse complement strand
CTCTAAGAACCTGATGAAGAAATACGGCATTCCCACAGCTAAGTACGAGGTGTTCGACGACCCCGACAAGGCTATCGAATACGTTAAAGCCGAAAACACCACTCCCGTAGTAGTCAAGGCTGACGGCCTCGCGCTCGGCAAGGGCGTTATCATCGCTCAGACTATTGATGACGCTGTCAAGGCTATCAAGTCCATTATGGAGGACAAGCAGTTCGGCGATTCGGGCAATAACATCGTTATCGAGGAATTTCTCACAGGCCCCGAGGTTTCTGTACTCGCTTTTACAGACGGCAAGTGCGTTAAGCCTATGGTAAGCTCCAAGGATCACAAGCGCGCTTACGATAACGACGAGGGATTAAATACAGGCGGTATGGGCACAGTAAGCCCCAATCCGTATTATACCGACGAGATCGCGGACGAGTGTATGCGCACTATCTTCAAGCCCACGATCGAGGCTATGAACAAAGAGGGAAGACCCTTCAAGGGCTGCCTCTACTTCGGTCTTATGATCACACCCAACGGCCCCAAGGTCATCGAGTACAACGCGCGCTTCGGCGACCCCGAGGCTCAGGTCGTTCTCCCGAGACTCAAAACCGACTTGGTAGACATCTGCGAGGCTGTTATTGACGAAAAGCTGAGCGATCTCGATATAGAATGGTATGACGGCGCGGCTGCCTGCGTTGTAATGGCGAGCGGCGGTTATCCTGTAGCGTACAAAAAGGGTATAGAGATGTTTGGTATGGATGATAACGGCGGAGTTGACGGCGCTATTGTATACCACGCCGGCACAAAGTACGAGAATGGCAAGTTCTACACAAACGGCGGACGCGTGCTCGGTGTAACGGCAACAGCCGATACCCTTGACGAAGCTCTCGACAAGGCATACAACGCCGTATCAAAAATCAATTTTGAAGGTATGCACTTCAGAAAAGATATAGGCAGAACAAAGTAAAATAATCAGGCTGACTCAAAACTCAAACGAGTAATGAGTCAGCCTTTTTACATAATTATCCTGCATTTTTGATTTGCAGTCTGAGTTTATCGGAAATCATAGCAATAAACTCGCTGTTTGTCGGTTTACCTCTGTCGTTGTGAATGGTGTAGCCAAAGTATGAGTTTAACACGTCAACGTCGCCTCTGTCCCAGGCAACCTCTATCGCGTGGCGTATAGCGCGCTCAACGCGCGAGGACGTTGTCTGATACTTTTTGGCTACGGAGGGGTAGAGCTGTTTTGTCACCGCGTTGATGATCTCGGGCTTTTCAACCGACATCATAATGGAATCTCTCAGATAGTGATAACCCTTGATGTGCGCGGGTACTCCGATCTCGTGGAGAATCTGAGTTACCTTTAGCTCAATGCCGAAAGCGTCAATTTTGAGCGGCGTAAGCGGTTTATCCGTTCCGTTTTTCAAAAGCACAGATATATTCTCGCAAAGCTGCTCAATATCATACGGCTTCAACATAAAGTAATCCGCACCGCTGTTCATTATCTCGCGCTCAAGCACCGTGCTGTGGAATGATGAGAATACAATAAATAAGGGCTGTTTGATTTTTTCCTTTTTAATCACTCTCATAACACCAATGGCGTCAAGGCGTGTCATAAAAGCGTCCATAAATACAACGTCGGGTTCCTCGCTTTTGATTCGCGAGCATAGCTCTTCTCCGTCCTTTACACAAAAGGCTGTGCAAATATTAAAGTCTTGAAATATTTGCAGGCTTTCCTGTGAAAACTCAACGGCTTCTTCGGTAATAATAAGCTTAAAACTATTGTCCATTTTGCAATCTCCTATCAAATTTTTTGTTACGAGTTGATTTTACCACAAAATGGTAACAATGGCAATAGTTTCCAATTAATTTTTTTGAAAAAAGTTGAAATTTTTTAACTTTTCATTTTTCGACAAACAGCATATCACAATATATTGTTTTATCGCTCATAATTCGACACCATATATTGTGCCGACACTCCGTAGCCCTCGGTCGTATTGTTTACAAAAACATGAGTGACCGCTCCGACAAGCTTTCCGTTTTGGACTATCGGGCTTCCGCTCATGCCCTGAACGATACCTCCGCACTCGTCAAGAAGCGACTCGTCTGTTATTTTGATTACAAAGTTTTCATTGCTGTTTTCGTTGTGATTGCAGATTTTTGTGATTTCCACATCATAACAACCCTCGGTTTCTCCGTCAATAGTCGTGTACATTTGAGCGTCGCCCTTTTTTATTTCGGAAAAATCGGCGATATCTATCGTCGGACTATCGCAGAACATTTCATTCTCTGCGTTTCCGTATACCCCGAGGGGAGTATTATCGGTCAATTCACCGATTGTCTCATCACTGAAATAACCGTTAAGGCTGCCGGCGTTACCGTCAACACTTTTTGTCACCGAGCTGATGTTTGCCTTTACGATCTCTGCCGACCCGAGCGGAAGCAGGGTGTTTGTATCGTTATCGCAGATCCCGTGACCGAGAGCGGCAAAGTAGTTTCCGTTTTCATCATAAAAGCTGATCGTACCGATACCCGCGCAGCTGTCCTTGACCCACGCGCCTAAAAGGTACATTCCCATAGCGTTTTGCGACGGCGTAACCGTTATGCTTTTATCCTCACCGTTTCTTTCAATCAAAAAATCAATCGGTTCGCCTCCGCTGTTTATCGTAGCGTTTTGCAGATCCTCGTTTGTTTTAACAGGAGTATTGTTGACTTCCTTTATAATATCGTTTTCTTTAAGCCCGCCGTCCTTAGCAGGGCAGACGTACTTTGTTCCGTCATAAAACTCCTCGAGCTCAACTACGATAAGACCGTCATTATAGAATCTTACGCCGAACGGCTGACCGCCCAAGTGTACCGTCTTGCTCTCGGCAAAAACAGTGTTATTACTTGTAGAAGCGCTGATCAGCAGCAGGGCGCAGATGGCAACTGTCATTAAATTTACAAATTTTTTCAAAAAATCACCTTCTTTCCGTTGCCTTTCTTAGCTTTTGCATTTATAATATAAGATAAAGGTTTATTAAGAATATTAAAAATGTTCTTGGAATATAAATTGCCGAACTTGTGATAAACTCGGTGATTTTTCAAATATTTTTATAAATTAATCAAATTTTCATTTTCGGAGAAAAATATGGAAAACAAAAAAATCAATGGCTTGACCTCTGCCGAAATCGCCCAAAGGGTCATCGAGGGAAAGGTCAACACCGTTACAACGCTCAAAACAAAATCGTATAAGCGAATTTTTTACGATAATATCTGCACGCTATTCAACCTTGTCAATGTTATTCTGTTTGTCTGTCTGCTGTTCGTGGGCTCATACAAGAATATGTTGTTTATCGGTGTTGTGTTCTTCAATACCGGAATAGGTATAATTCAGGAGATACGCTCAAAAATCAGTGTAGACAAGCTTACTATCCTCACCGAGAGCAAGGTCAATGTTATCCGTAACGGTGAACAGATAGAGATCAATAAGGACGAACTTGTGCTTGACGATATAATCATTTTATCGCGCGGCAGCCAGATCCCTGCTGACTGCATTTTGGTAAGCGGAGACTGTAAGGTCAATGAGAGCCTGCTGACAGGCGAGTCAAATCTTATTGAAAAGAAACCCGATGACGAGCTTTTGTCCGGTAGCTTTGTTTCCGGCGGCAAGTGTTACGCGCGCGTTAACCGCGTAGGAGCAGATAGCTACGCTGCTAAGATCAACAACGAAGCAAAGTACATCAAAAAGAACGATTCGCAAATACTTAAATCCTTCAAGTTCATTATCAAGCTTTGTACCTTTATCATTTTCCCGATGGGCATCGCGCTTTTTGTCAGCAAATTCTTTATTCAAGGCGGAGATTTCCAAAGCTCTGTCATCAGTACTACAGCCGCGCTTATAGGTACGATCCCCTCCGGAATGATTTTGCTTACGAGTACGGTTCTCGCCGTATCTGTAATCAGGCTTTCGCAGCGCAAGGTACTTGTAAACGAGATGTATTGTATAGAAACCCTCGCGCGAGTTGATGTGCTTTGCCTCGATAAAACCGGTACTCTCACGTCCGAGAGTATGACTGTTACAGATGTCAAGCAGTTTAATAATTCTCTTGAAGAAATAAAAACCGCTTTACCATCAATATACAAAGCATCCGAGGACAAAAACGCGACTATTAACGCCGTCGGTGATTATACCGCGGGAACAAAGCCCCTCGACTGCGTAAGGTTTATCGGTTTTTCGTCCGAAACAAAGTGGTCGGGCGGTAAATTCAGTGACGGCAAGACTTACGTTATAGGCGCTTCCGAGTTCGTTTTTTCTGATAAAGAAAAATACAAGGATGTTTTTGACAAGATAAATGAGATCTCGGATACAGTCAGAATACTTGCTCTCGCTGTGTCTGATAAAGAAATAGAAAATAACAAGCTTCCCGATGATTTGACGCCGATGGCGCTTGTTTTAATTAAGGACAAGCTCAGGGACAATGTTCAGGAAACGGTTAATTATTTCAAAGAGCAGGGTGTTACGCTCAAGGTCATTTCCGGCGACAGTGTTAAAACCGTGCAGAATATAGCAAAAGATACCGGCATTGAGGGCGCTGACAGAGCGGTCGATATGACCGAGATCACAACCGACGAACAGCTTGCCGAGGCTGCCGAAAACTGCAATGTATTCGGACGCGTTACCCCGGAGCAAAAGAAAAAGCTCGTGCTCGCTCTCAAAGCAAACGGCCATAAAGTAGCTATGACAGGCGACGGCGTTAATGATGTGCTCGCGCTTAAAGAAGCCGATTGCTCGGTTGCTATGGCGTCCGGAAGCGAAGCCGCAAGGAATGTTTCTCAGCTTGTACTTACCGATAATGATTTTGCGGCAATGCCGCAGGTAGTGTACGAGGGCAGAAAGACAATAAAC
>CACYQK010000117.1:0-4880 GCA_902776495.1 uncultured Ruminococcus sp. | reverse complement strand
AAGGAGGAGAGCCGTGAAGCAGAGCTGGACGCTGCTATAGACAATATGATAAGCAGCATCGAATACTCGAGAGAGAAAAAGATACGGCTGCCATCAGAACTGCCTGACGGGACTGCTGTCAGGTGGTTGGGAGCAAGGCAAAGCACAGGTTCTGTAATAGTGATCATTCCGCTGATGTATGTGAGCCTGGTGATCCTCATGGCAGCAAATTCCATGAAAACTGACAAGACAGCTGCAGAAGAACGAAGATCCATCATGAGAGGTCTTCCGAGATTCTGTAATCAGCTGTATCTGATGATGAATGCAGGACTTATACTGAGCGATGCTTTCGATACCATAAGCACCGGATACGAAAGCAATAAAAACTGCAGCTCATTCGAGAGGGATCTGGTGGAACTCAGAGATGCTACTGACGGTCACCGGATAAGCACAGCGCAGGTCATAAATGAGTATGCAGTAAAGCACGACGTGAAGGAGCTTATCAGGATAGCCGCGAAAAAGCTTGTCAGAAAGTTTGACAGCGCAACCTGCTTTGACTCGCGGTTCGCGCCCGCCGCCGACAGGAACACAGGCATACACGCGCCGACGTTCATACCGAAGATTATGTAAATGCAGTTGTCAAGGCTTACGACTCCGCTGAGTCCAAGCGCCATAAGAATACCTACCGAAGCCGACGAGCTTTGGATAATAGCGGTAAACGCCATACCTACAAGCAGACCGAGCACCGGAGAGGACATTGTTGAAACGGCGTTGCGGAACGCGTCGCTCTCCTTTAAGAAGTCAAAGTTTGAGCTCATTAAGTCCATGCCCATAAACAGAATACCGAAGCCCGCCAGAATCTGACCGTAATAGCGGTAATTGTTCTTTTTGGCAAAGGTGATAACCAGAGCGCCCGCAAAGGTAAACAGCGGCACGATAGCCTTGATATCGATCGCCAAAATCAGCGATGTGACCGTTGTACCGATTTTGGAGCCGAAGAGTATGCCTATACTCTGATAAATATCCATCAGCCCCGCGTTTACAAAACCGACTACCATCGCGTCGGTCGCGGACGAGCTTTGGATAACGGCAGTCACAAGCACGCCGACAAGCATGGCGATAAACTTGTTGCTTGTTATCTTTTGAAGCATAAGCCTCAGCTTGTTACCTGCGGCAAGCTCCAGGCCCTCGCCCATCTGCTTCATGCCGATGAGAAAAAGTCCCAAACCGCCCAATACCATGATGATTTTAAAGATAATACTGGTATCCATATTTTCCATCCTAACTGCAATTTAATGCCGTAGTATTCCGGATTTTTTTCTTTATTATGTATGCATGCATACTTATAGTTATTTTATCATAAGAGCCTGCAATTTTCTACAATTTTTTTGCGCAAATTAAAATTTATATAAAGCAATTTCATATCTGTCAGCAAACAGCCGCCTGCTTGTCCGCGTTGCTTGACAAAATGTGTTAAAACCTCTATAATAATAAAAAATTACAACAGTAAGGCGGAGGTGTGTATGAAAAAGAAATTCGTTATCATTGCGCTTCTATGTGTAATATCAATATTATCTTGCTTTAGCGGATGCGTAGATACAAGCGGTCTGCCCGCTATCACAATGGCTCCGCAGGCTCAGAACGACGATTCTTCAAAAGCCTCCTCAAAAACCGGATCAAAAAAAGAGCAAAACGCCACCGAGCCGTCAACATCTGTGAAAGAGCAAAAACCGGCGGTAGCGTCAAGCTGGTTTGACGACGCGGTATTTGTAGGCGACAGCGTTACGCTAAAGCTCAGCTACTACTGCGACGAGGATCCCGAAAACACGCTCTCCGACGCAAAGTTCTTCTGCGCGGGAAGCTTAGGCTACACAAACGCGCTCTGGGATCTTGACCAGGAGGACGCGGTCCACCCGTACTATCAGGGGCAAAACTATCAATCCAAGGACTGCGCCTCGGTGACGGGCGCGTCAAAGGTGTTCATCATGCTGGGCATGAACGACTTAGCGCTTTACGGAATTGACGACACGATTCAAAGCGCCAAGACGCTTATCGGCGATATTCTAACCCAATCGCCCGGCGTTACCATATACGTCCAGTCAGTCACCCCGATCATCGCGGGCAAGGAGGACGAGGACTCAAACAACATCAATATCCGCAAATTCAACGGCGAACTCGAACAGCTTTGCAGCGAGAACGGCTATCATTACCTCAACGTTTATGACCAGCTGGCAGGCAACGACGGCTACCTTCCGCTTGAATACTGCAGCGATCCTGACTCACAGGGTATCCATTTCACCGACGAGGCGTGCGAATTGTGGATCCAATATCTAAAGGAGAATGTATCATGAAAAGAACAGTAATAGTATTGGCTGCGGTACTTGCCGCGGTTATGCTGCTTTGCTCCTGTTCATCGGGCGGAAGCAGCAGCTCGGGCGCCGACAGCAGTCAGTCGGGCGGCAAAACGCTCACCGACGTATGGAGCGCGGTTAAAAACGAGGTCACCTTCAGCGACTTCAATGAGTTTACCGAGGCTAAAAAGCTGAAAAGATACTACGGGATCACCGAGGACATGGTTGACGAATTTGCGGGCGGGATCAACGGCTCGGGCGTCAATCAGGAGGAGGTAGTGCTCATTAAGGCAAAGGACGACAGCACAGCCTCTCAGATAAAAGGAAAGCTCGACGCGCGTTTTCAGTCAAAGCTCAATCAGAACAAAAACTACAACGCCGAGCAGGCAAAGATGATCGAGGGCTGCAAGGTCGAGCAGAACGGTCTGTATGTCACGATGATAGTATCGGACAACGCCGACAAAATCACAAAGATTTTCAAGGAACAAACGGGAATATAACAATTTACGGGGCTTAGCTCAAAACCGGGAAACACGGATTTGAGCCAAGCCCCTATTTTTTATCTGTTCAGCAAATACGCCATTAAATTTAGATACGAGGCAAAAGCCACCCATGCCGCGTAAGGTATCTGAAGCAACCCCGCCGCTTTGTCGCGCCTGTAGAACCTTATGGCCATTGTGATTACCAAAACCAAAAGAGCTATTATCCATATAAACGAAAACAGCCGCCATTTCAATACGAAGAAGAATACCGGCCACAAAAGGTTGACCGCGAGCTGGGCGAAATAAACCGACGTCGCCTCGGAGTCGTTTAGCCCTCTGACGCTGAGCCTTCCGTAAGACACGCCCATAAGCACATAAAGTATCGACCATACTATAGGAAACAGCACCGACGGCGGCGCCAGCGGCGGCTTTTCAAGTGAATCGTAGTCCATTGCTCCCGAAATGACAAGCCCCACAACAGCGCCGAGCGCCACGGGAATCAGAATTGAGATGGCGTAAGTTTTTATTTTTTGCCAATTGATTTGAATCATAACTGCACTCCCTGCGTTTTTTATCAGTATATGATATTTTTAACGCAAATATACTAAAGCAAAATGACTGATTTCATTATTGCAACGGCAAACAAATACGGTAAAATAGCAGAAAAAAGCCTGTTTTACCAAATAATACAGAGTTGTAATATATTTTTCTGCATTAATATGCTATAATTCAAAATGGCAAAAGCCAACAACTTTTAATTTTCTATTGAGGAGGAAAAATCATGGAAAAAAAGACATCAATGTTTAAAATTGTAAGCATCATCATGATGATCGGCGGTATCGCTGCTACAGTCGGTTATATCGTCACCGCTGGTGCAGTTGCTGCTGTAATGAGCAACTCTCTCACACGTGCAGAATTCATGCTGAGAGTCGGCAGAGACCTCAACTCAGGTCTGTTCTGGTTCGGTCTTGTTGTAGCTCTTATCGCTTCCGTAATCGAAATCATTGCAGGCGCACTGGGCATGAAGAATTGGAATGATACAAGCAAGGCTCAGCTCTTTATGATCTTCGGCGGCGCTGTTGCAGCTCTTCAGCTTCTTGCAAACATCCTCATTTCAGTTGCTTACGAGTTCAACTTCTTCTCCATCCTTTCAGGTCTTGCAATCCCCGTACTTTACATCATCGGTGCAGTTATGCTCAAGAAGCAGGCTCAATAATTTAAAACAAGCAATAATTTACGGCTGTCCGTTTGGACAGCCGTTTTGTTTTGCCGTATTAGAGTTTGCCGTATTAGTTTCTTATTTTTTTGCCAAGGCCCTTTCAAGCCATATGTCGGCAATATCCATAGCAAGATAAAGACCCTTTTTTTCGCTTGACTTAATAAGCTGCTTTCTGGGGGAAAGATACGGGTCGGTAGCCAAAAGCTGAATGGCAACCTTATCGGCTATTTCTTCGCCGTTAACTTCCTTTTTGCTCTTTATCTGCAATCTGATGACATACGGCTCTTCCATGTTTCCGTAGTACATCTCGTCGCCGCAGCGCACAAGGGGTCTGCCTTTATAGGTAAAGAACTCCTCCGACTTTTTGCTGTCTGCCACAGGGCACCAATCCTTTCTGAATTATACGTTAAGATATGACTTAACAAGTGCTTCCAGTAGGTCGTCGCGGTCGATTTTGCTTATAATATTGCGTGCGTTGTTATAGGTTGTGATGTAGGTCGGATCCTCGGAAAGGATGTAGCCTACGATTTGATTGATGGGGTTATAGCCCTTCTGTCTCAACGCGTCATATACAATGGTAAGCCCCGCCTTGATTTGGTCGTCCTTTTCTTCACCAAGCGAAAAAATCATTGTTTTATCTAACATACTGAAACACCTCCCAAGTATCTGTCCTGTTATTATACAACATTTTGGTTAAAATAGCAAGAGGTTTTTGCCGTTTACGCGTGACAATTTGTTTTATTTTATCATGCGTGAGCATTTGAGGATAAAACTGTTGATTTATTCTCCAAAATATAGTATGATATAGGTTGAAATGTAAAGGAGGTATTTTCTTGAGCGAAAACAACT
>CACYQK010000116.1:0-4900 GCA_902776495.1 uncultured Ruminococcus sp. | reverse complement strand
CTGTCTTGGGATAGCACGACCACTCAACGCCCTCAAAGCGCTCCTCAAAGTAACGCCTGCTCTCCTCGTAAAAGTCAGTCTCCTGCTCCTCTTCGCGGTTTTGCAGGATAAGATAATACAGATCGGGATCGGGCTGCATACCCATATACGCTTTGCCCACGTTCTGCATAAATACGTTGAGTGATGTTCCGTCGAATAATGTGTGGTGAACATCAAAGAAGATGTAGCCGTTCTTTTCGGTCTCGAATACACGGCAGCGGTGCAGACAGCCGCCGATGATCTTGAACGGCTGAACAAGGTTATCCTTGATGTTGTTGAACTCAAACTCGCTCACCTTTTCAACGTGGATATCGCGCAGTACATCGGGAGTATAGCGCTGGATTATCTCGCCGTCCTCGTTAAAGTGGAAGGTGGTAAGCAGAGCAGAATGGTTGCGGATAGCGGTGTGCATAGCCTCCGCCATCTTTTCCATATCGAACTGCTCCCTGTCGAGTTTCATCATCGTGAACAGGTTGTACATCGTCGATTTCGGCGTATAGAGCTGATAGTCGACCATATAGAGCTGCTCAACGGTGAGCGGATGATCGACCTTCATAGCGCGCGCGTTCTTGATCTCGGGCGCTTCGCCGTCGTCGTTTGCGTGGTTCTCCTCGTACAGCTCGGCGATCTTCTTAGGAGTTCTGCCGCGGAAAATCTCGCTCGCGTTAAGTCCTGGCAAGTCGCTCTCGGTGATGACCTTGATAGAGCCGAGTGAATCTCCGCCTAACTCGTAGAAATCGTCGTTGATACCGAACTGCTCGAGTTTAAGGACTTTAGCCATAGCGTTGCAGAGCTTTTCCTGAGTTTCGTTCTCGGGCGGAACGTAGTCGGTCTTAAAGTCGGAAGCATCGGGCTTAGGCAGCGCCTTTCTGTCCATTTTTCCGTTGGCTTTAAGGGGAACCTTATCGACCTTTACATAATATGCGGGAATCATATAGTAAGGCAGACGGTTTGAGAGCTTTTCGCGCATCTCGTCGGCATCGACCTCGATGTCGTCCAAGTAGTAAGCGCAGAGGTAGCTCTTGCCGTTTTCTTCAAAGCCGCGTGCAGCAGCCCATTCGATTCCGAGCACCTGCTTAACAGACGCCTCGATCTCGGCGGGCTCAATGCGGTTACCGTTGATCTTAATCATATCGTTGGAACGGCCGAGAAGGACATAATCGCCGTTTTCGTCCTTGCGGGCGAGGTCTCCTGTGTGGTAGATGCCGTTTTGGAAGGCTTTCTCGGTCTCTTCGGGAAGATTCATATAACCGCGCACATAGGTGTTGTTAAAGCAAAGCTCGCCGATCTCGCCGTCGGGCGCCTCTTCCCCGTCCTCGTTGATCAGGACAATCTCACATTCGATTTCGGGCTTTCCGATCGGGCAGGTCTCGTAAGCCTTATCAATCTTGAATACACCTACCGCGAATCCGCTCTCGGACGCGGCGTAAATATTGATAAGGTCAAGGTTTTTGTTGTATACGTTGTTCGCGGGCTCGCTGCCGACAAACAGCATCCTCAAAAACGGACCTGTCTGGTTGCCGAGCATACGGACATAAGATGGCGTCAGGAAGGTGATCGTGATGCGTTTTTCAACGAAGAACATCTTGAGCGCCATCGGGTTTTTGATAGTTGCATAGCTTACAACGAAGATCTTTCCGCCGCAAATGCTGAGCGCTTTAAGGATTACGATTACCGAGGCGACAAAGTTCATCGGAGCAAGCAGAGCGATCCTGTCCTTGCTGTTGAACGGTGTCTTACCGTCGACCTTGATAGACTCTATCGCTCTGTCAAGGTTGCCGTACTCATGCAGTACACCCTTGGGATTGCCTGTTGTGCCCGAGGTATAGATAGCGTATGCCGCGTCGTGATCGTCAGCGGTGACATATCCGCTCTTGGGCTCGACAGCCATAATATCTTCCCAATTCTCCGCCGAGAGCTCGGTCTTGCAGCCGCAGTCCTTGCGGATGAACTCGATCCTCTCGGGCGCATAGGTATCTTCAACAAGTGCCCATGCCGCGCCGGTTTTCCAAACGCCTATCATAGCGATGATCGGCATAATACCACGCGGAAGATTGATCAGGACAAAATCCTCTTTGCCTACACCTTTTTCGGAAAGATACGCGTAAACGCGTCCGCTGAGATTATCGAGCTGAGTGTAAGTCATACCCTTGGGATGAGTTTCATCAAACAATATCACAGCGTTAGGGTTCTCCTTGGTATAGGCTTCAAGCATTTGAAGAATGGTCATTTTTATGCTCCTTTTTCGTACGTAAGGATCTCGTCAAAGCCTGTTACTTCAAAGACGTCGCAAACCGCTTCGTTAACATTAACGAGCTTCATTCCTTCTTTTGCCGACATCTTCTTGTGGAGTGAAAGCAGCACTCTGAGGCCTGCGGATGAAACGTAGTTAACTTCCTCAAAATCGAGGATCAACTCGGTCACACCGTCGAGGTTCTCGTTGATGTAGCTGTCAACCTCGGGAGAAGTCGCAGTGTCAACGCGTCCTGAGATCTTGACAAATAATGTGTTTCCTTCTTTTTTCTTTTTGATGTTCATAGCAATACTCTCCTTTTTATATTTTAATGCTAATATTATTTAATTCCATGGTGCTTAGGTAGTTGACTTTTTTTGCCATACCGCACACCATACGAATACCAATATTTTTAGTCGGGTCGTCGGATTCGTGGATCTTTATCCATTCCGTCGGATCAAACCGCTTGCAGTCATCGCGGATACGCAGCTTCCAGCCGTCATCGAGCTTGATCGCGCGGACGTCGATGCTGTGCTTTTTCTTATCGGTGAACCCGAACGTGATTATATTATTGCAAAGCTCCTCAACAAAAAGCGCAAGCATCATTGTTTGCTTATTTGTCGCGCCTTTTTCACGGCAAAAGTTTTCGACCGCGGCAGAGGCTGGGATGACCTCGTCCGAATTGACTATTGAGAAGTCAAGGATATTATCCTCTTCAATGCCAAACGACTCGGGCAAAAACAAAAAGTCCTTTGCGCGAAACGGAAAGCCGCGCTTTTTTATCGCCGCCATCGTGACAACGATGATAAGGCACAAGGTCTCGCCGATCAAAAACGACCACCACACCGCGTCGGTATCGAGAAAATTGAACAGCGCCAGCGCGGGCAGTACCACAAGCGGGAAATTGACAAGAAAACAAATCGTTCCCGACATAACCATTCGCCGCATACCCTGAGTGTAATTGATAAAAGCGACGTTGATTCCGTAAAGTATTATGCTCAAGGCGTATATCCTCAGTCCGCGCGTTGCAAGCGCGACCATTTGTGCTCCGTCTGCGGAACCGAAGGCTCCCGCGATGAAATCGGCAAAAACGAACAGGATCACCGTTAGTATCGCGCCGACAAACAGGCTTACCTTTACCGTTATTTTGATCAAAGCCTCAGCAGCTGTCCTGTCCTGCTCACCGAGTATCAAGCCAGCGATCATAGCGGTCGTCATCGCTACGCCGATCATGGTGGATGAAGTAAAGTTAAAGACTGTATTTACAACGCCCAGAGCCGCCACCGAGGTACTCGAAAGCACGGTCGCGACCATTATCTGGTTGAGAACGGCGTTGCGGAGCATAGAGGACGCGGAGCCGATCGCCGAGGACGAGCCCGTAACGAAAATCTCTCCCATATCCTTTATGCGAAGCCCCTTGAAAGAGAACTTGAAGATTATATCCTTTTTTGTAAAGTGCAGCAGCATTATAACCAGCGCGGTAAAATAGCTTATCGAAGTCGTTATGCCCATACCGAGCATACCGCCGTGGATAATAAGTGCGTTAACCAAATCGCCCGCTATATCGAGCACGGTCATCACGACTACCGCCACGATAACGCGGTTAGCGTCACCGTCCAAACGCATTATCGAATTGAATTCAAACAAAAACAAGACGCATGGGAACGAGAACACTACGCCGAATAAATAGTCTGAGGTCAATGAAAGCAGATGCGCTGATTTTCCGTGGGCGCCGAGAAGCACGGCGATATTATCTCTGAAAACAAGCACCACTGCCACCATAATAACCGAAATCACCACGGTTATCAACATACACATCGAAAAAGCACGGCGTGCGTTCTTTTTGCTTCCCGCGCCGATATGCTGCGCGCAAATTATCTGCGCGCCCGTGGCAAGGATCCCGCTGAACGCAGTCGCGAGGTTAATAATCGGCGTCACCAACCCGTAAGCCGCCATACTGTCGGGTCCCAGGAATCTGCCGATAACTATTCCGTCTACAACGATACCGACCATCGTGGCAATCGCGGCGGCGATTATGCTGACAACCGATTTTCGGAACAAACGGGTAATTATCTGTCCGTTGTTTTTCATATTATCTGTACCTTTCGGTCACAAAACTAAACACAACAAGTGATCAGTTTAGGTTCTTTTTGATAGTTAAAATATTTTTGCCGTCCTTGTAATCATATTCTACCATATTCATAGTCTTTTTTACAATGAATATCCCGAGTCCGCCCACGGGGCGCTCCTCGACTCCAAGGGTTATGTCCGGATCCTCGACGTCAAGGGGGTTGAACCTGACGCCGGCGTCCTTGAAGGCGCCGAGGACGTTGTCGTTGATGCCGTAATGGACATCCCAGTAATCCTCGTGTTTGCACCAGGCGCGGACGGTGTACTTGATGACGCTCGCGCCGAACTCCTCGACGAGCACCTGCGGGGCGGGATCGGCGAGCACCTTGTCGGTGCGGGCGATGGCCTCATAGAGCGCCTTCTTGACTTCCTCGGTATCGCAGTCGTAGCTCGCGCCGACGACGAGATCGACGCGGCGGTTGTCTTCGCGCGTGAAGTTCACGATCTGCCCGGCGGAGAGCTCGCTGTTGGGAACATTGACGACCTTGTTGTCGAGCG
>CACYQK010000115.1:0-5023 GCA_902776495.1 uncultured Ruminococcus sp. | reverse complement strand
CGCCGCCGTAATTTTTCGCTTTGATATTGTACGTGCTGTTTTCTACGGAACAGCCTTCGATCCTTGTACCGATTTGCTGACCGACAAAGCCGCCTGCCAAATTCGCGGCGGTTGTGCCGACGTCGCCTGTCAAGCCGTCTACCGTACAGTTTTTCAGCTTCGGCGCGAAATAACCGGTGGGGATCAAATCTTTGACCGGCAGCGCGTTGTCAAGAAGGATCGTGATCAGATCGCCCAAGCCCAAGCCGGGAATGGCGTTGAGAAGCGATGATAACGCGTCAACGGTTACGCCCAGCGCCTGTGACAATCCGCTGTACTGTGTTATGCCTTCGCTGTAGCCGATAAAGCCGCCGGTGCGATCCTTGGCGTTTTCCACCGTGACTGAGCCTGTAACAGCGCAGTTGAAGATTTGAACATCGCCGACTATTCTGCCGGCAAAGCCGCCCGTTGCAAAAATCGTGGGGTCTATCGCACGGGCGTTCAGCAAGCTGCTGAGCGTATCGTGAAGCGAAAGCTCCATGGAGCCGAACGAAAGTGCTGTACCTAACAAATCGACCAAGCCGCCGACCAGCCAGCCCACTCCGGTCGCCAAACCGCCGAGGATCGTCTGGGTCGATTTTGCGGTCGTGGCGGTGTTGTGTACCGCGACCTGACTAAGCTCGAGGTTTTCCACATGAACGGTTCCTGAGCTGATACCGATATCTGCCGTGTTCACCTCGTTGGTAACGGTCGCAAAGAAGCCGATTCCGATGAACTTATTCACTTCGATGGGATTACTGTTGTTAACATAAACATTTGAAATAACCGGGCGATTCGCTGTGGTGCGGGCAGTCATCTCCGTCGCGTTTCCGATGGCGTCGCCGTTCCACAGCTTGTCATTATTCACGCTCTTGATTCCGTACATATTGCCGGTGAACATCAGCGGCGTCCAAGGCTTGGACTGTCCGCCGAGGTCAATATTGCGGAAGATAATGTAGTTGGAATTAGTCGTATATTTCTCGCCGGTTTTCCAGCTGGACAATAAATCCGGCCAAGATATGTCAACATGTGCAGCGTCCGTATATACTTGACCTGTCTCCTGATTGACGCCGGCGCGAGGATGTCCGCTGTGTATGTCTTGGAACGAGAAATCGGCGTAGCCGTTTTGTGATTCTTCCAAGTCCGCGTCGCCGCCGTAAAGCTGAACCTGCTTTCCGTTACGGGTAAGAACCTCGTAATGGTTTACAACGTAATGAAGCTCGTAAACCGGCGTATAAACCTCCTCGTCCGTACCGATCGCTCTAAGCTGATCTTCGTTTCCTATAAGAATATAGGTCTCGCCGTTGATCTTTTTGATTACCTGACCGGCAAAGTCTCGTCCGTCATATTGCGCCGCCGCGCCGACAGAGCCGTCCGCCTTGGCGCCTACTGCCTCAACGGACTTTTTGCTGCTGACGGATATGGGTTTTTCTGTCACCTCGGAGCTGAACTGCGCCGAAACGACATAGTTGCGGTCGTCGCTGTAGGTGAGGATGTGCTTGTTAGCCTCATCCGTGCAAACGACCTTGCCCGAGCCGAAGGTCGGCGCGTCCGCGTCGCCGCTCATAACGGGCTGCTCCTCCCTATTCTCCATCGCCATGACTGCGAGCTGATAGGGGTTGTAAAGGTAGATCGCATCTTTCTGCGCGTCATATAGCGGCGCATAAGACTGCTTTTCACCCGTGATTTTTCCCGTAAAGCCATCAGGAAGCTGCCACAAGGTATGACGTGGGATAGGAATATCACGTGCGAGCTTGTATTCTGCATCTGAAGCATAAGTCGCCGTAACGCCGTCCTCGTATGTATAGCTTTTGCCGCTGCCGATCATCGACAATTGCTCAAAGTTATAAATAAGGATTTTTCCGTCGTCATACGCTGTTTCTTTTTTGTCGGGAGCTGTCCCTGTTGCCGTTTTGCCGTTTGACGCAGCGTCATCTTCACCTGATACGTATTCATCGGAAAAAACCGAATCCATTACGGAAGCGACCCGCGGTTCAGGCGAGAAAACTTTTTGGATCGTCACGGACATAGCCGGCGTGATCGCATTTACGGCTATGGTCAGTGCCAACAACACGGAAAGTATTCCCACTGTTTTCTTCATAGACTATCCCTCCTGTTTCTAAGATTTTTTATATATAAGAAAATATCCACAACTAATCAGCGGGATAAAATCCCCCGGCTAAATCCCAAGAATCCGATGATCCATTTTCTGCTGCTGATTAGTTGTGAATAGCCTTATACAACTATTATTTTTAGTGAAAAGGGCGCAGTTATCTTGTCTGTCAAGAGCATACCGCTTGCCTCTTTTCTTGTCAAGTGTATTTTAATGACAAAATATGCCAATGATATTTAAAAATATTTTATCATATATTGCGCACAAGAACGTCACAAAAAGCACATCAAAAATTTCGGTTTTGCCGAAAATTGATGTGCGAAAAAATTTTTATTTTGAACGGATCTATTTGTTTGTCTTGAAGTGCAGATTTCCTTCGGTCAGCTGAGCCCAAATATACTGTCTCATATATTCGCCGCGATAGGCGTTGACAGCCGCCATATCGCCGTCCAGCATACGGTAGTAATCGCAGTCCACCGCGTCACGGCGCACCGCCAGCTTGCCGCTGCCGCGAATCAGCACATCGTCCTGTCCGACGGAGCTCAAAACCGAACGCAGATCTGAAACCAGGTTGCGAAGCCTGTGCTTCATCTTGCGCAAATCCGCCTCATCCTCCCACAAAACCGCAGAAACCTCCTCGGCAGTGCAGGATGCGCCGTTGCAGTCGATCAAATAAGCAAACAGCTCCTTTGTCTGCCGCCTTTTGAATTCCAACGGGGCTCCGTTATAAAACACCTCGAAGCTTCCAAAGCACTGCACCGTCAGCTTTGAGGTCGCGGGCTTATAGGGCAGACCCAAATACTCTATTTCCTCACGGATATTCCCGACCGTCACCGGCTTTAGCAGATAGCCGTTCGCGTGGACCCTAAAAGCGTCAAGCGCGTAATCCGCGTATCCCGTTACAAATATGATCTTTGTGTCGGGCGACGACTCCTTGATTTTTACGGCGAGCTCCAAGCCGCTGATTTGGGGCATACGAATATCCGAAAACACCAATTCAGGGCGTTCGCCTTCGGTTTGGAGCCTCAGCAAAGCCTCACGCGGACGGAGGATTTCTACCACTTCCGCATTCGGGAACGCCGTTTTTATCGCTTCCGCAAGCTCGCTAAGCGCGATTTTTTCATCGTCAATGGCATAAATAAGCATATTATTCTCCTTTGGGGATTGAGATCGTTGCGACCGTTCCGCAGCCGATCCCGGACCGGATCGAAAGCGTTCCGCCGCTGATGTTTTTCAGGCGGTAGCGCACATTTTCGATCCCGATATGCGGCTTATCCCCTTCACCGCTCTCGGGATCAAAGCCGCAGCCGTCGTCAGTGACCGTGACCTCAAAGCTGTCGTCAAGCTCTCGTGTCGCTATCGTCACGGTTCCCCTGCCGTCCTCGGTTTCCCTTATTCCGTGTCGGACGGCGTTTTCTACGATCGGCTGCAGTGTGAGCGCAGGAAGATCAAACCGGGTCGTTTGGATGTCGTAAACGATTTGAAGCGCGTCGTCAAACCTCAGCTTTTCGATCGAAAGATACGCCTTGGTGTGCTCAAGCTCCTTGGTAAAGCGGACGGGAACGTTGGTGTTCAGCGAATCCATATTTCCGCGCAGATAGGTAGAAAAGTTAACGACCGCCTTCTCTGCCATGACCGGATCGCGGCGGCAGAAATATTTGATGACCGTCAGCGAATTGAACAGAAAATGAGGCTGTATCTGGCTGAGCATGATATCGACCTTCAGCTTGTCGATCTCCCTCTCCTTTTGATAATACAGCTCCGTGCTGTTGCTGACCGTGATGATATACAGCAGCAGAGCGAAAACCGAAGTTAAGATCGTAATAAAGAATATGCCGCTGACCGATATTTGCAGCACGAAAACAACAACCATCGAAGCGGCAAAAGTCCAAAGAGAAATACGCCCTATAAACGAGAAGGAGCTGCTGTACCGGATCAAAACATACAATCCCATTAGGAATTCTATTCCCCACATCAAGAGGATAAGCCAAAAGCCCTCGCCCCGGTGATACATATTGGCGCTGTCTATATAAAACCCAAAGCCCGTAAAATAAGACAGAACAAGAACAACCGCCTGCAATGCGAAAAGGGCTTTTAACCCCAAAGACAAAAACTTTATCTCTTTATTATCTCCCGATGGGTCCGCACGGCTAAAAAAAGCCCTGCAAACGATATAGGTCATGGTGTACACCGACAAAAATACGAGCAAGGTCACCAAACGCAAAACCTCGTGTACAAGCGCGCCCTCCTGCGCCTCCAAAATCAATCCGAGCAGCATGAACAGCGAACAAAAAAACGAGATCGAAAAGAACCCAAAATAAAACCGCACAGACTCCTTTGCTTTTTTCGGCCCGACAAGCACCTGCAGCAAACCGACTAAGCACAAGACCATACTGATAACCTGCAATGATTCGTTGATCAAACAATCACCTTCTTCAATTATCATTCTAATGCATCGCAACGGATTTTGCAATAAATTTGATTTGAGGTTTTTTTGACAGCTTTCACTTTGGCATGGTTACCGGATATCTTGAAAAGAATAGGTGCTTCTGTTTGCCACATGATATCGCAATTATTCTTGCTCAGCTTACTTACTATAAACCGAGGTTGCCGATAAGCTGAAGGAACTCGAAAGACAGTCCATTCGCGGTGAGTACATCGAGAAGGACAAAACCATATTCTACGATTTTGCCGAAATGCTCTTTAACGAGCAGCTTGAACTCAACGAGGTTCGACAGTCAACCTACGACCGCAAAATGGCGACGCTGAAAATGCTCTCATCTATTTCAGGCAATGAGATTCAGGACATGGACGAAAAAATGATAAAGGATTTCTTTATCAAGAACCTTTATTATTCGCAGTCAAGTATTGACAAAATGTATCAACTGCTTT
>CACYQK010000114.1:0-5070 GCA_902776495.1 uncultured Ruminococcus sp. | reverse complement strand
CGTACAGCCCGAGAACGCTATCCAGCTCAAGGTCGTTGAAGACCATGCTTGGGATCACGCTTGGGGCGACAAGGAAACAGGCGACAACTACACATTCAACGTAGAGTCAGCTTGCGACGTGACCGTCACATTCGATCCCGCGACCGAGACAGTAACCGTAACAGGTGACGGCGTAACTCAGGATACAGAGCTTGACGTATATTCTGTAATCGCTGTTGGTAACGGTGAGGATACATACCTCAACGGCGCTAACTGGGATCCCTGTGACCCCGCAAATGCTATGACAGAAGTTTCAGACGGCATTTGGGAAATGACAATGGAAGACATTTATGCCTTCGATAACTACAACATCAAGTTTGCGGTTAACTCGATCGACGATCAGGGCAACCCGACATCTAACCCGTGGGCGCACAACTTCGGTTCAGAAGTAGAGCAGCTCTATCCCACAGGCGAGCCGATCGACGCTGTATACAACGGCAAGAACTGCATCTTCGAGGTAGAAGAGGACGGCTCAACAGTTAAGCTTCAGCTCGACCTCAGAGACTTCGACTTCAAGACAAAGAGCGGCGCTAAGATGACTGTCACAGTCATTCCTCCCGAGCCTGAATATGAGCTTGGCGACGTTAATATGGACGGCTATGTTGATATCCAAGACGCTACGCTTATTCAGAAATACGCAGCTGATAGAGAAGAATTGACGGACGAGCAGCTCGCCCTTGGCGACGTTAACGGCGACGGCTGCGTAGATGTTCTCGACGCTGTGCTTATTCAGAAGATTTCAGTTCAATAAATCGTTCTTCATCCTTTGAAGAATAAAACAAATTAATATCATAAGCCCATAAAAACAAGCGGCCGGCTTAAAACCCATTCGGGTTTTAGCCGACCGCTTTTGTTTGTGTATTAAATTATTCTTCTACATTATGTTTTTTGATAGCTGCATTTATCTGTCGGGCAATCGGATTAAGCAAACGAACCGATTTTTCTTCCCGAAACAGATGCAACGGCACGCTGCCGCCACAACAAAAACTTCATTGATAGCTGTGCTTATATGTCGGGCGTCCGAGTTCACCGAACGAACCGACTTTTCTTCTCAAATTGCCCGCGGGGGCGTCCCCGCTACCAGAGTTTTTCGGCTACTGCGGCTATAACGCTTCTGCCCTGCATTCTAATTCTTCTGTCGTGCAGCAGGATATTGCTGTATTCCGCAATAACATTATCCGCGTTTCTGCCGGTATCGACATAAAGCTTCCATACATATCCCGCGGGGAGTCCGGGCAGCTCAACGTCAACAGGCTCCCAGTGAGCGTTGATACCGAAATAAACGATCTCATCCCTTGAAGAATCGTCCTCGGCAGCGCCCGCGTACATAACCGCGATCATTCTGGAATCGTTATTAAAGTCGGTTTTCCATGGCCGATTTGAGTGGATACTCTCGGGCGGCAGGGTGCAGGTGCACGCATGCCTGTTCTTGGTAATAACGCGGAAACGCTTCCTAAAAGCAATCATATATTTGAAAAATTCAAAAACGTCGCTGTATTTTTCTTTTCTGCTCCAGTCAAGCCAAGAGACGATGTTGTCCTGACAATACGGGTTGTTGTTGCCAAACTGGGTGTTGCAGAACTCGTCGCCCGCGAGAAACAGCGCCGCGCCGCGGCTGCACATAAGCGTAGCAAAGGCGTTTTTGATAAGCTTGATCCTCAGCGCGTTGACATTCGGATCGTCCGTGTCGCCCTCAAAGCCGCAGTTCCAGCTGTTGTTGTCATCGGCGCCGTCGGTGTTGTCCCAGCCGTTTTGCTGGTTATGCTTTGTGCTGTAAGAATACAGATCATAAAGCGTAAAGCCGTCGTGACAGGTAAGGAAGTTGACCGACGCGCAGGTTCCCCTGAACGCGGGATCATACAGATCCTTTGAACCGGTCAGCCTGTTCGCGGCAGCCCATGCCAAACCGTCGTCACCCTTTAAAAATCTTCTGAGGTCATCGCGGTATTTTCCGTTCCATTCCGCCCAGCGGTTCCAGTTTGGAAAGCTGCCGACCTGATAAAGTCCGCCCGCGTCCCAGGCCTCGGCAATAAGCTTTGTGCTTCTCAAAATCGGGTCAAACGCCAGACTTTTTAACAGCGGCGGCTGATCCATCGGAGTACCGTCCTCGTTGCGGCCCAAAATAGACGCGAGGTCAAAGCGGAATCCGTCAATTTTATATTCCGTTACCCAGTAGCGCAGACATTGCTTGATAAAATTGCGCACGATCGGGTGGTTGCAGTTGAGCACGTTGCCGCAGCCGCTGAAGTTGTAATACTTTCCGTCAGGGGTCAGCATATAGTAAATGCTGTTGTCGATACCCTTAAAGCTAAAGTACGGACCCATCTCATTGCCCTCGGCGGTGTGGTTGAACACAACGTCAAGTATGACCTCAATGCCGTTTGATTTAAGGTCCCTGATAAGCTCCTTGAGCTCCGTGCCCTCGCGGTGATGCTCGTGGTCTGCCTCGTAGCTTGTGTTGGGCGCAAAGAAGCAAACGGTGTTGTAGCCCCAGTAATCATAAAGCTGCTGACCCTCATAATGGCGGTTGGCGCCGAGCTCGTCAAATTCAAAGATGGGCATAAGTTCAACGGCATTGACGCCGAGCTCTTTAAGGTAGGGGATCTTTTCCCTTATTCCCGCAAAGGTGCCGGGATGTTTGACCCCCGACGACTCATGGCGGGTAAAGCCTCTGACGTGCATTTCGTAAATAACAAGCTCCTCAAGGGGGATGGAAGGGGTCTTAAAATTGCCCCAGTCCCAGTCGTTGAAAACTACCCTTGCCTTGTATGTCGGGTCGGCTCTGTGCTTGCCCCATTCGCTCTGACCGGTTACAGCCTTGGCGTACGGGTCAAGGATTATCTTGCTGCTGTCAAAAATCAATCCCTTTTTTGGGTCGTTGGGACCGTCAAAGGAATACGCGTATTCAATTTTGTTTATTTCAAGTCCGAAGACAATGATGGCGTATGTATTGCCTATCCTGTAAGAATCCGGGAACGGTATCCCCGCAAACGGCACCTTTTCTCCCGGATGAAAAAGCAGAAGCGTGCAGGAAGTGGCGTAGAACGAACTGATCGTAAAGTTGACTCCGCCGCGGACGGGCATAGCGCCCTCACTGTCGTAGTAACCCGGTCTGACGTCATAACCGCAAATATTGTCGGTAGGATTTAAGTCCCTTAACATTTCAGCACCCCTAAAAAGCATTTTTATGTATATGATTCTACCACTATAATCGTTTTTTTTCAATATCGAAACTCAAAGTATTTGACAAAAATTTAGCGGAAAAATTCGGATATATACTAATTTGCGGACTAAATATGACATTTTTGCTATTGCGCCCGAACAATATACGAATAATATAAAATATAATATATATAATTATCTTATTTTCCCGTATTGTGTTTATTTTTTTTATATGATATAATTGGTTTGAAAACTTTCACTTTTGAAAAAGAAAGGGTGTAAAATATGGTTGTAAAGGATATTATTGACATTTTGGAGGGCGAGATCATCTGCGAGGGCGACCTCGATCAGGAGATAAAAACCGCCTGCGGCTCCGATATGATGAGCGACGTGCTCGCCTTTGTAAAGGATCAGTCCGTGCTTTTGACCGGACTTGTAAATCCCCAGGTAGTCCGCACCGCCGAGATGATGGATATGGCGTGCATAGTGTTCGTGCGCGGAAAAATGCCCGATCAGTCCATTATAAGCCTTGCCGAGACAAGGGGCATAACACTGATAAAAACCAGGTTCAGAATGTTTACCGCCTGCGGACTTCTGTATTCAAACGGACTTTCGGGGGGAACAAAGGTATGAGCAACGCTATACATCTTCACTACGAGGTCTCGGACGAAGATTTCACACGAGCGGGAGAGGCAAGCGGTCTGGTAAAAAAGAGATTAAAGGCGCTGGGCTACAGCCCCGTCGCTATCAGGCGCGTCGCAATAGCGATGTATGAGGCTGAGATCAATATGGTCATCCACGCCGACGGCGGCTTTTGCGACATAGATATTTATCCCGACAGGGTAGAAATCCTGATGTCGGACAAAGGACCCGGTATCCCCGATGTCAAAAAAGCGATGCAGGAGGGCTTTTCTACAGCGCCC
The DNA here is from genome assembly GCA_902776495.1 of uncultured Ruminococcus sp. Lineage (GTDB taxonomy): Bacteria > Bacillota > Clostridia > Oscillospirales > Acutalibacteraceae > Ruminococcoides. The sequence continues at coordinate 946 of CACYQK010000114.1, read as the reverse complement.
GACAACGTGCGTTCGCTCGGCTTCGGCGCGGGAATGGGACTTCCGAACATCAAAAAATACAGCGACGAAATGCGCATTGAAACCACGATCGGAGTGGGAACAAATCTTTATTTAACCGTAATAGTAAAATAATCCGCCATTCGGGAGAGCATTATGAACAAATATTTTCACTCGGTTCAGCTTGACGCCGACCGCTGCTGCGGCTGCACCAACTGTCTGAAGCGCTGTCCTACTGAGGCAATCCGCGTTCACGACGGCAAGGCGAAGATTTTGTCCGAGCGCTGCATCGACTGCGGCGAGTGCATCCGCATTTGTCCGCACCACGCAAAAAAGGCAAACAGCGCCAAGCTGGAAGATATTTTGAAATATAAATACACCGTCGCGATCCCCGCGCCCGCAATTTTCGGCCAGTTCAACCACCTCGACAGCATCGACATCGTGCTGACCGGCCTGAAGCAGCTCGGGTTTGACGACGTTTTTGAGGTCAGCCGCGCCGCCGAGCTGGTGTCGGAGGCTACCCGCAAAATGATAAAAGAGAATAAGCTGAAAAAGCCGATCATCAGTTCAGCCTGTCCCGCGGTGGTACGGCTGATCAAGATCCGTTTTCCGGAGCTTTGCGACAACGTGATGCCGCTGCTCGCGCCGATTGAGGTCGCGGCGCGCATAGCAAGGCGAGAGGCAATGGAAAAAACGGGGCTTTCTAAGGATAAGATCGGCGTGTTCTTCATCACGCCCTGCCCCGCAAAGGTGACGGAGATCCACTCTCCGAATTACACCGAAAAATCCGAGGTTGACGAGGCGATCGCGATTTCAAAGATTTATCCCGAGCTCACCCACGTTATGGATCACCTCACCGAGGTCGAGTCGCTCGGGCAGTCGGGACTTATGGGCATCGGCTGGGCTACCTCGGGAGGCGAGGCGGCGGCGATGCTGGGCGACAAATATC
>CACYQK010000113.1:0-5102 GCA_902776495.1 uncultured Ruminococcus sp. | reverse complement strand
GGTCAGCGTGTCGTGGTGGTAATTTCTCCACAGCGGATCGAGGCTGATGTAGCTGAGCATATCGTTCATCCAGCCCATGTTCCACTTGTAGTCAAAGCCGAGTCCGAGACCCTCAATCGGGTAGCGTGTAACGCTCGGCCAAGCGGTGCTTTCCTCAGCAATCATCATTACGTCGGGATGGAACATATGAACAACGTTGTTGAGCTTCTGGATAAAGTCAACGGCAACGAGGTTCTCACGTCCGCCGTAAGCGTTGGCAATCCACTCGCCGTCCTTACGGTTGTAGTCGAGGTAAAGCATTGAGGCAACGGCGTCAACGCGGATGCCGTCGATATGGTACTTCTCAATCCAGAACATAGCGGAAGAAACGAGGAAGCTTGTTACCTCGTAACGGCCGTAGTTGAAGATGTATGTGCCCCACTCCTTGTGCTCACCGATTCTCCAGTCCTCATACTCGTAGCAGCCTGTGCCGTCAAAGCGGCCGAGACCGTGAGCGTCCTTGGGGAAGTGAGCAGGAACCCAGTCGAGGATAACGCCGATGCCCTCCTGGTGGCAGCGGTCGATAAGGTACATCAAGTCCTTGGGCTCGCCGTAACGCGAGGTAGCGGCAAAGTAGCCTGTAACCTGATAGCCCCAGCTTCCGTCAAACGGATACTCGGTAAGCGGCATAAACTCAATGTGGGTGTAGCCCATCTCTTTAACGTAGGGCACGAGCTCGTCAGCCAGCTTGCGGTAGCTGAACTGGTTGCCGTCCTCATACTTGCGCCATGAGCCTGCGTTCATCTCATAAACGTTGATAGGCTGCTTATGGTGCGGATGCTCCTTTTTATAGTCATACCATTCGCTGTCGTTCCACTCGTAGCCGTCGATGTAATAAACGCGCGAGGCGTTGTCGGGACGGGTCTCGCAGTGGAAGGCGTAGGGATCGGTCTTCATAAGGCGGTCGTTCCACGGTGTTTCTACACAGTATTTATAGCACGCAAACTCCCAAACTCCCTCAATAAACAGCTCCCATACTCCCGAGTCGGAAATACGGTACATATAGTTTGCGTCGGGGTTCCAGTCGTTAAAATCACCGACAACGGAAACCGACTTTGCGTTAGGCGCCCAAACTCTGAAAACAACGCCGCCGCGGTTGTCCCAGGTCACAAAGTGTGAACCTAAAAACTCATAAGCTTTCGTTGACTCTCCGGCCAAGAATTGTTCAAGGGGAGGTCTGCTGTCATTGATTGAAAAAGCCATACTATACCTCTTTTCTTGTTTTTTATAGGTAAATCTCTCTATTTAAAATAGTCTTCCAATTTACTGTTATTTTTATTATAATACATTTTCACAAATATACAAGTGGAATTTGCGATTTTCTGTAAATAATTTTGGCAAAATTTAAAAATTTTTTAATATTTTTCGTTATTTTGCACTATTTATCTTTATGATTTTTGTGAGGTAGTCGGCTGAGCAGGGTTTGACTGTGCCGTAAGCCAGCGCCGCGACGTCTGTAGCGCGTATATCCGCCGCCAAAAGCTCCGCCGTGCTTCCGCCCAAGCTCTCCGCTTTTGAAACGGATGTCACAACTTCGCCCGTGCAGGTTTTAAGCATTTTTTCTCCCTCGGGGGTAAAACCGAGAACACGCGCGTGACGCGCCTCTTTGTTTTGAAGCTCCCGGGTGACGCCGATCAGCGCGCAAGTGAGTATCCTGCAAATCCGCGCGCGGGTGTAGCGCTTTGTCTTGACCTCGTTTATAAGCTCCTCAACGGTCGAGCACGACCTCGCGGCGGTGATTATGCGGTTCTCAAGCCCCTCGGAAACGTCCGGCAAAGGTCGAAGCTCTTCCGCGGTCATATTCCTGAGCCGGTAAAGCAGAGCTGTGTCGAGCTTTTCGGGATATGTAATATCAAGTGGTACTTCGGGCAGGAGCTTCCCCGTGTCTTTTCCGCTCCTGAGCAGCTTTCTGATATATGACGCGCTCGCGTATTTTCCGTCGGTTATGTCGGAATCGTGCTGCGCGCCCTTCCTTTTTATCGGCAGCGGCTTTATCCCGCTGCCGTTCAGCGCCCTGATATACTCAGCCGCGAGGATATTGTTCGGCTTTGCGATAATATCCGCGATATCATCACCAAACACCTGCCTTACCGCGCGCTCGTACGCTCTCGGGTAATAATCTCCGCCGTCCATACGCTCTGCGATGATCTCTTTAACTCTTTTATCATCACGGGCAAACGCCGCCCGAGTCAGCAGCTCCAAATCATCGTCCTCGCAGCCGAACGCGAGGTACTCGACGCAGGAAAAAAGCTTTGCGGTCTCCACCCCGCCCTTGGCGAACCTCTCGGCGTTAGCGACAGCATAAACTGTCGGGAGCTCAATCACTAAATCCGCGCCGTTTTCAAGGGCGATTTTTGCCCTGTCGAACTTTGAGCAGACCGCAGCCTCTCCGCGCTGGGTAAAGCTGCCGCTCATCACGGCGATCACTTCGCCGCCGGTTATTCTTTTGGCCTCACCGAGCAGATAACGATGCCCGTTATGGAAGGGATTAAATTCACAAATCACCGCGACAGCCATAATAAACCTCCGGAATCGTTGTTTTTTGAATATATTTTTGCATTTTCTTGCAAAAAAGTCTTGAAAAGATAAATATATTAATGTATTATATAGTGGTGTTTAATTTATTATACATTATATAAACTTGCAAATCAACAACAATAGAAGGGAAGAATAATAAAATGAAGGTATTAGTAATCAACGCGGGAAGTTCATCACTCAAGTATCAGCTTATCGATATGACAGACGAGAGCGTGCTCGCGAAAGGAAATTGTGAGAGGATCGGCACAGACGGCGCGTTCATCGGTTTTAAAACCGACGACGGTCAGAAGATAGAACGCAAAACAGAGATGAAAAATCACACTCAGGCTTTTGAGGCTGTCAAGAACGCTCTTATCGACCCCGAGTACGGCGCGATCAAGGATCTCAGCGAGGTCGCGGCGATCGGCCACCGCGTAGTACAGGGCGGAGCATTTTTTGACCACTCCGTGCTCATCGATGACGCTGTCCTTGAAAAAATCAAGGGGCTCTCGCCTCTTGCTCCCCTGCACAACCCCGCGCATATCCAGGGCATCAACGCCTGCACCGAGGTTTTCGGCAAGGACGTTCCTCAGGTAGCCGTATTCGATACAGCGTTCCACCAGACAATGCCAGAAAAGGCGTATATGTACGCCGTTCCCTATGAATACTACGAGAAGCTCGGCGTAAGAAAGTACGGCTTCCACGGCACATCGCACCGCTATGTAAGCGCGAAGATGGCTGAACTTATGGGCAAGCCGATCGAGGAATTAAAAATCATCACCTGCCACATCGGCAACGGTTCGTCTATCACAGCGGTTGACGGCGGCAAGGTTATCGACACCACAATGGGTCTTACTCCGCTCGGCGGCTTTATGATGGGCACACGCTCAGGCTCGCTCGATCCCTCGGTCGTAACATTCATCGCCGAGAAGGAAGGCTTTACCGCGGCAGAGATGTCCGACCTCCTCAATAAAAAGTCGGGTCTTTTGGGAGTATCGGGCGTTTCCTCAGATGACCGCGATGTTTCCGCGGCAGAAAAAGAGGGCAACCACAGAGCAAAGCTCGCTCACGAGATGCTCTACTATCAGATCGCACAGTATGTCGGCAGCTTTTATGTAGCTCTCGGCGGCTGCGACGCTATCGTATTCACAGCGGGTCTCGGCGAGAACCAGCCCGCGCTCAGAGAAGGCGTCTGTAACTACCTCGAGTGCCTCGGCGTCAAACTTGACAAGGACGCAAACAACGCGACTATCCACGGCAGACAAGGCACACTTACAACAGCAGATTCAAAGATCCGCGTAGAGCTCATCGCTACCGACGAGGAAATGGTTATCGCGAGAGATACAAAATCGATCGTAGAAGCATTATAATCAAGCAAACGACAACGGGCTGACCAAAACGGTCAGCCCTGTTTTTTTGCACTTTATATTTAACCTTCAAATGTCGCGCTCATCTCGGGTTCGTCCATAAAGGTGTCGCGCGAATCCCTGAACAGCAGGGTCACGCACCAGATAGCGGCAAGGGCTACAAGAATGTAGATTATCCTGCTGACTACACCCGTCTGTCCTCCGCCGATAAATCCCACCAAATCAAACTGGAAAATTCCTATGCTGCCCCAGTTGAGTCCGCCGATGATAAGCAGCGTTAACGCGATTTTGTCAATCATATAATTACCTCCTTTTACGGTAGTGTAATTATTGTTGACAGATTCTTTAGTTTTATTCTTAAAATTTCAAAAACTATTTTAGGTTATATAAAAATAAGCATAAGTCCCATTATTAATATCCCGAGCGCAATCACACACCAGCCGAATATCCTGGTGCGAAATACGGCTTTTTGGATTTTATTCTTTTTGATCATACCCTCGGTAGGCATCGGCACAAGAATAACCAAAATACCGAGCACAATACAGCTTGCGGAAGCAATTATGGCTCCGGGCAGTTTTATAAATGAAAGCAAAAACAAGCCGACAGGGATCCCGATCAGACAAATCATACTGATAACATAAAAAGCCTTTGCGAACTTTTCGCTTTTTTCATAATACTTGTTCGCGTTGATCTGACACTCGTCACAGCAGTACTGCTGGTGATATGTGATCTCCTTACCGCAAAATCCGCATTTTTTCATAGTATAGCATCTCCAAAAATCAAATATCTTGTATCATTTTATCACATAGCGAAAAACATTTCAATAAAAAGTTTTTGTTTGTTTTTGTATAGCGGCAAAGCCGTCAACTTAAGGCTTTTTTGTAGGGGCGGACCGGTGTGTCCGCCCGCGGGAACCGGTGTTTGTTCACGCAGAAAGACTTGATATAATACCAACGTTTGGTTGATCGCTCTCGGGAGCCCGTAGCCGGGCGGCAACCTTAGCACGTCGGCAATCCTTTTGTCACTTCGTGACATTTCCCTTAAAAAGGGAATCACCTTTTGTCGCTCCGCGACATTTCCCCTGTCAGGCAATGTCGTCAACTTAAGGTTTTTCGTAGGGGCGGACCCATGTGTCCGCCCGCGAGAACCAGACGAATGTTCACGCAGAAAGACTGGATA
>CACYQK010000112.1:0-5168 GCA_902776495.1 uncultured Ruminococcus sp. | reverse complement strand
AGCGGCAAAGATCAGCTGCACATATGACTTCAAGACAAACAAATATACATTCAAGGCTGTAGGCCAGTTCGCGGGAACAACAAACGCAGTTCTCAAGTATGCGACCATCGACGGCAAGTGGCACAACGTACCCATCCGCTTCACAACAGACAAGGCGCTCAACGTAACCGGCAAGCAGACCGGCAAGGAGTACATCACAAAGGATAGATACTCGGGTTAAGTCGCGGCGGCGACACCGCAATTCGAGAAGAAAAGTCTGTAATATCGGCGAACTCGAATTCCCGACAGTTACCGACTGTTCTAATTGAATTAACCAATTCCCCCTCTCTTTAATATATTTTCCTATCTGCAGGCAGGCCATAAAAACTATGGTCTGCCTGAACAACAATAACCGAAAGAAGGATAATTATGAAAAAGCTCATCAGTATGTTACTCGCAATAGTTCTCGCGACGGGGGTATACACAGCGATCCCGTTCGCGGTCAACGCGGCAGAAATAAAGCCCGGATCAAACGACTCTCAGAGCGGCACAACGGGCGACTGCACTTGGATTCTTGACGATAACGGCACGCTTACGATAAGCGGCAACGGCGCGATGGCTGATTACCGCGACAGCGGACCGTGGTGTAATTTATCCGTACCCGTCAAAAGCGTAGTGTTTGAAAAAGGCGTGACGTACATCGGCAATGATTCGTTTGAAGACTGCAAAACGCTCGAAAGCGTAACGTTCTCAGACACGATAACAAAAATCGGCGATCGCGCGTTCCAGTCCTGCACAGCGCTTGAAAGCATAGAGATCCCCGGCAACATAAAGAGCTTTGGAAGATTTACGTTCGCAACCAACAAGGGGCTTAAAACCGTTGTTATAGATAACGGAGTACAGGACCTCGGTTACGGAGCGTTCGAGGGCGACAGAAATCTTGAAAAAATCACGATCCCCGCGAGCGTTACCAACATCGATATGTCTACTCTCGGCGAGGACGGAAATGTCACCATTTACGGTTACAAGGGCAGCGATGCCGAACGGTACGCCGATTTCTGGTATATCCCGTTCGTAGATATTTCGGAAAACTGATCATATACAGCAAAGGTTGCTGACCTGACGGCCGGCAGCCTTTTTTTATTTATTCAATACAACGAAACGCGCATAAACACTTGACTTAAAGCCGATGTTGAGTTAAAATATTTCCGTATGTAATAAAGCAACGGGAGGGTATGACTTGGTTTTTTCAAGCCTTGTGTTTATATTTGCCTACTTGGTAATAACACTATTTATATACTACATAACCCCGCGAAAATTCAGAAATATATTTTTATTCATTGCTAACCTCGTATTCTACGGTTGGGGCGAACCAAAGCTCGTAGTTTTGATGGTGATAAACATCGCCTTCAACTACCTCGGCGGCTTTTTGGTGGACAAGTTCAGGCACGATCAAAAGAAAAAGAAGCTGTTTTTGATTCTGACCATCATACTTGACATCGGTATTTTGGCGGTGTTCAAGTACACCGGTATGTTTGTGGAAACGGTCAACGCGCTTGCTCCGTTCAACATTCCCGATCCCGAGCTCAGTCTGCCGATCGGTATCAGCTTTTACACCTTCCAGACGATGAGCTATGTTATCGACGTATACCGCGACGACGCGCCTGTTTCCAAGAGCTTTATCGGTTTCGGAACCTATGTGGCGCTGTTCCCGCAGCTTATCGCCGGACCGATCGTCCGCTACCGCGACGTAGCCTATCAGCTCGATCACCGCAGAGAAACGCTCGACCGCTTTACAAAGGGTGTAAAGCTGTTCGCCGTGGGCTTGGGCAAAAAGGTACTTATCGCCAACCAAATGGGCGCGCTCACGACCGCGATGTTTGAACACACCGAAGAAAACGGCGTTGCGGGAACGTGGATAGGTATCCTTGCCTTTGCGTTCCAGATTTATTTTGACTTTTCCGGTTATTCAGATATGGCGTGCGGACTCGGCAATATGTTCGGTTTTGAGTTCCTCAAGAACTTTAACTATCCGTATATATCAAAATCCATAACCGATTTTTGGCGCAGGTGGCACATCTCATTGTCGACTTGGTTCAAGGAATATGTTTACATCCCGCTCGGCGGTAACCGCAAGGGCGTCGCGCGGCAGATCCTAAACCTGCTTATCGTGTGGGGCTTAACAGGTCTTTGGCACGGAGCGTCGTACAACTTCATCTTCTGGGGCTTGTACTACGGAATCCTGCTGATTATCGAAAAGTTCGTGCTCAAGCGTTTTCTCGATAAGCTTCCCTTGGTCATTCAGCACCTCTACACCATTATCATCGTGCTGATCGGTTGGGGACTGTTCTACTTTACCGATGTTAACCAGCTCTTCGCGTTTATGGGAGATCTGTTCAACTTCAATAACGGCGCGTTCAGCGAGAGCTCGCTCAATCTGACGCTCAGCTATCTGCCGCTGCTTGTCGTTGCGGGTATCGCCAGCACTCCGCTCGCTGCGAAGCTTTACGGCAAGGTCGCGGACAAAAAATATATCTGGATCGCAGAAACTCTGTTTGTCGGAATAGTTCTCATCATCAGCACCGCAAGCCTTGTAAACCAGAGCTACAATCCTTTCTTGTATTTTAGGTTCTAATCGCTAATTATCTGCAACGGCGGTTCATTGTTTCCGCGTGTAACAACAAAATTTCTATGGTGATCAAATGGAAAATAAAAAGAATCCGATGGAGTCATCGGAAAAACTTTATAAAGAGTCTGAGCCAAAGCCGAATACAAAATGCGGCAAGCTTCGTTTTGCTCCCGCTGTCGTATTTGTTTTCATAATATTTGCGCTTGCGATTTGGTTTGTTGTAAACCCGAAATTGGATTATAGTTCTGCAGAAAAACGCTATCTTCAGGATTTTCCCGAGGCAAAAGTAGACACCGTGCTCAGCGGTGAATTCGGCGCTGATTTTGAAACGTACTTCGCGGATCATTTTCCTGCAAGACAAACTTGGGTCGGCTTGAACGCCTACTATAATCTCGCTACAGGCATTAACGGTCAAAACGGGGTCTATAACTGTGCCGACGGCTATCTTATCAATAAACCGGTGGCAAAAGAGAATAACATCAAAAGGAATGTCGGCGCGTTAACAGGCCTAAAAAGTAAAATCGGGAATACCCCGATGACCGTTATGTTCGCTCCGTCAACCGGATATGTCGCAAATGATAAGCTCCCGATGATCCACGACAGCTACAATGACGATCAATATTTTGACGAGTCGGCAAAGACACTCTCAAACAACGGCGTTGATTTTGTTGATCTGCGGGACACCTTTAAGCAGAAGTACGCGGATGGTGAGCAGCTCTACTATCGCACCGACCACCACTGGACAACCCTGGGCGCGTACGAGGCGTATGTAAAGCTCTGCGAGCAGCTTAAAATCCAACCGGCGTCAAAGGATACATTTAAAATCGAAAGCTACGATGGCTTTTACGGTACGACTTATTCCACGAGCGGCTTTTGGCTGACAGACCCCGACTCGATTCAGGTTTATAATAACCCGAAAAACACCGAGAAAAATATCACCTTAAAAATCGTTGAGGGTCAAAAAGAGGAAGTATACCACTCGATGTATTTTTATAATCACCTCAACGAGGATGACAAGTATCCGGTTTTCATAGACGGCAACCACGCCTATACCGAGATATGCAATTCAAACGCAAAGGGTGGAACGGTACTGCTGATCAAGGACAGCTTCAGCCATTGCCTTGCGCCGTTCTTAGCCGAGAATTACAGCCGCATTATCCTTATAGACCCGCGTTACTATAAGCTCAGCGTGTCAAAGCTTGTAGCAGAAACAAAGCCCGAACACGTTATCGCGCTTTACGGTATTGATAATATCGCTACAGACACCGATATTGTTTGGCTGCAGTAAAAATATAACACCGTACAGATTTTTATGCAAAGTCTGCGCGGTGTTTTTGTATTTAAATACAATACCCTCTTGACAGACTAATAGTCATTAGTTATAATAAAACTAATGGTTATTAGTTTTTGCTTAGGAGGTATTTATGACAACAAGAGATAAAATACTTAATGAAGCTCTGACGTTATTTGCTGATAGGGGATATGACGGAACGAGCGTGGAAGAAATCGCCGAGAAGGTCGGGATAAAAGCGCCGTCGCTTTACAATCATTTCAAGGGCAAAGAGGATATTTTGAACGCGCTGATAGATATGACCGAAGCGCGTTATGAGGAATTCTTCGGCTCGGACAGGCACATCGGCAAGCTGCCCGAAAGCAAGGAAGAATTTATACAAACGGCGATGCAAAAGATTTCTTTTACCATGAACGATCCGATGATCCGCAAAATGCGTAAATTTCTTGTGCGCGAGCAATTCAGGAGCGAACGCTTTGCGGAGATCACCACGAAGCATCAGCTCTATGGTATCCAAGGAATGTACACCAATATCATCGAAGGAATGATGAGCGAGGGTCTGTTCAAGGAGGATGACCCCGAGCTGCTCGCGACCGAGGTGACTGCGCCTGTCGCTCTTTGGATCGCAAAAGGCGACAGGCAGCCGCAATGCGCACAGGAAAGTATGGAAAATATCGAAAGGCATATCCGTCATTTTTGCGACGTGTATATGATAGGGTGATAATATATGATGAATAAAGTTGATAATTTTGAAGATGCAAAAAAAGTTATGAAAAATGCTCCGGATTGTGAGTACTTCAAGTTTAGGATTAAAGTGACAAGATTCAAGGCAATATTAGTCGGAGGTATAGCTGCCGTTTTGGCAGCGGTTATTGGTATCGTATCAAATAATCTGATTAAAGGAATAATTATTTTTATATGTAATGAGATTATAGTATTTCCTTTTGCTGTTCTTCCTTATATAATATTAAAAATAGCAACAAAAAAAGCAAGGGATGATGATTATTTGAATAAAAAAGACGAACAAGAATTAATTGATATAGCCAATCAACATATTGATCAGGTTAATGAATATGAAATGAAGAAAGATGAGCCATCTGAATGGGGTTACTAAACGGAAATCAGAACGAATACATTGATGGAGGTAAACTATGCGATTAGACGGTTTTGGATTACTGGTAAATGATATGGGCAGAATGATACGTTTTTACAGGGACGTGCTCGGCTTTGAAATCAAAGAGGCTGAGGACACGAAAAACGTGTATCTTG
>CACYQK010000111.1:0-7266 GCA_902776495.1 uncultured Ruminococcus sp. | reverse complement strand
GTCAAGGGTATCTTCCCTGTAGTCGTTTAATATAAACGCCTTTCCTTCTTCGACTGTGTACGGATAAGTAACGGATGAATTTTCCGCCTTATAGGTCGGATAATATATATCCTCCGACGCGATCGCGTTGTTCACGTACAGCTCGCCTTTTTCGGATATATCTATGATGTTGCCGGGCAAACCGACTACCCTGCCGGCACGCATTTTGCCGTCGTGCCTGTACAGCACCGCGGCGTTGAGATACGGACGCTGCAGTTTCAGCGTGATTACCAAATCGCCGTCATTTACCGCGGGGTGCATATTGTTCCCGTAGTTGATCGTGATACCGATAACGAAAAGGGCGATCGCCGCGATTTTTATCATTAGGTTGATAGCGAGTCGCTTAGTCGATATGGGCTTTGGAGGCTCCTTGTTATTTCTTGCTTTTTCATCAGGTGGTCGTCCCCCGATTTCTTCTTTATTTCTTCTCAATTTCATTATTTTTCCTCGTTTTTTAAAAATGCAATTATTTATTATAATGATAACACAGAAATGACAAAAAGGCAATAGAAATAATAAAAATTTATAAAAAAATTCAAATTGTTGTTATTTTTATATATAAAATCAATATTATGTTTCAGATCGTTCGATTCGATAGCTTAAAATGAATTATAAACAAGATTTCAGGAGTTAAATAAATGCAAAAAAGCCCGATAAGCTCGGGCTCTGTTGTTAAAAATCACAGGCAGCATATTACGCACAGAAAAAAAGGCGTTGTAGCGCTCGACCACAGGAACTTTGATAACTACAGATTGTATACCCTTATCGTAACATACGAGAACGACGCGGAGTCTAAAACCAAGCCGCTCGACGCGAGATCCTATATGCGTTACTACGACGCCAACGGTAAGCTGAGAGTATTCTACAACAATTACAATGACAACGCTTCGTACTACGGCGGTTGTATGTGCTCCTTTGATCAGGTTTCGCGTATGAACTCATTAAATCAATAACCTGCAAATCAGAATAAAAATCATAAAAACAGATGGCTCGTCAAAATGATGAGCCATCTGCTTTTGCGTAATCAAAATCCTCTGTGCTTATGGTTTTTATATTTGTGTTTTTTCAGCTTATCTTTTTCAGCAAAAAAGAAAAGGTGGTTTAGATAAACCACCTCGTTTGGTGCGCCAACAGGGACTCGAACCCCGGACCGACCGGTTATGAGCCGGTAGCTCTAACCAACTGAGCTATTGGCGCGGATTTAGCTGCAAAAGATATTATAACAGAATTGTGCGATACTGTCAACATTTAATTCAGGCTGCCGCGAAATTACGGCAGCCTGAGTATGTTTATATCCTGATTACATCAGCGAACAAACCAGATCGGTGTACTCCGACGGATTGTCAAGCGGGAGTCCCGCTATGAGGAGCGCCTGAGAGTACAATACCTCGGCGTATTTTTTCGCCTTGTCGATATCGGTTTGGATAAGCGACTCCATATTCTTGACTGCGTCGTGGTTGAGGTTGAGCTCGAGTACGCGCTGAGCCTTCATTCCGCTGTCAGGCTGAACAGCGTTGAAGTACTTTTCCATCTCGAACGAGATTCCGCCCTTCGCGGTCAGGCAAACGGGGTGAGAAACGAGCTTTTTGGACTCGACTACCTCCGCCACTTTATCGCCGAGGGTTTCCTTTACAAAGGTGAGCAGAGCGGTGTTGTCCTTTTTCTCCTCGTCCTTTTCCTCGTCGTTTTCGATACCGAGGTCGTCGTTCGTCGCCGAGCAAAAGCGCTTTTCTTTGTACATCATAAGCGTCTGGAGAGTGAACTCATCGGCGTCGTCTGTGCAGTAAAGTATCTCATAGCCCTTTGAGCGGAGCAGCTCGGTCTGGGGCAGGGCGTCGATCGCCGCGGCATTTTCGCCTGTCGCAAAGTAAATGCGCTCCTGACCCTCTTTCATCCTGTCGACGTACTCCGAAAGCGTTACGAGCTTTTTTTCGGTTGAGGAGTAGAACATCAGCAGATCCTGAAGCTCGTCTTTGTGCATACCGTAGTCCGAAACTACGCCGTATTGAACTTCTCGTAATTCTCGCGGTCGTTTTTGAGCATTGAGTTGAGCTCGTTTTTGATTTTCTTCTCGATATTCTGAGCGATCGTCAGCAGGTGACGGTCATGCTGGAGCATCTCTCTTGAGATATTAAGCGACAGATCGGCGGTGTCAACTATACCCTTTACAAAGCGGAAGTATTCCGGCACGAGCTCCTCGCAGTTTTCGGTGATCATAACGCCGCTGGTGTAGAGCTGCAAGCCCTTTTTGTACTCCTTGGAGTAATAATCATACGGAGCTGTTGAGGGGATGTAGAGCAGCGCCTTGTATGTAACAACGCCCTCTACCGATGTGACGATAGTTTTGATGGGCTTGTCCGCCGCCATAAACTTTTCGTTATAAAAGCGATCGTATTCCTCCTGAGTAACGTCCTTTTTTGGGCGCTGCCAGATGGGGATCATACTGTTGAGCGTCTCGCGCTCGGTATAATCCTCATACTCGGGCTTGTCGCTGTCCTTTGTCTCCTCCTTTACCCTGCTCTTTTTTACGTCCATCATAATCGGGTAGCGGATATAGTCGGAGTATTTTTTGACGAGGCTTTGGATCTTGTACTGCTCCAGGAACTCGTCGTAGTTTTCATCGTCAGTGTTGTCCTTCATCACAAGGATGATCTCGGTGCCGATACTATCCTTTTCGATCTCCTCGATCGTATAGCCGTCGGCTCCGCTCGACTGCCAGCAGAAGGCTGTGTCCGAGCCGTACTTTTTGGTATTTACGGTGATCTCCTTAGCAACCATAAACGCAGAGTAGAAGCCTACGCCGAACTGACCGATGATATCTATATCGTCGGGCTTTTCCTCGAGCTCCTGCTTGAATTTGAGCGAGCCGGAATTGGCGATAGTGCCGAGGTTGTTCTCTAAATCGTCCTTGTCCATACCGATGCCGTTATCGGTGATTTTTAAAACACGGCTGTCCTTGTCCGCCTCGATAAAAATCTTGAAATCGCTCCTTGTCATACCGAGCTTGTCATCGGTCAGGGCGATGAAGCAGAGCTTGTCGATCGCGTCGCTGGCGTTTGAGATCAGCTCGCGCAGGAAAATTTCCTTGTGAGTGTAGATCGAGTTGATCATAAGGTCAAGCAGACGCTTGGATTCGGATTTGAATTGCTTTTTTGCCATCTTGATTACTTCCTTTTTTTATATTCTAATATATAGTATAGCACTTGTGTCAATAGCCTTGCTTTTCATAAACCGCGAGGGCTACCTTGCTGTTCGCAAAAATCTCTTTCTTTAAATCGAGCAGGTTATCAAACTTCTTTTCTTCACGGATAAAGTCGAGCAGTCTTACGTCCGCTGTCTGTCCGTAGAGCTCGCCGCCGCGGTAATTGGGCATCCAAGTTTCCCAAAGCGGTTTTTCTCCGCCGACGGTGGGCTTTACGCCGACGTTTGTGACGCCGCAAAACCTTTCTCCGCTTTCAAGCGTTACGACTGACGCGTACACCCCGAATCTCGGGAGGATAAGCCCCTCCTGAACCGCCTGGTTGATAGTGGGTGTGCCGAGCTCTCTGCCGAGCATTTTGCCGTGCTCAACGGGTGCGGTAAAGCCGAACAAACTGCCGAGCATAAGGTTAGCCTCGCCGACCCTGCCGTGGGAGATCTTTTGCTTTATCAGCGTTGAGCAGACCACCTCTCTTCCCACCGTATACGGCGGAACAACGGTCAGCTCTATACCGTACTTTTTGCACAGCCTGCCGAGAGTTTCGGTATCTCCCTCGGCGTTTTTGCCGAAGCGGTAATTAAACCCGCAGTAGAGCTTCTTTGCCTTAAGCGCACCTGCGATAACGGTATCAAAAAACACCTCCGCACTCAAATCCATCACGGACTTGAAGTCGATAAAAAACGTCTTTTCTATCCCGAGCTTTTCAAGCGTTTTGATTTTGTCGCCGTGCGTCATAAGCATAGGGACATCAAAGCCGGAAATGACCGTTTTGGGGCTTTTGTCAAAGGTAAGGCACACGGGGATCAGCCCGTTTTCGCTCTGCTTGGCGGTGGGCGTTATAACACTGCGGTGGCCGCGGTGGAGCCCGTCAAAAAAGCCCAGCGCTACAGCGGTATTATTAAGCTGTTTTGTTAGTTCAAAGTAACACTGCATAGGCTTCCTCAGATTTTTCCGCTCTTTAAAAGCAATGCGGTTTTAAGCACCGCTATCTGTGTTTTTGAGTCGGGTATTTGGTTGTTGAGAACCATCTCGACCGCCTTTTCGAGCGGGATTTTTATAACATTCAGGAACTCGTCGTCATCGGGGGAGCTGTCGCCTATTTCTTTTACGCGGCAGCAGTAGAGGTGGATTATCTCGTCTGTGTAGCCGGGCGACGGGTAAACCTGACCGAGCGAAATGTATGAATAGCCCTCGGCGCCGGTTTCTTCACGCAGCTCGCGCTTGCCGTTTTCGAGCGGGGTCGAGCCCTTTTCGAGCTTGCCAGCGGGCAGCTCGAGCACTTCCTCGGCGTATGGATACCTGAACTGCTTTACAAAGAGCAGGTCGTTTTCTCTGTCGAGCGCGGCGATACACACTCCGCCCGGGTGGCGAACCACCTCGCGCTTTGTTTTTGAACCGTTCGGGAGCTCAACGTCATCGTGGATGACGTGCAGGATCTTTCCGTCAAAAACTGTTTTGCTGTCTATCGTTTTTTCGGTGAGTTCCATAAATACCTCATCTAAATAATTAGTTTAAAGCCCCCCCAACGCTTTAGCTTTGGGGGAGGTGCCGCCTTAAGGCGGCGGAGGGGGCAACGCAGGTGTATATACTACGTTTTCCTTTGCAATAACTCGCGCTGTTTCCAACGCAGCCCCCTCAGTCAGAGCGACTAAAGCCGCTCTGACAGCTCCCCCGTAACAAGTGACGGGGGAGCCTTTTAATCTCTTTGAAAACTCAGGACAGCCGTTAAGCTGCCCTGAAATATTTTTCTTTATTCGTCATCGTCATAAAAACTGATTTGACTTACTATATCGTCGATCGCCTCGTCCGAGATAACGTTTGGCTCGTCAAGGTATTTTGCGCGTTTTTCGATGCTGTCGATCGCCCATTGCATCTGCTCCTGCGGAGTTGACGGCTTGCGCGGAGCCTCGTAGATCTCATCGTCCTCGGGGTTCTGGATATTAACGTATTTCTCCCCGGGCTGTTCCGCTGCCTGCGGTTCCTCCTCGGTCTCTACAAGCGCGGGCTCACTTCCGTCATCGGGAGCCTCGTTGACCTCGGGCTGAGCGGCTTGAGGCGGCTGTGCATCTTCTGCCTGCTGCGGATTCTCCTCGGGCTGAGCGCTCTCCTCCGGTGCCTGTTCAGCTTCGCCCTGCGGTTGCTGAGCGGCGTTCTGCTCGCTCTTGTCAATGCCGAAATTAGGAGCATCGTACTGCTCATCAATAGCCTCTGCCGCAGCCATAATGACCTCGCCGGGAGCGTCGATCTGCTTTTCGCGTCTTGCCTCCGCAATAGCCTTTAGCTCGTCAAGATGATTGATCGGCTTTTCGACCTCGGGATCGGTCTCGTCAAAGTAAATGTCATACCAAACAAGGAAAACATAGATCGTCCAAACCCTGCGGCTGTTGTCCTCTTTCTCGGTAAAGTGCTCGTCAAGCCACTTGACAAGCTCCTCTGTATTAAAGAACTTCTCGGCTGTTTTGCCGGTGAATTTTCTTCTGACGATGTTATAGTATTTTTCGTCCTTGAGCCACTCTCTGGTAGGTACGGGGAATCCGAGCTTTTCCTTCTGAGCGGTCTGTTCGGGCAGATGCTTTTCCGCCGCCTTGCGCATAGCGTACTTGGTATTGTACTTGTTTACACGCAGATGAGTCGGAATGGTAGAAGCGACCTTGAACACCTCTTTGTCGAGGAAGGGAACTCTGAGCTCAAGGGAGTTTGCCATACTCATTCTGTCCGCCTTGAGCAGGATGTCGCCGACCATCCACATATTGATGTCGAGGTACTGCATCTTTGTAACTTCGTCGTACTTGCGGCAGCGGTAGTAATGCTTTCTGGCGTGCAGCTGCGGAGCCGTAGCGATCGAGGGATCCTTCAGGATATTTTGCTTCTGCTTGAGGTCGTACATATAGGCGTTGCCGATGTAGCGCTCCTCGAGCGGGTCACAGGCGCGGATAAGATAATCGCGTCCCTTGATGTCGGGCAGCTTTGTGCAGATAAAGCGGATGCCCTTGCGCAAAAAGTGCGGAACGATCTTTTGATACCACTTGAAAACACGCGGGTCGTTGTAGCAGGTGTAGCCGCCGAACAACTCATCGGCGCCCTCGCCCGAGAGCACGACCTTAACGTACTGGCTCGCGAGGCGCGACACAAAGTACAGCGCTACGCAAGAAGGATCGGCAAGCGGCTGATCCATATAGTACTGAACCGTGGGAACAGCGTCCCAGAATTCCTCGCTGGAGATAAGGTGGGTGTGGTGCTCGACTCCGATCTCCTTGGACAAGCCCTCTGCCCAGCTTATTTCGTTATATCTCTCGCCGAAGTCAAAGCCTACGGTAAAGGTCTTTTGGTCGGCAAAGTAGGTGGATACATAGCTTGAATCAACACCCGATGAAAGGAAGCAGCCAACCTCTACGTCGGCGATCTTGTGGGCGTTGACCGAACCCTCGAATGCCTTTTCGATCCTGTAGACCGCCTCGTCCTCGCTCATATTCTCGTCGGGATTGAAGCGCGGCTCAAAGTAACGGGTTGTTTCGATCTCGCCGTTGCGATACCACAGATAGTTGCCCGGGAGCAAGCAATACACGTCCTCAAAGAAGGTCTCGGGCGGTACAGCGTACTGGAACGAAAGGTAGGTGTCGAGAGCGCGCTTGTTGAAGCGCTTTACGAACTTGGGGTATTTTAAGATACTCTTGATCTCGCTCGCGTACACGAACTCACCGTCAACAGTGGTGTAGTGCATCGGCTTGATTCCGAAAAAGTCGCGCGCGATAAAGAGGCTTTTGTCCTTTGTATTGTAGATAGCGAAGCCGAACATTCCCCTGAGCTTGGGCAGCATATCCTCCTGCCACTCCTCAAAGCCGTGGATCAAAACCTCGCTGTCGGACTCGGTGCTGAACTTATGCCCCTTTTCGATCAGCTTTTTTCTTAGTTTTTTATAGTTATAGATCTCGCCGTTAAAGGTGAGCACAAGTGTTTTGTCCTCGTTATAAATCGGCTGATGACCTGTATTGATGTCGATAATAGAGAGCCTGCGAAAGCCCATATTG
>CACYQK010000110.1:0-5255 GCA_902776495.1 uncultured Ruminococcus sp. | reverse complement strand
TAAAATGCCGGAGCACGACGTGAGCTTAAAGTATTCGGTTAAAAATTCTATGGTCCAAGAGACTCAGCCTGCGGAAGAAATGCTTGTGGATTACTACACCGCGGTGGTCGGCACTGACGGCTTTGACAGCCACTACGAGCTTGTGCTGAGCTCCGCGCAAGACGGAAAGGCAAAGCTCGAGGTCATTAATAAAGAGCCCGAAAAGGAAGAAACCCGCGTGACCTATCTTGTGCCGTACGAGGCGGTCGACCGCTACTATGAAGTCATCGACAGCGCAAAAATGCGCAAATGGGATAAGATCGGCAAGGACGACCCGATCGACGGCGCTCAAACGGTCGTAAAGTTCAAGGACAACAACGGCTCCTATATCCGCGTGTCAACCGATAAAATGCCCGAAAACGGCGAACAGAGTATGAACAGGATCAAGACGATACTGGCGGAGTACGCCCTGCCCGAATATAAGGCGGACTGACGCTTTTCTATTGACATTCACTTGGCGGGATGTTAAAATTTATACATACATTTTCGGTAAAAAGTTTGATTTACCAAAGAGAGGATTATTTTATGAGGAGTATCAAAACGATTTCTCAGCAGAAAAAGTTCGCGCGGGTCTGTATGATCGCGACGATAGTGTTCTTTATCGGATACTCGATCTTTTTCACGGTTCTGTTTCACAGATATTACACCTGCACTTCAAGGGATATGTATTGGTCAGACCTGCTCTTGCACTTGGGATTCGCCAGAAAGGGAATGAACCTCTACAGCCTTACATATCTTTTGCTCGGGGTTGTAGATAAGCTCCCGAACGCGGGCTGGCTCACCTCGGGTATGCTGACGGTATTCCTGCTGCTCGGAGTGGTAGCTTCAAAGCTGCTGTTGCAGCAGATAATGCCCAAATTAAACAGGTGGATAGTGTGGGCTTTGGCGTGGGTCGCCAATATGTTCTTCACGTTCAATATTTCGTATATCCCGCACGTGGGCGAGATGGATTACCGCGGAATGCTCAATTTCAACGTCTACCACAACCCCACATATATTATGATGAAGCCGTTCGCGATATTAACCGTATGGTTCTTCTTCAGGCTCATCAACAAGTACGCCGACGAGGGAATAAAGGTCTACGAGTGGTTTGTGCTGGCAGGATTGATGCTGCTGACGACTTGGTTCAAGCCCAACTTTATGATAGGCTTTTCGCTCTCGCTGCTCTGCCTGCTTATCTTCGACTTTATCAGGCACAGAGGCAAAAAGATTTTAAATTTCATCGCGCTCGGAACAACGGTGTTCCCAAGCGTCGCGCTGATGTATTTTCAGCAGACGGTGCTGTTCAGCGGCGGAAACTCAAATTCGCAGATGAAGCTCGGGTTTATGGTCGGTCTGCGCGCGATGGCGCACCACCCGCAAATCAAAATTTTCCTGTCGCTCATTTTCCCGCTGGTCATTCTCTGTTTTGTGTTCAAGGAATTAATAAAAGACCGCTTCTACGCGTTCGGCTGGTTCCATATGATAGTCAACCTCTGCATCACGGTCTTTGTTTACGAGACAGGCTACCGCCTGCACCACGGCAACTTTATCTGGTCGTCGTTCTTTGCGCTCGGCATATTGTTTATGGTGTCGCTCGCAAAGCTCGTAAAGCTCGGGCAGGAAAGGCGGATAGGCGCGCTGGCGCTGTCTTCGGGAGCGCTCGGAGCTCACGTTTTCTGCTGGATAAACTACGTCTGCGATCTTATGAGCGGAAGTATGGGATTCTGAGGATTAATACTGAAGACTGAAGACTTAAAACTTAATACTTAATAATGATAATTTAAAGGCTCCCCTGACGTGCGAAAGCACTTTAGGGGAGCTGTCGCGTACGGCTTTAAGCCGTACACGCGACTGAGGGGTTTTCCTTTCCGAAAATAGTAGGTTTGTTATTGAGAACGGGGCGATAATGGCAAGGACGACCCCTCCGCCGCCTTAGGGCGGCACCTCCCCTATAACAAGTGATAGGGGAGGCTTTAAATGTGAGCCAATCGTTTCAGCTAACATCTGCAACTCTGCAAATCGGGGCGAAGCGACCCTTCGTTTTTCAGTTTTCAGTATTCAGTTTTCAGTATTCATTAAATTATCTAAGCTCCATTACGTACTTCCACATTTCCCGTTTATCCTTGATCGTATTCGCTTTTTTTACCACTGCTGTCTTTTGTTCCACGGTCATATTTCTGAACCGCTCCGCAGATCTCGGCTGCTGGGCGAGCGCCATCGTAAAGCTCATCGGCATTTCATAAAGATACATAACAACACCTCGTTATTATTATGCGGCAAATAGCGTTGATTATGTTTTTTCTATTGACATTCATTTTGCGTTTTGATAAAATTATTTATCGGAGATATGTTATATTCAGCATTGTGAGATTATTTCACAAACATCTCTCATAATACAGTGCAAACACATCAAAAACAGCCTTTTATTATTTAAAATATAAAAATTTTGTTATTATTATATTCATCTCTATTTTTATATGTTATAATGATATGGCTATATTAAAACAAAGGGGAAATCAATATGAAAAGATTTATCACAGCGACAATGGCAGCTTTGATTTTCGTGCTCGCGTTTGCGGGCTGCGGCGCAAAGAATGCCGACTTAAAAAAAGTTTTGGGCGACATCAACGCAAAGTATACCGACGCCACAAAGGGCTTAAAAGAGCTTACGGACGTTAAGGATCTTGACACATACTATATGATCCCCGAAAAGGACGTTAAGCAGTTCGCGGCAGAGATCAATCCCGACACCTCTAAGGCTCCCGTAGAGATCGTTCTCGTAGAGGCTACCGACAAGGACGCTGCAGCCGAAGTCAAGAAGGCTCTCGACGCTCGTTTCCAGTCGATCAAGAGCACCTACGCTTCATATAACGCCGAAGAGAAAGCTATCATCGACAAGTGCAGCGTTACCCAGAGCGGAAACTACGTAACAATGGTGGCTGCCGATGATTACGACGGCATTATGGAGATCGTCAACGCCGCTATCAAGTAAGTAAAGATAATTAAGATTCAAGCAAGGCGTGCGCCGCAAATCATACGGTGCTGCCTCAAGGGTAAACACAGTGGATAATTACGATTTTAATGGTTATGATTTAGATAACTTTGATTATGACAGATACAAACAAAGAGCGGATAACAGCAACCGCAACCGAAACCGCAAAAAGGCCCATAAAAAGAGAACGAGAAACAGAATTATAATCGTCTCTGTATTTGTGGTTTTGTTTATTGTGTTTGTGATTGTCATTACCTCGTGCTCTAACGCGGTGTGCAGCGGCTGTTCGGGCAAAAAAGCCGAAGAGGAACAGCAGCAGGCGGAAGAGGCAATGGCAAAGGCAACACAGCCCGCTGCTCAGCCCGCGGCCGATTTGGAATTTAACAAGCCGAATATAAAGGACGACGGAAAGTCAAAGGGTATGAACGACGGCGGACTGTATGTCTGGAACAAACAGGCATTTGAGCTGTTTTTCGGCAACGACACTATGGCAGAGAGGTATGCCGAGCTTATGAACAAAGCCGCCGACAACCTCGGTTCGTCTATCAAGACATATTCGATCATTGTGCCGAACCACACTGAGATGGGCTTGCCCGACAGGCTTAAAAACACCGATGGCGGAGCAAGCACCCAGCCGCAGGATGTTTATATCAAGGCTTCGTACTCCAATATGGCAAAGAACGTTGTTCCGATCAACGCCTACAATAAGCTCTCGGAGCACTGCAACGAGTACGTCTACTTTGCCTCCGATCACCACTGGACCGGCTTGGGCGCGTACTACGCCTACACCGCTTTTGCCGAAAAGGCAAAGCTTCCCGTGCTCAATCTTGCCGATTGCACCGAAGAAAAGATCGAGGGCTTCCAAGGCACATTTACCGGTATGGTTTCGTCAGAGCTCAACAAGGACACTGTTTCGTACTGGAAGTTCCCGTATGAGGTCACGGTCGACATCACCAACACCAACGGCGAGGAGCTTCAGGTCGACAGCACCTACTATGACGAATCTGACGGCTACGGCGTGTTTATCTACGGCGACAACCCGCTCGAGGTAATAAAGAGTCAGAGCCCGTCGGCAAAAAATGAAAAGGTCGCGATCATCCACGAAAGCTACGGCAACGCCTTTGTTCCGTACCTTACCTACGATTACAGCGAGGTCTACTCAATAGATTTCAGAAGTTGGAACGGAAGCCTCAAATCCTTCTGCCAGCAAAAGGGGATCACAAACGTGATCTTCCTCAACGGAGTAATGAGCTCGGCGACCCAAGTCCAGCTCGACTCAATTGAGAATATTCTTTAAGACAAAAGCCCTTCGCTTGAAGGGCTTTTAGTTATGAGTTAAGAGTTGAGAGTTGAGAGTTTAGAGTTGAGATAGGAAATGTTTGTTTTCCGAATTATAACGCGGTTTGAAAGGAAAGGTCGGTTTGTCGGGCGGACATTTTAGTCCGCCCCTACGAAAAAAATATTAAAAACTGCCCATATTAAGTCAGTCGGGCACCCGAGTTTGTTTTTACCGCCGAGCTATATTCTCGACCGAAATTTTCAATTTTCTATTTTCAATTTTCAATTATTTGTGTTATAATCATAACATAAATAACCCCACGGAGACGATTATGAAAGAAAACCCGACTCCCTGCCAAAGGGCGGAGAGAAGCATTACAAAAACATACCGCAAGCAGATCTGGAACCCGTTTATCCGCGCGGTCAGGGAATACGGGCTGATAAAGCCGAACGACAAGATCGCCGTCTGTATCTCGGGCGGCAAAGACTCAATGCTGCTCGCAAAGCTTATGCAGATGCTGCAGCGCTACAGCGAGGTGCCGTTTGAGCTTGTGTTCCTCGTTATGGACCCAGGCTACAGCGAAGTCAACCGCAAAAAGATACTATCAAACGCCGAGCTGCTCGAGATCCCCGTAACGGTTTTTGAGACCGATATTTTCAGCGTGACGGTCAAGGCGGACAGGTACCCCTGCTACCTCTGCGCCAAAATGCGCAGGGGACACCTCTACAGCAAGGCTAAGTCCTTGGGCTGCAACAAGATCGCGCTCGGACACCATTTTTCGGACGTGATAGAAACAACCGTTATGGCGATGTTCTACGGCGCGCAGCTTCAGGCGATGATCCCCAAGCTGCACAGCACGAACTTTGAGGGGATGGAGCTGATTCGACCGCTCTACTGTGTCCATGAGGATAATATAATTCTCTGGAAGAATTATAATAACTTGGAATTTTTGCAGTGCGCCTG
>CACYQK010000109.1:0-5285 GCA_902776495.1 uncultured Ruminococcus sp. | reverse complement strand
GGCGTACATAGGGGGTTTTTACTTGCCTTAGTAACACGAGTATCTTCTGTTTTTTTGCTATTTTAATATTCTATATCAGAATTATAATTCTCATATACATAAAACGAGCGGTATTCTCATATTCTATTACTGATAATATTATGAATCGAGGGATTTGATGTCAAAGTTTAAAAACTACGCCCTGTCCATCATAATTCCGCTCGCACTCGGCGGGATCGTGGGATTTTTGATCTCGGGAAGTATGGATTATGATATGCTTGATCAGCCGCCGCTGTCGCCGCCGTCGTTACTTTTTCCGATCGTGTGGACGCTTTTGTATGTGCTGATGGGCATATCGTTCGGTATCCTGCGCGATAAACACCTTGACGACTCCGATGTAAAGCTGATTTATTACGTTCAGCTTATCGTTAACCTGCTGTGGCCGATAGCTTTCTTTGTGCTGAAGTGGAGGCTCTTTGCGTTTATCTGGATACTGATTCTCGACGCGCTTGTTGTAGTTATGATTATCACATTCAAGCGGCGCAATAACTTGGCGGCTTATTTGCAGATCCCGTATTTGGTTTGGGTACTGTTCGCGAGCTATTTGAATTTGGGAGTTTATATATTGAACGGTTGAAAATATAAAAAAGCTGTCATTCTGAGGCTCCGCCGAAGAATCTCTTACCTCTTTTACCAACGTCAGTGGTAACACAAGGAGATCCTTCGCTAAAGCTCAGGATGACAGTAGTTTTTTATCTGTGTTATGACTCGCCGTTCAGCAAACGTAACTGCTAACGCGGAAGTTAAAAAAGGCGAACCGGATGCAACGTCACGTTGCTTATGCCAAAAATCCTTTGATGATCTGTTCCTCTGCCTCTGCCTCGGTGAGTCCGAGAGTCATCAGCTTTATCAGCTGGTCGCCCGCGATCTTGCCGATCGCCGCCTCGTGAACGAGCATAGCGTCAACGTTGTTCGCCTCAAGAGAGGGGATAGCGAGGATCTTGCCGTTATCCATAATAATCGAGTCGCACTCGGTGTGACCGGAACACTCCGCGTTGCCCGCGATACATGCGTTGAAGGTCTGTGAGGAATCGTCGCGCGCTACCGAACGTGAAACTACGTCGGCGTTTGAGCCGTTGCCGTTTAATGATACCTTGTATCCGCTTACAGCGGTCTGGCTGCCGTGGGTCATCAGCCTTTCTTTAACGATAAGCTTGGCGTTTTCTTTCAGCTCGGCAACGGTCATACGCTCGGTGGAGTCTACGCCCTTGATCTGCTCCATCTCCATCTCCATTGTGCTGCCGTCCTCCATATAAACCTCGGTCTGAGGGTTGAGGATGCGCTTGCCGTTGCCGTCGCCCGCACCGTAATGCTTTTCAACATATTTTACCTTTGAGTTTTTTCCGACATAAAAGCGGTGGATACCGTCGTGCTGTGAATCGTGTGTTCCGCAGTTGTTGATACCGCAGCCCGCTACGATCACAACGTCGCAGTTATCGCCGATAAAAAAGTCGTTGTAGACCGTCTCTTTAATTCCGGAGTCCGAAACGACTACCGGGATATGAACGCTCTCGTTTTTGGTGTCGGGCTTGATATAGATGTCGATACCCGGCATTCCTTCCTTTGTGACGATGTTTATGTTATCGGTGGTGTTTCTGCCGGCAAGCTGGCTGTTTACCCTAAAATTGTAGGCGCCCTTGGGAACATCGGTGAGATCGGCGATCTCAGCCATCATTTCATTCTGTATCTCGTCTAAATTCAGCACTTTGTTCCCTCCTTACATCAGTTTTTCGCAGGCGCTTACAGCCGCTGTTGTGCCGATAAGCTCGGGCAGTACCTCGTCTGCCGTACCTGTCTTTTTGATTTCTCCGTCCGCCAAAAGGACGATTTGATCTGCTATTCTTAAAATCCTCTCCTGGTGAGAGATAATAACTATAGAGCTGTCCTTGATATCGTTGCGCATATTTTCAAAAATGCGGATGAGGTTCTGGAAGCTCCAGAGGTCGATACCCGCCTCGGGCTCGTCAAATACGCTTAGCTTTGTGCTTCTCGCGAGAAGAGTCGCGATCTCAATACGCTTTAGCTCGCCGCCCGACAGTGAGGAGTTGATCTCGCGGTTGATATAATCCCTCGCGCATAGTCCTACCTCGGAAAGATAGGTGCAAGCCTCGCCGACGCTGAGCTCTTTGCCCGACGAAAGCCTGAGCAGGTCGTGGACTTTTATTCCCTTAAAGCGGACAGGCTGCTGAAAAGCAAAGCTTATGCCGAGCTTTGCGCGTTCGGTAATGCTTAGCTCTGTTATATCCTCGCCGTCAAAATAGATTTTACCTGCCGACGGGCGCTCAATACCCATAATTATACGGGCGAGAGTTGATTTTCCGCTGCCGTTAGGGCCTGTAATAACGACAAATTTTCCGTTGTCGATCTTTAAACTGAGGTCGCGGATTATCTTCTTTTCCTCGCCGTCATCGTCGACCGTAAAGGTTATGTTTTTTATTTCAAGCATATTTTTCAGTCCTTTTAAACAATCTTAGGATATTATAAATCATATCGGCAGATTTTGCAAGTGGTTTGTCGTAATGCTAATTATAATAAAATGCTGTCATCCTGAGTTTACGCGAAGGATGACAGCATAATTAAACTCTAAACTCTGTTAATAGTTTTCCGCGTGTATCTCAAAGAAGCTTTGCGGATGAGCGCAGGCAGGACAAACCTCCGGAGCCTTTGTGCCGACCACGATGTGTCCGCAGTTGCGGCATTCCCAAACCTTTACCTCGCTCTTTTCAAACACCTTTGCGGTCTCTACGTTTTGCAGCAGTGCGCGGTAACGTTCCTCGTGCTTCTTTTCTATATCGGCGATGAGCCTGAACTTTTCGGCGAGCTCGTTAAAGCCCTCTTCCTCGGCGGTTTTAGCGAAGCCCGCGTACATATCCGTCCACTCGTAGTTCTCACCGTCAGCGGCGGCAGCCAAGTTCTCGGCTGTCGTGCCGATGCCCTCGAGCTCCTTGAACCAGATCTTAGCATGTTCCTTTTCGTTATCCGCTGTCTTTTGGAACAGCGCCGCGATCTGCTCGTAGCCCTCCTTCTTTGCCTTTGAGGCGAAGTAGGTGTACTTGTTGCGAGCCTGTGATTCACCCGCGAAAGCCGCGATAAGGTTCTTTTCTGTCTGTGTACCTGAGTATTTGTTAGCCATAATGTACCTCCTGTGATATTTGATTAAAAATAGTATACCATATATTGGCATAATTATGCAACAGTCAGTTCAGCTTTCGGATTTAAGCTCCCTGATTATCATCCGCTTGTATTCCAAAAACTTATCCGTCAGGGTAAAGTCCGGGTTTCTCGGCCTTTTTTCATCAATTACGATCTCTTTTGTTATCCTGCCGGGTTTGCCGGACATCAGGTATATCTTGTCTGACAGCAAGATCGCCTCGTCAATGTCGTGCGTAATAAACAGGGTAGACAGCTTTATCCGCTCCATAACGTCAAGATACCAGCTGTGTATCTCGCTTTTTGTCAGTGCGTCAAGCGCGCTGAACGGCTCGTCAAGGAGCGCTACGGAACTTGAGAACATATATGTTCTAAGCAAAGCCGCACGCTGTCGCATACCGCCCGAAAGCTCGCTCGGATACTTTTTTTGCGTACCCTCAAGCGAGAACTCGGCAAAAAACTGCTGAACCTTTTTGCGGGCTTCCTTTTTCTTTTCACCCTTGATGATCAGCGGCAGCGCGACATTGTCCTCTATGGTGCGGTAGGGGAGCAACAGATCCTTTTGCAGCATATAGCTGATTTTGCCGGGGATCCCCGTGATATTATTTCCGTCAAGGAAAACCCCGCCGCTGTTCGGCTTGTTAAGGCCTGATATAACATTGAACAGCGTGGATTTTCCGCAGCCGCTAACGCCGAGCAGACAGACAAGCTCGTTTTTTTCAAGCGAGATATTTATATCTTCAATTATAGTTTCGTTTCCGTCATAAGAATAGCTGACGTTTTTTACTTCAAGATGAGGCATATTAGCTTAGATAGTCATTTGTAAAGCCGAAGTCCTCGGGAATCTCCGCCTCGGCGAGCTTGTTGTCGTTTATCCACTTATAGAACGCGTTCCATCTTTTTGCGTCGATATAACCCCACTTGGGCGCGTCCGAAATATACTCGTGAGAAAGGTACTTTTGGCTTTCCTTTACAAGCTTTTCGTCGAGCTCGGGCGCGTTTTTGAGCAGTATCTCGGAAGCCGCGTCGGGGTTGTCGATCGCGTACTTGTAGCCTCTTTTAAGGCAGCTCAAGAACTTCTTTGTGGCGTCAGGATTATCCTTCATCCAATTTGTGTTGCCCAAAACAACGGGTGTGTAGTAGTCAAAAACAGGGTTTATATCTTTGAATGCGAAGTAGTCGGTGGGATAGCCCGCGAGCTGAGCCTTGATACCCGCCCAGCCGTAGAATATCCAGATAGCGTCGATCTTCTTTGATTTAAGCGTCGCGACCTCATCGTCAACGGTTTCGGGAACAAGCTGTACCTTGCTGAAATCTCCGCCGTCGTCTTCAACGACCTGCTTTAGTGTAGCCTTTTCGATAGGCAGATCCCAGGTGGCGTACTTTTTGCCCTCAAGGCCCTTCGGCCTGTCGATACCCTCGCCCTTGCGAGATATGATTCCGGATGTGTTGTGCTGGACGAGCGCGGCTACCGCCTCGAGCGGCATTGCGTTTTTGCCTACCACAGCGGGGATCATACTGTCCTGAAAGCTTACGCAGAACTGCGCCTTGCCCGAACCTACAAGCGCTTCCGCTCCGTCCTCGGGCGGCTGAACGATCTCGACCTCGAGTCCCTCGTCCTCAAAATATCCGTTCTCCTGAGCGACATAAAGACCCGTGTGGTTGGTGTTGGGCGTCCAGTCGAGCACAAATGTTATCTTTGTCTTTTCTTTGTTATCGTCGGACGACTTTGAAGAATCGCCTCCGTTTGAACAGCCCGCAACAAGCAGAGCCGTCATTGTCAGCGCCAATACGATTGCTAAAATTCTCTTTTTCATAATTACTCCTCAATTGTATTTTTCTTTTTCCACGGCATACATTTCTTCTGCAGCAGTCCTACAAGCCACATAAGAATAAGGCTGAGCGCGGAGATCAAGAAAATCACCGCGAACATTTTGTCGTAGGAATATGATTTTTTTACTCTCGTCATATAAACTCCCAAGCCGAAAAAGCCTCCAAGCCACTCGGAAATCACCGCCGCGACAACCGCGTAGGAGACGGAGATCTTTAGGCTCGAAAAGAACCTGTCCATCGCTCCCGGGAATTTTACATATCTG
>CACYQK010000108.1:0-5313 GCA_902776495.1 uncultured Ruminococcus sp. | reverse complement strand
AGCTTTTCAGCCTGATAAGCGAGGTTTTCAGCCTCATTCTTAGCGTCGACCTCTTCACGGCGCTTCTTGTCCTCTGCAGCGTACTGCTCAGCGTCCTTGACAGCCTTGTCGATATCGTCCTTGCTCATATTGCCGGAAGCAGTGATAGTGATCTTCTGTTCCTTGCCGGTGCCGAGATCCTTAGCGGACACGTTAACGATACCGTTAGCGTCGATGTCAAAGGTTACCTCGATCTGCGGGATACCTCTCATAGCGGGAGCTATACCGGTTAGTGTGAACAGACCGAGCGACTTGTTGTCGCGGGCGAATTCACGCTCACCCTGGAGAACATTGATCTCAACCTGAGTCTGGTTATCCGCGGCGGTAGAGAAGATCTGGCTCTTCTTGGTGGGGATAGTTGTGTTTCTGTCAATGATCTTTGTCATTACGCCGCCCATAGTCTCAACGCCGAGAGAAAGGGGAGTAACGTCGAGGAGCAGAAGTCCGTCAACCTCGCCGCCGAGAACGCCTGCCTGGATAGACGCGCCGATAGCAACGCATTCGTCGGGGTTGATGCCCTTGAACGGCTCCTTGCCGATGAGCTTCTGAACAGCTTCCTGAACAGCGGGGATCCTTGAAGAACCGCCGACCATAAGAACCTTGTCGATCTGGCCGATCTCAAGACCCGAGTCAGAGAGAGCCGAACGAACGGGACCCATTGTTGACTCTACGAGGTCGGATGTGAGCTCGTTGAACTTAGCTCTTGTAAGTGTGAGGTCAAGGTGCTTAGGACCTGTCTGATCCGCTGTGATAAAGGGAAGGTTGATCGATGAGGTGGTTACGCCCGAAAGCTCGATCTTTGCCTTCTCAGCAGCTTCCTTGAGCCTCTGCATAGCCATTTTATCCGATGAAAGGTCAATGCCTGTTTCTGTCTTGAATGACTGAACCATCCAGTCGATGATCCTCTTGTCAAAGTCGTCGCCGCCGAGACGGTTGTTACCGGCTGTTGCGAGAACCTCCTGAACGCCGTCGCCCATCTCGATGATACTAACGTCGAATGTGCCGCCGCCGAGGTCGTATACCATTACCTTCTGGTCGTTTTCTTTGTCTACGCCGTAGGAGAGAGCCGCCGCTGTGGGCTCGTTGATGATTCTCTTTACGTCAAGACCCGCGATCTTGCCGGCGTCCTTTGTAGCCTGACGCTGTGCGTCGGTGAAGTACGCGGGAACAGTGATTACCGCCTGAGTTACTGTCTCTCCGAGATAAGCCTCGGCGTCAGCCTTGAGCTTCTGAAGGATCATTGCCGAGATCTCCTGCGGAGTGTAGCTCTTGTTGTCGATGGTTACCTTGTAAGATGAACCCATCTCTCTCTTGATAGAAGAAACGGTTCTGTCGGGGTTGGTGATAGCCTGGCGCTTTGCGACCTGGCCTACCATTCTCTCGCCGTCCTTAGAGAACGCTACTACCGACGGGGTTGTTCTTGAACCCTCGGCGTTCGCGATAACTACGGGCTCGCCGCCCTCGATAACTGCAACGCATGAATTTGTTGTACCTAAATCTATACCTATTGTCTTTGCCATAATTGATTCCTCCGATATTTTTTGATTTTATTTTTATTTGTATTGTAAGCTGTCTTTTCGACCGAAACTCGGAATCTCTGTAAGATCATGCTTGATCAATGAGATCCTTCGCTTCGCTCAGAATGACAACGTTGTTGTCAATTTACCACTTGTACCATAGCGTGGCGAATGATCTTGTCGCCGATTTTATAGCCTGTCTGGAAGACCTGCGCGATTTGATTTGATTCAAGCTCATCGCTGTCTACCATCGACACTGCATTGTGTAAGTTGGGGTCGAACTCGTCGCCGACCTTGCCGTACTGCTCGATCTTCAGCTTGTCAAAGCTTTTGCCGAGCTGTCCCGATATAAGCTCAACGCCCTTTAATATCTCGGGGTCGGCTTCTTTAAGATTGTCGAGAGCCATCCTTACGCTGTCCGCGACAGGCAAGATCTCTGTGACCGCCTTTGAGGTCGCGTCGTCATAGAGCGAGAGCTTTTCGTTCGCGGTGCGCTTTCGGTAGTTGTCATACTCGGCGGCAAGGCGCATATATTTGTCCTTTTCCGCGGCGAGCTGTTCTTCAAGCTCCGCGATCTTAGCGTCTTTTTCATCAACGGCTTCCTCGGCAGCTTCCTCAGCGGCTTCGGTTTCGGCTTTTTCTGCCTTTTCCTCAGCAGCTTCGGCAGCCTTGGTGTCGGGTTCTTTTTTCTTTGCCATTTTATATCCTCCTCTTGGGTTATATATCGATAAGCTCCTCGATCAATTCTCCCGCACAGTCGGCTACACATTCCAAAACCGAAAGGTTTCTCGCGTAGTCGGTCCTCAGCGGGGTTATCAGTGCGACTACTCCCGACGGATTTCCGTCGATTTTGTATCGCGCCGTGATCAGGGAGTTGTTAGCAAGTTCAACGCGGCTGTTTTCTTTTCCGATAGATACCGCGGGGTGCTGCGGAGATTTTTCGAGCGTTTTGGCGAGGTCGTGTGAGTTATTAAGGAACTCAATCACCCTGCGCGCCGACTGAAAGTTCACATCGGAAGCAAAGGCGAGCTTGCCTCTGCCGCTTTGGCAGACGCTTACGGTTATCGCCTGCTCGGCGGCGTCCTTTATCGCCATCAGTGCCGACGGCATCAAAAGCGACATTTCGCCGAACCTCACCGCCGCCGTCTGGATGAACGGCTGATTTACCGAGCTGAGCTTTACGCCGGTAAAGATCTCGTTGAGTGCTTTGTCAAATATTCCGAGCAGCTCGGGGGTTATGAGGAACTCACAGCGGAATAGCTTTGTTTTGATGGTGCCGTTCGAGGCGATCAAGATAACCATTGCCGAGTGAGCGCCGGTTTGCACAAAGCTCAGGTTACGGATCCTGCTGTTCTCTCCGCTCGGGGTGGTAGATACCGCCGTCTGAGAGGTCAGCTTGCTCAGTATATCGGCAGCGCCCTGCAAAATGCTTTCGGGCGAATCGCCGTTTTTTCGGAGCTGTTCCGTAATGTATTGACGACCCTGACCCGAAATCGGAGTGACCTGCATTATGTTGTCAACATAATATCTGTATCCGAGCGCGGTAGGGATCCTGCCTGCGGAGGTGTGCGGCTGAATAATGTAGCCCAAGCTTGTCAGCTCAGCCATATCGTTACGGACCGTTGCCGAGGAGACGTTGAGTCCCGTTTCGGAGATCAGCGATTTTGATCCGACCGGCTCTCCGCTTTCGATATAGCTTTCAACAATAGCCGCGAGTATTTTTTGTTTTCTTGCGGCGGGCTCCATTTTTCTCACCTCTTATTCGTTTTTAGCACTCTATATAGTCGAGTGCTAATCGCTATGTTCTTACTATAATACTAAAGTCAGAAAAAGTCAAGACTTTTGTCAAAAATATTTCCTGTTTTTAAAAAGTTTCACCTTGTTGTCACATTGGACTTGCTTTTTTTAGGCTTACACGCTAAAATAGATGTATATTTTAAATAGTATAATACGAGGGGAACAAAGCAATGACTCAGTTTATGCAGTACGCGTATGTGTTTTTGTGGGCAGCGCTCGCCGTGCTGATGTTTTTTGTCGGCAGAAAGTACGGGGTGTTCGGATATCTGCTCTCAGTGTTTTTTGTTATTCTTACGATATGGTACGGGTTGCGCTCGTTCGGCGGACTTGAGGTTTTTGAGGGCGTGCCGGGATATATTTTCAGGGGTATGCTGATCATATTTTTGGCAGTGATCCTCTACATCTGGTGGCGGTCAAGAAAAAACTCGGCTCAAAACAATAGTGATGAACCCGAGGAATGATCTGCATATAGATTAGTATTTAGTAATTGGCACAATATATAGACATAGATTTTTAAAAATCCCGAAAACTCAATTTTTTAAAAAAAATACTTGATTTTTGGCGCTATATATGCTAAAATATCACCTGTATGACGATAAAATCAAGGAGGTGGGACAATGCCCAACATTAAATCTGCAAAAAAGCGCGTTAAGGTTATTGCTACAAAAACAGCTCGTAACAAGGCTACAAGGTCAGCTCTCAGAACAGCAATCAAAAAGGCTTACTATGCTGTTGACACAAATGCTGACAACAAGCAGGAGGCAGTTCGTCTTGCTATCAAGAAAATTGACCAGGCTGTTGCCAAGGGAATTCTTCACAAGAATACCGCTGCAAGAAGCAAATCTTCACTTCAGAAGCGTCTGAACGCTTCCGCGTAAGATTAATCAATGATTCTAACAAGATAAAAGCAGAGTTTTTCTCTGCTTTTTTTGTTTTTCTGTTGACTTTTTACAAAAAATTGTTTAGAATATATATAGATATTTATTTAGTAAAATTATTTGGAGGTCGTCACTATGAAAAACAAAAGATTAATGATCATTATCGGAGTTGTATCGTTAGTTGCAGCTCTTTCGGCAGCTCTTACCGCTTTCTTTATCGTTAAGGATAAGCAAAAGAAGGATGACGAGGAGCTTATGGAGTATCTTGACAACTCCATTGAATAATAGCGCACCAAAGACCGTTCGCGATGAGCGGTCTTTTTTGTTGTTTATATTTACTTATGGTTGAATTCGTAGGGACGGACCTATGTGTCCGCCCGCAGGTAACAGCGAAGTTTGCCTTGATTCACGGGCGGACACGCGGGTACGCCCCTACATTGTTAAGCAAGCCGGAAATATTCTGATTATTAAGGAGATTTTTATGATCGAACAGGAGCTTGAAAGATTATTAGCGGCGGCGCGTGCCGACGCTGATTTAAAAGCGGAGCTTATAAAAACGCGTGACAGCGAAAACCCCGTTGAAGATTTTTGCGCCTTGTGCAGAG
Organism: uncultured Ruminococcus sp.; assembly: GCA_902776495.1. GTDB lineage: Bacteria > Bacillota > Clostridia > Oscillospirales > Acutalibacteraceae > Ruminococcoides. Next base: position 477 of record CACYQK010000108.1, on the reverse strand, counting down.
AAAAAGGGTATCAAATCACTGCGGGCGAGCTTTTTGCCGCGGGACAGACTCAAAACGACGCAAAGCTGCGGAGCGTAAACGGCGGCGGAGTGAACCCTATAGACGGCTGGGACGATATGTACGAGCAGTTTTTTACCGAATTGATTTGGTGCAAATAAAAAAGCTGCGATTTATGTTGTTTGTGAATTAATTGTAATAAAAGGTTACAGAAAATTTGTGCAAAATTACTTGCAATAAACCTTCTTTTGTGTTATATTGTAATAGAAGAATTATAGGCGGTGCTGCCTATATAAAAAAAGAAGGAGGAACATAAATGAGTTCTGTTAAAAAGTACATTGCCGAGTTTATCGGCACAATGGTTCTTGTAGTATTGGGCTGCGGAACCGCAATGCTCGTCGGCTGCGACGCTAAAAACGGCTGCGGCTACATCCTTACCGCTTTGGCGTTCGGTCTCGTTATCGTAGGTATGGCTTACTG
>CACYQK010000107.1:0-5323 GCA_902776495.1 uncultured Ruminococcus sp. | reverse complement strand
AGGATCGCGGTTTTTACCGCGGCGTATTATGTGGATCACGCTTTAAGGTTTATTACACGCAACAAAAACCTTGCCGATCCTGAAAACGCATATCGTTTTTTGCGCGGAGCGGCGGGTATCGCTCCGGTTTTTATGAGTTTCGGCAATCACGAGGAGGAGCTTACCGAAGAGGACTACGCGCTGATCAATGATAACAAAATCACGCTTCTTGATAATTCCGATACGACCGTCACGGTAAAAGGGCAGGATCTGCATATCGGCGGGCTTCCGATGATATGCGATGAAAAATGGCTCGATGAGTTTTCAAATCAAACAGGATATAAAATACTGCTCTGCCACCACCCCGAATATTACGATGAATATATCAAAGGCAAGGACATAGACCTGATTTTGTCTGGACACAATCACGGCGGACAGATACGGATCTTCGGCAAAGGCGCGCTATCGTCTTCATCAGGCTTGTTTCCGAAATACGACCGGGGATTATTCTACGACCGGCTTGTTGTTTCAGCCGGATGCTCAAACACCACCGCGATACCGCGGATAAAAAATCCGCGCGAGGTAGTAATTATAAAACTGGTACCTGAATAATATGGAAGAAATAACATACAACGGATATTTTACTTTACAATGGCATATCACGCACCGCTGCAATCTGCGCTGCAAGCACTGCTATCAGGACGATTACTCGGCATTTGAAAGCCGCGATATGCTGAGCGATATATTAAATCAGTATGAAGCCCTGCTCAAACAGTACAGCTTTAAAGGACATATCAACTTCACGGGCGGCGAGCCCCTCACCCACCCCGACTTGTTTTGGCTGATTGAGGAAGCTCGAAAAAGAGACATCACGACCGCCGTGCTGACAAACGGCACGCTGATTGGCAGAAGTGAAGCCAAAAAACTGAAAATCCTCGGCGTTGATTATGTCCAAATCAGCCTTGACGGAACAAAGGAAATCCACGACAATATCCGCGGGAACGGCAGCTTTGACAGGGCAGCCGGCGGACTCAGGGAGCTTATCGCTCAGGGCATATACACCGATGTTTCGTTCACCGCCCAGCGCGGAAATTTAAACGAGCTTAAAAAGCTGGCACGGTTCTGCTATGAGTTAGGCGTGGACAAGCTGTGGTTCGACCGCGTCGTTATTCCCTCTGATGAGGATATAAACGATCTGTCGCTGACAAAAGGCGAGTATGACAAGCTGTGCCGTCAGGCGGCAAGGCTGAACAAAAAACAAATGATCTCCTGCGCGAGAGCCCTGCAGTTCATTCCCTGCAAAAACAAAGAGTTTTATTCCTGCACGGCGGGCAGCAGCCTGCTCGCGATACTTGCGGACGGTTCGGTGATGCCGTGCCGCAGGCTTCCGACAGTCGTCGGAAACGTTAAAGAAAAAGATTTGCTTTTGATCTACCGCGACAGTCCGGAGCTGATAAAGCTCAGAAATTCGGATATTCCCGAACAGTGCAAAAGCTGTGGGTTTTCAGAACGGTGCCGCGGCGGCGCAAAGTGCATTACATACGCAAAAACAGGCAGGTATGATCTTCCCGACCCCGACTGCGTTTTACTGAAATAGGAGGATAAGATGGACAACAAATCAGCCTTTCAGGTCAATCAATACGACGAAAATGTCCGCAAGGTCATCCCCTTTTACGACGAGATATACGACCGGATTTTTGAAGTTATAAAAGCGCATTGCGGCGACAAAAAGCTCTCGCTCCTCGACACTGGCTGCGGCACGGGAACGCTCGGCTTAAAAGCGCAAGAGCAGATCGATATTGCAGAGCTCGTGCTATGCGACCCGTCGGAGAAAATGCTCGCGGACGCAAAAAACAAGCTCGCCGGTTATAATTGTGAATTCATCCTCGCCGGCTCGGAGGAGCTTGATTTTGAAAACCGCTTTGACGTTGTAACGGCGATCCAGTCGCACCACTATTTTGACAAGCCGACAAGGGAGCTCGCGGTACAAAAGTGCTTTGACGCGCTCAAGCCCGGCGGGATATTCATTTACTTTGAAAACACCGCACCGTTCAGCGAGATCGGCAAAGACAATATGATAAAGCGCCTTGAAGCGTATGAGCTCAAAGCCGGCAGAACGGTCGAGGAAGTCAAAGCTCACTCGTCAAGGTACAACAAGGAGTTCTTCCCCATCACTATCCGCGAACACCTTGAGCTGCTGAATAAAACAGGTTTCAAAGCATCTGAGCTGTTCTGGCAGTCATATATGCAGAGCGGTTTTTACGCTGTAAAATAAGGAGGGCAAAATGAAGGATTACATAGCTTACTGCGGACTTGACTGCGAAAAATGCGAGGCGCGCCTTGCGACAGTCAATAACGATAACGCATTGCGCGAAAAGGTCGCGAAAAAGTGGTCCGAGCTGAACCAAATCGAGATCACGCCCGAGATGATAAACTGCGAGGGCTGTCGGACCGACGGTGCAAAAACAGTATTCTGCGATTCGCTCTGCCAAATCAGACAATGTGCTATGAAAAACGGCTTTGAAACCTGCGGAAGCTGTGAAAAAATGAACAAGTGCAAAAAAGTTGAAATGATCATCGGCAACAACTCCGAAGCGCTCGAGAATTTAAAGAATAGTTAACAAAACAAGCATTTTTCATTCTATTGGAAAAAGGGTACCCGTTAGTTTGGGTACCCTTAATTATTTGGTTTCTATATATTATCAAAAATCAATCTCTGAACCTGCGTCCGCTGTTCGAGCGCGGGCGCTGACGGGTATTATATCCCGAGCGTGAACGCGCGCGAGCCTCTCGAGCCCTGCGGCGTTTGCGCGCCGAGCGCTTCGCGATAAGAACGATGATAAGAATAATAAGAAGAACAATAGCCGCCGCTATGATCACAAAGAGGACTGTATGTTCCTTGATGAACACCTCAAGCGGCGAGATGTCGCGCTCGACGTCCTCGGGAGAAACAAGATTCACCGTGCCTAAATCCAGATCGTCATATTTTACGCTGACAGTTCCGAGCACATCGCCCTTTGCAACGGGCGCTTCGACCTGCTCGGGGCAGATAGCATCGACCTTCAGCTTGCTTTTGTCGTAGTTTTTCGGAAGAAACGCCGATATATCCTTTTCGGGAACAGCGCTGAGCGTTTTTCCGTTTCTGACATATTTTACATCAACGGAATCAAGGCTGTCAGTCGTGCTGTAAATCGTCTGAATCCCAAGATTATCATACGCCCATTTATACAGACCCGCGGTATCAAGCATAGCGTAATTGACGTCCTCATCATAGGAAAAATCAGCACCGAGACAAATACAAAGATATTTATCGCCGCTCTTGTCCGATGAGGTCACAAGGCACTTGCCCGCCTGATCGAGATACCCGGTCTTTATGCCTCTTGTATACTCGTAATAGTACCGGCCGCCCTCGGCCTCGGGGTCGAGCATATAGTTGGTGTTGTGGAGTTCTTCAAAGCCCTTTGGAGTGTAATATACAGTGTTGCTGATCTCCATAAATTCCGGAATATTCATCGCGTGCTTAGCGATAAGCGCCATATCATAGGCGGTAGAATAATGCTCGGGGTCATAAAGCCCGTGGGGATTGGCAAAGTGGGTATTTTTGCAGCCAAGCTCATTGGCTTTGGCGTTCATCATATCCACAAACCCCGGAATACCGTTGCCGACATAATCAGCCAGCACAAGCGCGGCGTCGTTGCCCGACGGGAGCATAAGGCCGTACAAAAGATCCTTAACCGAAACCTTCTCGCCGATATGCGACGACAGCCCCATAACCGTGCTCTCGGGGTCTATCCCGCTGATGACATCCTCCTTGATAGTGACGTAAGTATTGTCGATATCATCGACATTATCCGCCGTGATTATGAATGTCATTATCTTAGTTGTAGAAGCGGGATACATCTGCTGATCGGAGTTTTTTTCGTAAACCACGGTTTTGTTGTTTAGGTTCTCGAGATACACAGCTTTTGATACGGTGTCTACGTTACAATTGTAATCAACCGCCGAAACAGAAAAAAAGCTTACGCAAATGAGAATCACAGAAAACGCAAATGCTGTTAATCGTTTCATATTATCCTCCGTTATGAGTTGTGGGGTTTATGCTCTGATAATTATATCACATTATTGCCAAAAAGCAAAGAGCATTTTTGATCGCTATTAGTTTTGAAGCATTTTACGCAAGAAGAGCGAAGGTGGTTTGCGCCATCTTCGCCCGAAGTCTTATAAAAAGTCTATGGATTTATTCCCGACACTATGCTATCCAATTGCTCTCTTATCTCATCAAATCCGCAATTCAAATCAAACGTTTTCACACTGATTTTGTTACCACTCATTTGATAGGTGTTGTCGGGGATAATCTGTTCATCGGTTTTAGCGTATAACAACAATCCTAATACTGTTCCGCTGTTGCCGATTTCGGCCTGCTTATTCTTTACATATGTGAATATTTGGTAGAGGTTAGCCGAGTGGATCGTTGTTTTATTGAAACGAGTTTGAGTAGTATGAGCGTAATATTTCGCATCAATAATCAGATAATTGCCGTCCTTTTCAAGCGTAATATCAGAACGCATTACGGGCAGCATATCGCTGTAGTCATCGTCGAGCTGCCACGGGATTTGCGGTGCGCCGACGTTAAGTTCCGGGTGCTCCTTTCTATAATACTCCAGTATAAACTTTTCATACAAGCGGTGCATTTTCTGTTCATCAAGGAAATCCATCAGCTTGGTTGAACCATCCGACTGCGTTTGCAGCAAGCCCTTCAAAACCAAATAACAAATTGAAACCAACATACGGTAGGTCTGATTGTTGCGGTCATATCGCAAATTCCAGTTGATTGAATGAACATCTAACGCATCAACGTTATCCAAATAAACCAACAGCTTTTTTATTGCCTTTTTTCGGCTTTTATCAATTTCGGTAACTATCAGGCGAAGCATCGTTGTTTTGATGATTCGGTTCAAATAAGCGTTCTCGGAAAACTCATCATAAGAACAAATTACCTGCTGTCGGATAAGCGTGTTGGTTTTCAAAGAATACGAAATCTCCATTTTTCCACGCAAAGCAGTCAGCGGTTCTTTTTTTGAATATAGTCCTTGATAAGACCGCGCTTGACTTGTTTGGAAAAACCTCTGATTAGAATTTCCGCACATAAATCCGCTACATTTTCAAAATGCTCTGTCGCTACACTTTTATACCCTTGCTCATTAAGCACTTGAAAAGCGTAAGAAAGCATATAATAAATATTTTGAATCGGGATCACTTGACAGCACTCCTCAAACGGTCAGACCATTCTTTAACTTTGGAAGGCTCGTCAAACCAATACTCCTTGAGTAAGGGGATGATTTCA
>CACYQK010000106.1:0-5347 GCA_902776495.1 uncultured Ruminococcus sp. | reverse complement strand
GGCTGCGTTGCCAATAGCGCTATTTTTGATATTGCAATTGACAACGTGATATAAACACAGGCTCGCCCCCTCAGTCGCTACGCGACAGCTCCCCCATAATAAATAATGGGGGAGCCTTTAAATATCTCTAAACTCTTTTATAAAATATTCTCTAAACTCGGGTATTCACTGTCCTTTATGGACTCGAGTGCCTTTTTTGGTCGCGGCGGCGACACCGCAATTCGGGACGGATAAGTCGGTATATTATGAAAAGTCGGAATCCCGAAGGTGAACAACTGCTATTGGTTTGAGTTTATAAAATATTCTCTAAACTCGGGTATTCACTGTCCTTTATGGACTTGAGTGCCTTTTTTGCTTCCTCGCTGACAGCGTAATATGAATCGGCTGTTTTGTTTTCGGCATAGGCTTTCATCTGTGAAATGCTTATTCCGATACGGTCAACATAGTCGTGTATCAGCACTGCGTCAATCTCGCGCGAGGTTGTGCCCCAGTTTTTTTCGAGCTCTGCGCATTTGTCCGAAGCAGAGGTAAAATCACCGCTGCTGACGAGCTTGTCGACTTTTTCAATGCTGTCAATGTAGCTTTCAACGCTGCGGCTCACGCAGAATACCTCAAATACCGCGCCGGATAGGCAGAACGCGAAAAGAATTATTGAGATTATTATCCGCTTCATCGGTCGCTCTCCCTGTCGATTATTTTGTAATTCCCCGAGCTGTCAAGCGTCATAATAAACACATCGGAAACAGTCTTATTATTCTCTTTTAGAATATTAACCACATCCGACTCGTTTTTGCCGCAAAGGTTCAGCGCCGGGGACAACAGCTCTCCGTCGCTGATAACAACAGTCTCGAGCTTGTTGTCCTCCGCCTGCAAGCCGAGCTGTTCAAGGTTCGGCGTTCGTTTGTCGGGCTTTTCAAGAACGCTGACCGTGCCGTTTGTCTCAACGATGCAGTACTGCACGTCGTCGAGGTTGAATATATCCTGTTGTCTGAGCTGCGCGAAAAGGTCTTCCGTGGTCAGCCTCAGCCTGCGCATTTCGTTTTGCATTATTTTTCCGTCATTTATCACCACGACCGGGCTGCCGCATACAAGCTTGCGGATAGTCCGGCTTTTCATCATTATCACACTGGTCGCGATCTCGAGCGACACCAGCACCAGCACGGGGATGACCCCGCTCAAAAGCGGCTGGGATGTGTTTTGCATCGGCAGTGACGCGATGTCCGACACTACAAGCGTTACCACAAGCTCGCTCGGCTGCATATCGCTGATCTGTCGTTTGCCCATCAGGCGTATCGCGAGGATAATAAATACATACAATACCAGCGTGCGGAGTATTGAAATCAGCATAAAATCACCTGATTTAGTTTTATCCTGTTTTATGTTTATATTCCGTTTTTGTATAAATTTTGTGTTGTTGTAAAATCTAAATAATAGTTTTATCGTAGGGGCGGATCCGCGTGTCCGTCCGAATAAAACCGGACGTTCGTGGTAAACGGGTGGACACGCGGGTCTGCCCCTACATTGTTTTCTTAGTAATCATATGTATAATTCTTTAACAGAAATATTATCTGAATTAAAAACGGACTTTTCGGATTCCGCCGACCTGACTATCCGCAATATAACTCTTGAATCCGTTCAAAACATCAAGGCGGCAATCGTCACTATCGAGGGAATGGTCGACAAGGAGCAGCTCTCGCAGTCGGTCATCAATCCGCTTATGGCGCACGACTTCGGACTGTTGGACGGGGCAGAGGCGGCTGAAAAGCTTCTCAGCTCGGTAATGGCTTCCTCCGACGTGGTCGTGTTCTACACAAAGCGGGAGCTTATCGGCTTTATCACCTCGGGCTTTGCCGTTTTGATAATCGACGGCGCAAAGCAGATGTTCGCCGTAGGCGTTCAGGGTTATTCATTTCGCGGGGTTTCCGAGCCCGAAAGCGAAGTTGTGCAAAGAGGCTCGCGCGAGGGATTTACCGAGCCGCTGAGGGTGAATATGTCGCTCATCCGCCGACGGATGAAAAACCCCGACCTCGTCTTTGAACAGGCGGTGGTCGGCAGGGAGTCGCAGACCCAGCTGATGATATGCTACCTGCAAAGCAGAGTGTCGGACAAGCTGCTCAAAAAGCTCAAAAAGCGGCTTGAAAGCTGCGACCTTGACTCGGTCCTCGCCTCGGGCTATCTGTCGGAATACTTGGAGGACAAGCGCACGAGCCGCCTCTTTTCGGGGGTCGGTATATCCGAACGCCCCGACACGGTATGCGGCAAGCTCAGCGAGGGCAGGATAGCGATAATCGTTGACGGCACGCCCGCGGTCATAATCGTGCCGAGGCTGTTCGTTGAGGAGTTCCAAGGCGTTGACGATTACTCAAACCGCACCTACTACGCGGCGTTTATCCGCCTGACAAAGTACCTGTCGTTTTTTATCGCGGTGTTTTTGCCGGGACTCTATGTCGCGCTGGCGCAGTTCCACCCAGAGTATTTTCCCACGACTATCCTGATAAAGACCTCGGAATCCCTCGCCCAAACGCCCCTGCCCGTGATGTTCGAGACCCTCGCGATAACCTTTATCTACGAGATTATGAAGGAGGCGGGACTGCGCATACCGAAATCGCTCGGCCACGCGGTCAGCATAGTCGGCGCGCTGGTGATAGGCGAGAGCGCGGTAAACGCCGGTATAATCAGCTCGTCAACGCTTATGGTCGTAGCTACGGCGGCGATATGCAGCTACGTCACCTCGCCGCTTTATCCGCCCATCTCAATGCTCAGGTTCATCTTTATAATCGTCGGCGGGCTTTGCGGACTGTGGGGGATTGTCCTTGCCACCGCGGTGATGATAATCAGTATGTGCTCAAAGACCTCGCTCGGCGTGCCGTATATGTCGTCGCTCGCGCCGTTTTCACTGAGGACGATGCGCGATGTGTTCGTCCGCGCGGACTGGAAGACCCTGTCAAAGCACATCATCAGAGTTCAAAAATTCAAGGAAACGGAGGAAAGCAGCGGTGAATAAACAGAGGTTTTCTTCAAAGCGTTTTTTGCTGACGCTTATGCTCTGCGCGTGCTCGGTAATTCTTTTACAGAGTTATAATTTAACTCAAGGCTCCTCGTTCAGCTTTGAACTGCTCTGCCTGATCTGCGGATTATCGGTCTGCTTTCTTCTGCTTTTGCCGTCGATCATCATCAAGCGGCGGACGAATCTTGATTTTATTACCGTAGCCGGCACCGCCGCGCCGAAGCTCAAAATTCCCTTAGCGGTCTTTTATTCGCTCTATTTTGTTTTTACCGCGGAGTACTTTTTGCTGCCGTACACCGATATGTTCCGCAAAAAATACTACGCTCAGGTCACGCCCTGCGTCATCGCGCTGCTGTTGCTCATCACCTGTGTATACTCAGCGCTCAAGGGCGTCAATGTTATAACTCGGTTCGGGATATTCCTGTTCGCTTTTGCGCTTGTTACAAATATTTTGATGTTCGGCGGCAGCATAAGCTCGCTCGATTTCAGCCTCTACGGCTTTGAGTTCAGCGGGAGCAAATCCGACTTTTTCCAAAACACGGTATACTTTATCACGCCGGCTTTCATCGCGGTTTTGTACGCCTGCCTGTCGGGAGCGACAAAGAATTTCAGGCTGAGACAGGCGGTTTTCGCGCTGATTTTTACGGGGGTAAAGTACGCCTTGATACTCTTTTTTATTTGGTTTTCGCTCGGCGATTACGCGCATACGCAGGAGTATCAGACCTTTATGCTGTCGCGGGTCGCGCACTTCGGCAGCTTCGGCGGGATTGAGAGCTTTTACCTCGCGCTCGCCACTATGTCGGTTTTTATGATAATTTCGCTGATCCTCTGCGCCGTGACCAAAAGCGTAAAAAAGGAATCGGATAAAAAAACCGTTATCCTCTTCGCTCTTATACTGTTCTCCGCGCACATCTGCGGAACTTATCTTAATTCTGTAAAAGAAATATTTACGAACACGACCATATTTGTGATCCTGACGGCGGCCGCGTCTCTGCTGCCGATTTGCTGTGTGTTTATTGGGAGGAAGTCAAATGCGCGCAAAGCTTAGCATATTATTACTATGCCTTATTCTGCCGGTGTTTTCGGGCTGCCAAAGTTCGCGGAAGATCGAGACCGCTTCTATCATAGAAAACGTGAGCATTAGCGAGGATAACGGACAGATATACTACACCTTTTATGTGCTTTCGAGCGGCGACAAGCCAAAGGGCATACGGATACCGTCCGATTCGTTCAAGTCCGCCTGCTTGCTCGCAGAAAAGGAGTATATCCCTAACCTTTCGCTCTCAAAGCTCGAGCTCTTGATGATAGAGGACAGCGTGCTTGAGTACACCCTGAAAAACGATATTGAATATATATCCGCTCAGCCGTTCTTTTCGCCCGTCGCGTACGTCACCCTCTGCGACAAAAAAACCATAGAAAAGTTTGACGAAAACAATGCTGAGCAGGACTTGATAGAGGAGCAGTTAATTCTGTTAAAGAATAATAATCCCGAGGTATGCATTGATTATCTAAGCGTTTTCAATCACTTTGCGTCAGATAGAATAAGCGACTTTACCGTGGGTTATGTCACCTGTGAGCACGAACTGAAAATAAGTGAGCGAAAAATCATTAAAAATAATGTAAAAAAATTCGTTTAAGTCTTTATTTCAAGCCGATTTTGTAGTATAATACTATAATGTATAAGAATATCTAAATAAACGATTCCAAAACGCAATGCTCTGCTGTTGTTTTCTGTCGAGAACAAAAGGCAGGTTATAGCAGAACTTAGGAAACGACTAAAAAATGGTGGTGGCAATATGTCTGAATTTTCAGTACCGTTATCTCAAATCGTTGAAAAGCTCGGCTTGAAAAAGGTCTATGTCGCGGAAAACTACGAGGAGACAAAAATCTCGACCGTAGAGATAAACCGACCGGGTCTTGAACTTACGGGCTACTTTGAGTTCTTTGACAACAAGCGTATCCAGGTGCTCGGCAACACCGAGTTTGCCTATCTCGGACGCTTCGGCTCGGAGGCTCAGCGGATGGTAATAGAATCTATCTTCAGCTTTGGACCTCCGGCGGTGATAATCTGCCGTGAGATCGAGCCCTCAAATGTGATTTTGGAGAGCGCAAAGCTGCACAAGGTTTCTATCTTTGCCACCGATGAAAACACATCGGATCTGACCGCCCAGCTCGTACAATACCTCAACCGCGAGCTTGCTCCGCGAATCACGCGCCACGGGCCACGAACCACGCCGTCTGGCACGAACAGGGCGAGCAGAGCGCGGGCCGCTGGCGGATGCTCTTCATGTGGTACGTGTACGTCTGGTTCGGCAAGACGTTCCAGAAGCTTGTGTGCGT
>CACYQK010000105.1:0-9394 GCA_902776495.1 uncultured Ruminococcus sp. | reverse complement strand
ATCCCGAGCGCAAGGCGGCTGACGAGCAGGGCATACCCTGCATTGAGCGCAGCGTAATGCTCGGCGTGGTTTGCAGAAGATACAAGCGTTCTATCGCGGTTTCGGGAACCCACGGCAAGACCTCTACCACCGCTATGCTCTCTCAGATACTAATCGGCAGCGGCTTTGATCCCTCGGCGATAATCGGCGGCAAGCTCCCGTTCATCGGCGGCAACAGCTACGTCGGACAGAGCGATATCATCGTCTGCGAGGCGTGCGAGTATGTAGACACATTTTTGGAGCTCAATCCTTTTATTTCGATCATCCTCAATATCGACGCCGATCACCTCGATTACTTCAAGAACCTCGACAACATCAAAAAATCCTTCAATAAATTCGCTAAGCAGACAACGGGTTTGCTCGTTATCAACGGCGACGACCAAAACACCCTCGACGCGGTCGCGGATGTCGAGCTCGAAAAAATCACCTTCGGTTTTGGCGAAAACTGCGATTACCGCGCGGTGAACGTCAGCGCGGACAAGGGCGTTCACGAGCAGTACGACCTGCTTTACAAGGGTGAAAAAATCACGAGCGTAAAGCTTATCGTTCCCGGTAAGCACAACATTTACAACTCTCTTGCTGCTGCGGCGACGGCTCATTACCTCGGCGCGACTGCCAACGAGATCTCCGATAATCTGCACAAGTTCGGCGGCGTCCACAGACGCTTTGAGATTTTGGGAACTCCCTGCGGTATCACCGTAGCGGACGACTTCGCACATCATCCCACAGAGCTCACGGTTACGCTCAACGCCGCGATGCAGATGGGCTTCAACAAGGTCTGGGCGGTGTTCCAGCCGCACACCTTCTCGCGCACCGCGATGCTCCTTGACGACTTTGCCGAGGCGCTCAAGATTCCCGATGTCGCGATTGTGTCCGAGATATTGCCCGTAAGAGAGACCAATACATATAACATCTACGCGACCGATCTGACGGCGAAGATCCCGGGCAGCGTTTACCGCAAGACCTTTGAGGAGATCACCGACTACGTTTGCCAAAACGCCAAGGAGGGCGACCTTATCCTCACAATGGGCGGCGGCAACGTCTATATGTGCGCGAATATGATAAACAAACAGCTCAAATATATGGAAGAGAATAATTGATAAATTTGTAGGGGCGGTCATTGACCGCCCGTTTTTTTATATATAACAGCGTGGGACTGCGCCGTCGCTTTTCGACAAAAATAAAAAAATCAAAATATTTCAAAAAAAATGTAACCAAAACGGTGCTTTAAAGCGTTTTATTAATAGAGAGGTATTTTGAGCGTTACCTAAATCAAAAACCATTGTTTACCCTGTTCAAAAAAAACGGAGCAGAAAGCCCACACAATGTATGGTGTACATACAAAAACAGGTATGATATAATTATGGTAAAGAAATAGAATTTGTTTATGATTCTATTAAAATATATTTCAAAAACGAAAGGATGACTTTTATGAAAAAAGCAATAGCTGTTTTGCTTACCGCGGCGATTTTGATCGGCGTTTGCGGCGTTTCGTTCAGCGCGTCCGCCTTGCAGTTTCCGAAGGTGAACGATAAAATAATCGAAAAATACACAAAATGCCTGTCAAACTCGGACAGCAACGGCTTGGTGTATGTTGATGTTTATCTTGACGCCGCTCCTATGGATAATGCTGAAAAGAAAAACATCGCTATAAGGAGAAGCGGGGTAGACCCGGCGGATCTGGCGTATTATCGTGATAATTACCGCAAGCTTACGGATGAAGAAAAACAGTATTACAACAGCCAAATGATGAAATATGATACGGCTCGTTTTAATCTTATCTCAAAGCTTGCCGATCTTAACTGCGCTCCGTTTTTTGAGCAAATGGGGATCACGCTTCAATACAACAAAAATAATCCGATTTACCATAACAGGCGCGTTGTAAAGAACGAAACAAATCTCCGGATCTGCCTGACAAAAAATGAAGTTTTTCAGGCGGCGGAGCTCAGTTATGTTCAGGGTATAGTTTGCTTTTCGAGAATGACCGGTGATCAAAACACAAGAACGATTTTGTTTGAAAACACCCTCGGCTGGGAAAATGTATACGCTTTCGGTTATGACTGGGGCGGCAACAAGATATTCGGAGATTATCCCGGCACGCTTGTTGATGAAAAGATCACGGACGAGGAAGGCAAAGAGTATTATGTTGTCAGAATTCCGAGAGGAAGCACACAAAGTGTTAAGCTCAGCAACGGTGAGGTAAATGTGGAGCGGGAGTTCGCAAATCCAGACGAGCACACGCATAATCTCTTGCGGAGAGTTACTTTCGTGTGCAATAATAATGCCGCTAACTTTGTACTTCTTGACAACTACAATTGGAAAGAGGCGTATATCTACGCTACCGACAAGGACGGTAACGAGCTCTACGGCGAGTTCCCGGGTAAAAAGGCAAAAAGATTTTTGGACTACGGCGGAATGCAGTTTCAAATCACCGTTCCCCAAGGCGCCGCTAAAATAGTTGTCAGCAACTGCAAGGGTGAAAAAACAGTAGAAATCAACGATCTGAACCCGTATCACGGTTACGCGTTAAGCGACGGTTACTCGTTGTCCGAAAAGAACGACGCGGGCGAATACGAGTTGTATGACTTTATGGGATTCCTCGAAGAACCCGGCGGCGAAGACTATGATCATTGGCTTGAGCCCGAAGGCAACCAATATGAAGCCGCCTTTAAGAATTGGTCGGAATCAAAGTACGGAGAGACGTGTTTGGATAACGGCTACAGCTATAACGAGTTATTCACCCACTACGACGGAGAACAGCCCGATTGGGTGCTTTGTCAGGCAAAGTACGGAGATTTTGAATCGCCGATGATAACTTGGCTCAGGCTTGGCGGTATAGGCGGAAGAACCGTCATAGGTATGTCTTGGGATAATCCGTTTGCGACCGGCTACGGCGTTTATGACGTTGAAGCAAACGAGTTCTATGCACTGGAAGATTTGACGGACGATTGCTTTATGCCCAAGCACACCGGTCAGTCGGCTGATAAGTATAATGGCTTGATCGACGCGTTAGCAGAGCTGAATATCGGCTATGCGACAGGCGACGCCAATAAAGATAACAAGGTCGATATCCTTGACGCTGCGTTTATCCAAAAGGTTGCTTCCGGCAAAGCGGATATGGATTATGATGATAAATATATAGCGGACATCAACGCCGATAATGTTGTAGACATCCTCGACGCTACAGCGATCCAAAAATACGCAGCGGCATAAAACAGAATACATATAAAAACGGCAGCCCGCTCGGCTGCCGTTTGACTTTTAAATGGTTTAATTTGAAGCGAACGCTTTTATCTTTGCTGTCTGATAGCGGTAATAAAAAACCACGGCTATTCCTACAAAAATCAGGCAGAACCATATGCTGTGGATGCCGAACGGCAGGCTCAAAATAACGCTTGCCGCTACGCCGGTGTGAAAGCACAGGAGCGTTGCCCAGTAGAATTTAGCGTTGCGCAGATCCTTTTGGTTTTTGTCCATTATGTATTTCGTCAGCAAAACCACTGCCTGGCGGACATTGTTTGATGAAAATATCGTCGAGCTCGAGTTGCCGCCCGCGGTCTTGAACGCGTTCCACTGGATCGGCGCGATAAAGAATATCGGCATAACTATCCACAGGCTGTTGCCCGTAAAGCACAAAAGACCCGTCGCGATTATCCCAAGCGACGAAACAATAAAGCTGACGATCTTCATACTTGTTTTGAGCTTTTTGCGCGCGACGGCATAAAAGGCGTTGCCGAGAAAGTAAAGCGCAAAGTATGCCGCCATATACGCGACGCTCTCAAACTCAAAGCGGCAAAGCCCGATAATGAGCTTTATCAGGTTGCCCGTCTGCGCGTTCGCGAAAATATCTAAGTGATTAAAAACCGTGTAGCCGCCCCAAAATCCGCCGATAACGCTCACGGCGTGGTGGAGCTGCATTTGCCTTTTTACAATAGTCATTTTTGAATTCCTTATCAGCGGGCGAGCAATGCTCGCCCCTACATTTTTATTTTATCTTTCGTTGAGGTTTCTGTATTCCTTCTCGTCGGAGATACTCATATACGCCGGGCGGATGATCTTGCCGGTGTTTACAAGCTCCTCGAGCCTGTGAGCGCTCCAGCCCGCGATACGCGCGGTGGCGAACAGCGGAGTATAGAGCTCGCAGGGAATGTCAAGCATACTGTAAAGCAGACCGCTGTAGAAGTCAACGTTAGACGCAACGCCCTTGTAGATCTTCCTCTTTCTGCCGATGACTTGGGGAGCGAGCCTTTCTACGCGCTCATAGAGCTTGAATTCGTCGCTGAAGCCCTCGACCTCGGCAAGCTCCTGAACGGCGCCCTTGAGGATCCTCTGCCTCGGGTCGGAGATAGTGTATACCGCGTGACCCATACCGTAGATCAAGCCCTTGCGGTCAAACGCCTGCTTGTCGAGCAGCAGCTCAAGGTAATGCTCGATCTGCTCGTCGTCCTCCCAGTCGGTGATGTTTTCTTTAAGATCCTCGAACATCTCGTAAACCTTAACGTTCGCGCCGCCGTGCTTGGGGCCTTTCAGCGAAGAAAGCGCCGCGGCGATCGCCGAGTATGTATCTGTTCCCGATGAGGTAACAACGTGGGTGGTGAATGTCGAGTTGTTACCGCCGCCGTGCTCCATATGGAGTATCAGCGCCATATCGAGCACCTTTGCCTCGAGGTCGGTGTACTGCCTGTCGGGACGGAGCAGCGACAAAATGACCTCTGCCGTTGACATCGTGGGATCGGGCAGGTGGATATAAAGGCTCTTGTCGCGCAGGTAGTGGTTATACGCGTGATAGCCGTAGACCGTGAGCATCGGGAATACCGAAATAAGCTGTATCGACTGCCTCAAAACATTATTGAGCGAGGTGTCGTTTGGGTTTTTATCATAGCAAAACAGGGTGAGTACGCTGCGCGCGATCGAGTTCATCATATCCTCGCTCGGAGCCTTTAATATTACATCGCGTACAAAGTGCTGGGGAAGCGTCCTGTACTGAACAAGAAGTGACTTGAAGTTTTTGAGCTCGTCTTTTGTGGGCATCTCTCCGAACAAAAGCAGATAAACTACCTCTTCAAAGCCAAAACGGTTATCCATCCGGATTCCCTTGATTATATCCCTTACATTGTAGCCTCTGTAATAAAGCTCGCCGTCACAGGGTACCAGCTTGCCGTCGACCAGCTCATTTTGCTTGATAGTCGAGATATCGGTAAGACCGGTCAAAACGCCCTTTCCGTCAATATCGCGCAGGCCTCTTTTTACGTTGTATTTACTGAACAGACCCGAGTCGATCACGGAATGCGACACCATTTTGTCGGCAAGACCGTCGATCACCGGGGTATTATCCGAATAATTCCATGTGGTGTTTTCCATACGTTCACACCCTTTCCGATTTGATAGTTCTCAGTCACTAACTTTTATTATACCATAGATTAATAAACAAATCAACTGATTTGGATTGACAAAACATACGGAATCGCCTTAAAAACAGTGATTTTTGCGTTTTGTCAGTCTTTTGATTTAAGAACCTCAACGATTTCGCTTACATACATCCTGTGCCAGTCGTCCGCGCCGTAGTTTTTGAGCACGGCGTCATTGTCGATCACGCTGTCCTTGTTAAGATCCTGAGCGTAAAGCTTTTTGCAGACGAGCACGAGCCTTGCCTGCTCAAAGTAGGGAACGCCGCCCTCGGTATAGGCAACGGTCAGCCCTGTCTCGGCGGGCTTGTCATAGTCGCGGCCGCTCTTGCTTCCGCAAAAGCTCAGAGCCTTGCGGTACTCCTCGCCGTAAAAGCTGAGGGTGAAGTATTCGTTATCCTCCAAAAACTCAAAGGTGTACCTCTGCGGGCGGATAAAGGTATAAGCCACGGGCTTGTTCCACATAATTCCGACGCCGCCCCAGCTGACAGTCATCGTGTTAAAGCCGTCCTTTGTTCCGGCGGTGACGAGTCCCCAGTCCTTGCCGATAAGCTTGAACGGGTTGTCCGCGATCTCTTCGGGGGTAATTTTAATAAAATCAGACATAGCAAAATCTCCTTTAGTCATTTATATGCAAATAAATCCGATACTATTATAGCAGAAATTTAAATAATATTCAATATTAGGCGCGATAAGCGGTAAAATATTCATTTTAATGTATATTTAATCAAAAGAAATGTATATTTATTTTCGATATACAAAAATAAATCACCCCGAAAATGCTGAAAATCGGATAGAATCATACCGTAAGTTATGCGTATTTGGCTAATTTACGCCAAATAACCGCCAAAATTTGTGCAAGTGCTAAAATTTGAATATTTATTCAAAAAAGACTTGATTTTTTAAAAACAAGGAGTATAATGTAATAGAAACACAAAAAAGAAAACCCGAGGCGCGGAGCCCGAAAATAGCGACTGTCGAGGACTAAGCTGTGGAGTTGCCTAAAGGCAACGGAACAGATTAGACGAGTGGGAGCTATTTGAGGAGTAGCGGAGCGCAACGAGGGTAGACATCAAAACATTTTACGGAGGCAATCAAAATGGCTGACATCAAAAAAGTAGTATTAGCATATTCGGGCGGTCTTGACACGTCCATAATCATCCCCTGGCTCAAAGAAAATTATAACAACTGCGAGGTTATCGCGGTATCAGGCGACGTTGGTCAGGGCACAGAGCTTGACGGCCTTGAGGAAAAGGCTATCAAAACAGGCGCTTCAAAGCTTTATGTTGAAGATCTTAACAAGGTTTTCGTTGAGGAATATGTCTTCCCGACAATGAAGGCGGGCGCGGTTTACGAGGGCAAGTACCTTCTCGGCACATCATTCGCACGCCCCATCATCGCAAAAAGACTTGTAGAGATCGCAAAGGCCGAGGGCGCTGACGCTATCTGCCACGGCTGCACAGGCAAGGGCAACGACCAGGTTCGTTTTGAGCTCGCCATCAAGGCTTACGCTCCCGATATGAAGATCATCGCTCCCTGGAGAACTTGGGAGTTCAAATCCCGTGAGGACGAGATCGCTTACGCGGAAGAAAAGAACATTCCGCTCAAGATAAACAGAGAGACAAACTATTCAAAGGATAAAAACCTATGGCACCTCAGCCACGAGGGACTTGACCTTGAGGATCCCGCAAACGAGCCCATGTACAACAAGGAAGGCTTCCTTGAGATGGGCGTATCTCCCGAGCAGGCACCCGACAAGCCGGAGTATGTTACACTTTCGTTTGAAAAGGGTATCCCCGTAAAACTCAACGGCGAGGCTGTAGGTTCGGTAGAGCTCATCGAAAAGCTCAACGAGATCGGCGGACGCAACGGCGTAGGAATCACCGACATCGTAGAAAACCGCCTTGTAGGTATGAAGGCGCGCGGAGTTTATGAGACTCCCGGCGGCACGATCCTCTATGCGGCTCACGACAAGCTCGAGGAGATCTGCCTTGACAAGGACACTCTCCACTACAAGAAGAACCTCGCGAACACCTTTGCTGATCTTGTATATGACGGAAAGTGGTACACACCTCTGCGCGAGGCTATGTCGGCTTTCGTTGACAGCACTCAGGAGTATGTAACAGGCGACGTCAAGCTCAAGCTCTACAAGGGCAACATCATCGACGCCGGCGTTACAAGCCCCTACTCGCTCTATGATGAGGAGATCGCGACCTTTGACGAGGACGAGGTTTACAACCAGAACGACAGCGCCGGATTCATCAACCTCTTCGGACTTCCGATCAAGGTTCGCGCTAAAAAAGGTCTTATAAAATAATCAAGATTAATCATTCGGGCAGGGTGAAATACCCCTGCCCATAAAGTGTTTTATACAGGTTAGTTATGAGGTAGTGAAATATGCAGCTTTGGAAAGGCAGATTTAAAAAAGAATTATCAAAAACAACAAACGATTTTAACAGCTCGATCCCGTTTGACAGCCGTATGTATCGCGAGGATATCGAGGGCAGCATCGCCCACGCGACTATGCTCGGCAAGTGCGGGATCATCAGCGAGGAAAGCTCTCGGGAAATCATTAAGGGCCTCAGGGGGATCCTTGCCGATATTGACAGCGGAAAGCTGAAAATCGATATGGAGGCGGAGGATATCCACACCTTTATCGAGGGCGAGTTGACGAAGCGTATCGGCGACAACGGCAAGCGTTTGCATACATCCAGAAGCCGTAACGACCAAGTCGCTCTTGATATTAAACTCTACTTGAAAAAAGAGATCGTCAACATAGAAAAGCTTGTGGTTGACCTTATAAAGGTCATCGCCGACAAGGCAGATAAGTACAGCGACACGGTAATGCCCGGCTACACCCACCTTCAAAGGGCGCAGCCCATAACCTTTGGTCACCATCTTTTGGCTTACGCCGAAATGCTTCTCAGGGATGTTTCGCGTTTGGACGACTGCCTTGACAGAATGGACGAAATGCCGCTCGGCTCCTGCGCGTTGGCAGGAACGACATATCCGATCGACAGAACATTTACAGCCGATCTGCTCGGCTTTGACAGAGTTACAAACAACTCGCTCGACGGTGTATCCGACCGTGACTACTGCATCGAGCTTGCGTCTATCCTCTCGATAATTATGGTGCACCTAAGCCGTTTTTCCGAGGAGATCATTATGTGGTGCAGCTGGGAGTTCAAGTTTGTTGAGCTCGACGATGCGTTTTCAACCGGTTCGTCGATTATGCCGCAGAAAAAGAATCCCGATATTGCGGAGCTTGTTCGCGGCAAGAGCGGACGCGTGTTCGGCGACACAATGACCCTGCTCACCGTTATGAAGGGAATCGCGCTTGCGTACAACAAGGATATGCAAGAGGACAAAGAGGCGATTTTTGACGCGGTAGACACCGTAAAGATGTGCCTGACGGCGTTCACTCCTATGCTCGATACAATGCGCGTTATCCCGACAAATATGCGCAAAGCGGCCGCCGGCGGATTTATCAACGCCACCGACTGCGCCGATTGGCTCACCAAAAACGGCGTGCCCTTCCGCGACGCGTACAAGGCTACCGGCGAGCTCGTCGCAAGATGCATTGAGCTCGGCACGGATCTTGAAAATCTCCCGATCGAGGAGTACAAAGCGGTCTGCGATGTGTTTAACGATGATGTTTACAACGCGATTTCACTTGAAAACTGCGTATCACAGCGCACGGCGTTCGGCGGCCCCGCCCCCGAATTAGTCAAGGCGCAGGCACAGCGCGTAAAAGAAATCGCGGATAAAATGTAAAGGATTGATTGTATGATAAAAGCAGGAATCGTAGGCGCAACGGGTTACGCGGGCGCGGAGCTTGTCAGGCTTTTGTACGCTCACCCGCAGGCGGAGATCGCGGCGATCAGCTCGGTTTCGTTTGAGGGTCAGGCTCTCAGCGACGTTTACCCGTCCTACAAATTCTTAAACGATAT
>CACYQK010000104.1:0-5433 GCA_902776495.1 uncultured Ruminococcus sp. | reverse complement strand
CAAAGGCAGCTACTAGAAAAAAATCGGAAACACCAACTTTATTTGATGAAAATCAGCAGCCAGAAACTAATTATGTAGCCATTCCAGAAGTTTCATCTGGGGGTCGCAGATATGTTCCTATGGATTTTATGACACCAGAAATAGTAGTTGGTAATAAGATAAGAATATTAGAAAATGCAGGACTGTATGAGTTTGGTATATTGATTTCTAATGTACATATGGCTTGGATGAGAGCCACTTGCGGCTATTATGGACCAAGTTATCAGTATTCAATTAATATCGTCTACAACAACTTCCCGTGGTGCAATCCAACCCCCGAACAAAAGGCAAAAATCGAGCAAACGGCACAGGCTATTTTGGACGCGCGTGCCCTTTATCCCGACAGCTCATTAGCGGACTTGTATGATGAATTGACAATGCCGCCGGAACTCAGAAAAGCTCACCAAAACAACGACCGCGCTGTAATGGCTGCTTACGGCTTTTCAACCAAAATGACCGAGAGCGAATGTGTAGCCGAGCTGATGAAGATGTACAGCGAACTGACAAAAACCAAATAACCCAATAAAAAACTGCCATTCTTTACATACGTTCGGAATGGCAGTGTTTTCACTGTTAATTGTTAATCGTTAATTGTTAATTATCTAAAACTCGTCTATCATTTCCGCAGCGTACTGCTGGATAAGTGTGGCGTCGGAGACTGAGATTATTCCGTCGCGGTTGGTGTCGGCGGCGGCGAGCGCGTCGCCCGTGAGCTCTATCATCTCTGCGGCGTGCTGCTGAACAAGGGTAGCGTCTGCCACGGTGATCAAGCCGTCGTTGTTGACGTCGCCCAAGGCTCTGCCGCGGACCTTTTTGAAAACCGACAATGACGGCAAGACCTTGCCCTGCGGGTCAAAAAACGCTTGATTTTCTACAGCGCAGCCGCCGTAGTAGATACCCGCGTCATCTGGGTCGTATTCCGCGGAGTAGCTCGAAGCCCAGCCCGAGCCGTAACGCTCCCAGAGCAGCTTGTTTTGCGCGACTCTCTCGTCATAAGCAGAGCCGCCGAGCCTGCGCGTATCGCCGACCGAGATCCACGCGCCTTCCCAGTAGAAAACGCCTAAACCCTTGCCGTTACTCACGTTATTGACCGCGTTCATCACGGCGCGGACTTCCTCAGCCTGTCCCTGCGGAGTGAACTCCCAGAGCAGGTTTTCGCCCGTGTTGTTGTTCCACTCGCTGACGGTGTTTGGGTGACCGTCCGTGTCGCGGAGATCGTTCGCGTATGAGGTCTCGGCGACCATACCGAACTTGTTGTACTTTGACGCGGCGTAATCGAGCACGTTGGTCAAATTTGAAAGACTGCCGTGCCAATAGGGATAGTACGAGACCGCGAAAACATCGTAGTCGACATTGTACTCGTTGAGGTAGTCGGCAAACCAGACCATCGCGTCTTTGTTTTGGGGATCAGTGAAGTGCAGGGCTACAAGCGCGCTCCTGCTGAACTGACGGACTGCCGATGAACCCGACTTGAAAATGCGCGCCATATTCGCGTTGCCTGTCTCCCCCGCGATCCCGCTTGTGGTCTCGTTGCCGATCTGAACCATTCCGACGTTTCCGCCTGCGCTTCTTATTTCTACTAAAGAATTATAAGTGAAGTCATAGACCGCCTGCTCCTTTTGCGCGAGCGTCATTTCCGCCCACGCCTTGGGAGCCTTTTGCTTTGCGGGATCCGCCCAGAAGTCGGAGTAATGGAAGTCCACAAGGAGCTTCATTCCATACCGAGCGGCTCGCCTGCCGATCTCGCACGCCTTTTCGACGTCGTTATTTCCGCCGCCGTAGCCGTTGCCGCTGCTGTCGTATGGGTCGTTCCAGACTCGGACGCGGATATAATTTACGCCGTGATCCGAGAGTATTTTAAATAAATCCTCGGTCTCGCCGTTTTCGTTCTTATATGTAACTCCCGACTGCTCGAGCGAGATAACGGACGACACGTCCATTCCGCGGATAAAATCGGGATTTTTAAAATCTATCCTTTCGATAACGATGCCGTCATCCTGCTCCTCAGCCGACGCCGCGACCGGCACGGAAGCGATGAGCAAAACGGATATCAAAACGCATAATAATCTTTTGAGCATACAAGCACCTTCTTTCTATTTATATGATAACAAAATACAGATTTTTTGTCTACGGAAAAACCAAAAAACTTGAAATTTTTTGTGTGGTGAATTATAATTAATCTATATTGTAGGGGCGAGCATTGCTCGCCCGAGGAACACAGAAACGTTTTGCTTGATCTCGCGGGCGAGCAATGCTCGCCCCTACTAAAGATAGGAAAGCATAGTTTCCCGAATATACAACGGTTTAATAAGAAAGCATTGTGCAACGGGCGGACACTTGGGTCCGCCCCTACAAAAGAAAATTAATAATACGGGTGATATTATGACACACGGAGAAAAGGCAGAAAAATTATTCTACGAGGGCTACAACTGTGCTCAGGCGGTTTTGCTGGCATTTGAGGACGTTACCGGGCTCGACAAAAAGACCGCTGCAATGCTCGCCTCATCGTTCGGCGGTGGCTTGGGCAGGATGAGAGAGGTCTGCGGCGCGGTAAGCGGAGCGGCAATGGTTTTAGGGCTCGTCAAGGGATACTCCGACCCGACCGACAGAGAGGCCAAAAAGGCGCATTACAGGCTGATACAGGAATTCTGCGCGCGCTTCAAGGAAAAGAACGGCTCGATAGTCTGCCGTGAACTGCTCAGCGGAGTAAAAACCAATGAAAACGGTATCCCCGAAAAGCGCACAGAGGAATATTACCAAAAACGCCCGTGCCCTGAGCTTGTAAGGCAGGCGGCAGAGATCGTTGAGGAGCTGATTTAATGACGCTATTTTAAAGGCTCCCCCGCGTGCGGGGGAGCTGTCATAGCGGCGACCAAGCCGCTATGACTGAGGGGGCAAAGTTCTCCGATAGCGCCCCGTTCAAATTAACAAACAACAGCTTGAAATAACAATTAATATCCTCGGTGATAGTATGAAAGTATATAATAAAGAATCAGTATATAATGCGAAAAAACTCAGAAAAAACGCAACCAAAGAAGAAAATCATCTTTGGTATGACTTTTTGAAAAAACACAAACTGAAATTCGTCAGACAAAAGGTTATCGGAAATTATATTCTGGATTTTTACTGCTTTGAAATAAAACTCGCAATCGAAGTTGACGGCTCTCAGCATTTTGAAGAGAAGGGTTCATTTTATGATGTTCAACGAACAGAAACAATAAATGAATATGGTATTTCGGTTTTAAGATTCAGCAACTACGAAATCAATCGACAGTTTGAATCCGTTTGTCAGTATATCGATGCATTCATAAGCAAGATGAATAGTGGACAGGTTACAAATGAATCGGTTACGGATAGGTTTTAGATTCCTATAAAAACGGGGCGCGTTTGGTACACTCTGCCCCCTCAGTCATTTCCGCACGGCGGAAATGCCAGCTCCCCCGCACGCGGTGGAGCCTTTAAATTTTATAAAAAAACACCGAATAATTCTTTTTTCCACTTGATTTATTCCGTTAAATTGTCTATAATTAAAAGTGGTATAAACCGACAAAATCATTAAGGAGGAATGACTTATGAATTACACAGCAGAAGTATCGAATATGTGTCCCGTTGCTAAGGGCGCGTATCACGGTCCCGCTCCTATCCCCGAAGAGGGTCAATGGGTGCAGGCAAAAGAAATCAAGGATATTTCGGGCTTTACTCACGGTATCGGCTGGTGTGCTCCTCAGCAGGGCGCTTGCAAGCTCACACTCAACGTAAAGAACGGAATCATCGAGGAAGCTTTGGTTGAGACAATCGGCTGCTCGGGTATGACTCACTCGGCTGCTATGGCTTCCGAGATCCTTATCGGCAAAACTCTTCTTGAGGCGCTCAACACCGACTTGGTTTGTGACGCTATCAACACCGCTATGAGAGAGCTCTTCCTGCAGATCGTTTACGGCAGAACACAGAGCGCGTTCTCTGAGGGCGGACTTTTGGTAGGCGCTTCTCTTGAGGACTTGGGCAAGGGTCTCCGCTCACAGGTCGGCACAATGTTCGCCACCAAGGAGAAGGGTCCCCGCTACCTCGAGATGACAGAGGGCTACTGCACACGCATCGCTATGAATTCCGACGACGAGATCATCGGCTACGAATTCTTAAGCTTTGGCAAGATGATGGACTTTATCAAGGGCGGCATGGACGCTAACGAGGCTCTTGAAAAGGCTAAAGGCCATTACGGCCAGTTTGACAACGCGGCTAAGTACATTGACCCGCGTCACGAATAAGGGAGGTGTGCAGTAATGAGTTTATTTGAAAACTACGACAGAAGAATCGAAAAAATCAACGGCGTTTTGGCTGAGTACGGTATCAAATCGGTTGAGGAGAGCCGCGAAATCTGCCAGGCTGCCGGTTTTGATCCCTATGAGATCGCTAAGCAAATCCAGCCCATCTGCTTTGAAAACGTATGCTGGGCTTACTGCGTAGGCGCTGCCATCGCTCTTAAAGCAGGCGCAAAGAACGCTGAAGAAGCCGCTAAGTATATCGGTATCGGCCTCCAGAGCTTCTGCATCGACGGTTCGGTTGCAGAGAACCGCAAGGTCGGCCTCGGCCACGGCAACCTCGCCGCTATGCTTCTTTCTAACGAATCCAAGTGCTTTGCTTTCCTCGCCGGCCACGAGTCATTCGCAGCCGCAGAGGGCGCTATCGGTATCGTCCGCAACGCTAACAAAGTACGTGAGCAACCCCTGAGAGTTATCCTCAACGGTCTCGGCAAGGACGCTGCTCAGATCATTTCAAGGATCAACGGCTTTACCTATGTTCAGACTAAGTTTGACTACTTTACAGGCGAGCTTACAGTCGTTAAAGAAATCCCCTACTCCGACGGCGAGCGCGCTAATGTTCGCTGCTACGGCGCTGACGACGTTCGCGAGGGCGTTGCTATTATGCACAGCGAGGGCGTTGACGTTTCTATCACAGGTAACTCGACCAACCCGACCCGCTTCCAGCATCCCGTTGCCGGCACTTACAAGAAAGAGTGCATTGAGCAGGGCAAGAAGTACTTCTCCGTTGCTTCGGGCGGCGGCACAGGACGTACACTGCATCCCGATAATATGGCGGCAGGCCCCGCTTCTTACGGTATGACAGACACAATGGGAAGAATGCACTCCGACGCTCAGTTCGCAGGTTCATCTTCCGTACCCGCTCACGTTGAGATGATGGGCTTCCTCGGAATGGGCAATAACCCGATGGTAGGCGCTACCGTCGCTGTTGCTGTTGCTATTCAGAACTCTTTGAAATAATCAAAGTTTAATACTCAATCGAGTAGGGTGAAATTTCTCCGCCCTCTCACACCACCGTACGTGCCGTTCGGCATACGGCGGTTCAATTCAATTTCAAAGTATGCTGTCTAAGATA
>CACYQK010000103.1:0-5465 GCA_902776495.1 uncultured Ruminococcus sp. | reverse complement strand
TTGATGATTTCTTCTATCTCCTTGTAGCTCTCCGCGTATTTTTCGGGCTTAGGCAGCACAAAATAAGTGTCCTGCATTATCTCGCGTATCCGTGAGCGGAAGCCCTTTGGCATCGGTTTGCCCGTGATCGGGCGGTGAGCGGGCTCGAGCCCGAGCGGTTTTCTGCCGTATTTATTGAGCTTGTATGTGATGTGCTGCGCCGCGCTTCTTGAAAATACAAGAGCCTCCAAAAGCGAGTTGCTCGCCAGTCTGTTCGCTCCGTGAACGCCCGTGTGAGAACATTCTCCGGCGGCGTAAAGCCCCGCTATAGAGGTCTGCGAGCAAAGGTCA
This sequence comes from uncultured Ruminococcus sp., assembly GCA_902776495.1. Lineage (GTDB taxonomy): Bacteria > Bacillota > Clostridia > Oscillospirales > Acutalibacteraceae > Ruminococcoides. Next base: position 5,135 of record CACYQK010000103.1, on the reverse strand, counting down.
ACATCGATTCCGCCCATCAGGTAATGCTGACAGGGGAACACGGGGATCTTGTCCTTGGTGATGTCGATACCCTCTTCAAGACACCTTGAAGAAATCAGCGGAAAGCGGTCGCGCAGAAAATCGGCGGGCTTGTGGGTGATGTCAAGGTAAAAATCCTCGCTGCCGGTTTTGATAGATTCCCTGATGATAGCGTTCGACACAACGTCTCTCGGAGCCAATTCTCCGCGCTTGTCATAGTTGTGCGCGAACCTCTCGCCGTTGCAGTTGAGCAACACCGCGCCCTCGCCGCGGACAGCCTCGCTTATCAAAAACCGCTCTCTGTTCTTTTCGGCGGCGAACGCCGTGGGGTGGAACTGAACGCGCGACAGTTTTTTGACCTTAGCGCCCAGCATATACGCGAACGCTATGCCGTCGCCCGTAGCGATAGCCGAGTTAGTGGTGTACTTGTAGACCCTGCCGATACCGCCGGTCGCGAGTATGCAATAGCTGCAGCCAAAGTAGCGGCTCTTGCCGTCCTTCAGCACGCTCAGATAAAATCCTCCGAGCGTTTTGTGCATAGAGTAGAGCAGAGCGTTGTCGAGGATATCGATGTTCTCCCTCTGCTTTACCACTCTGATTAGGCCGTCCGTCATAGCCTTTCCGGTCGAGTCTCTGTGGTGGACTATGCGGTGGCGGCTGTGACCCGCCTCGAGCGTCTTGCACAGTGTGCCGTCGGGATTTTGGTCAAAGTCAACGCCCAGCTCCTGTATTTTGAGCACATCCGCGGGACCTTCCTTGACGAGCTTTTCGACCGCTTTCAGGTTGTTTTTGTACTTGCCGGCGATCAGCGTGTCGGATATATGAAGCTTGTAGTTGTCATGAGCCAAATCGAGCACACAGGCAACTCCGCCCTGGGCAAGCGAGCTGTTTGAAAGCTCAAGCTCGCGCTTTGAAATCAGCAGCACGCTGACGTCCTGCGGAAAGTTGATCGCGGCGTAAAGACCCGCAACGCCTGTTCCGACGATTATAACATCATATTGTTTTTCCATAAAAACAACTCCAAAAAATGTTTACATTCTTCCGAATATATATTATACTACTAATTGAAGAATTAGTAAAGAGTTTTTTGCTTTGCGGGGATGTGGATAAACGCCCGCGATTTGAGGAATAAATTATGGAACTTATAAGCAACGAAGAAAAAACGACCCGAGCGCTGCTCGTCAGCGTTGATACGGGCAATTTTGACGCTGAGGCTTCTTTGGACGAGCTTTTTGAGCTGGTTAAAAGTGCCGGTGCGGAGCCTGCATTCTCAATCACCCAAAAGCTTCAAAAGCCCGAGTCCGCGACCTTTGTCGGCTCTGGAAAGCTGGAGGAGATCAAGCAGGTCTGCGATGATGAAGAGATAGATTTGATAGTCGCGGACAGCGAGCTTTCGCCCACGCAGATCAAGAATATCGAAAACTACACGGGCGTCCGCGTGATCGACCGCACGACCCTGATACTCGATATCTTTGCGCTGCGCGCGCGCTCAAAGGAGGGCAAGCTCCAGGTCGAGCTCGCCCAGCTTAAATACACGCTCCCGCGGCTGACCGGTAAGGGAATCGAGCTCTCGAGGCTCGGCGGAGGAATAGGCACAAGAGGTCCGGGTGAAACGAAGCTCGAGACCGACAGGCGGCATATCCGAAGGCGGATAGAAACGCTAAAGGATGAGCTCGCCGACTTGGAAAAGCACCGGACGATGCTCAGAAAACGGCGTGAAAAGGACGGCGTTATAACCTGCGCGATAGTCGGCTATACGAACGCGGGCAAGTCAACCTTGATGAATTATCTGACCGACGCGGGCGTGCTCGCCCAGGATAAGCTGTTCGCGACGCTCGACCCGACCTCGCGCTCGCTAAAGCTCCCGAGCGGAGTCAGCATAATGCTGATCGACACCGTCGGGCTTGTGCGCAGGCTTCCGCATCATCTTGTTGAAGCTTTCCGCTCAACGCTTGAGGAAGCCGCTCAGTCGGACATCATAATCAACCTCTGCGACGCGTCAAGCGACGAGGCGAGGGTGCACCTTGAAGTGACGAACGATCTGCTCGAATCGCTCGGTTGCGGCGACACGCCGATCATCACTGTGCTCAACAAGTGCGATCTGCTCGATGATACCATGCTCGCGCAGGACTTTAATTCATACATCAAGATCTCCGCCAAGACTGGCGATGGAGTGGACAAGCTGCTCGAGGCTATCGACAACAATCTGCCTGTCAGGATGAAGCGGGTCAAGCTGCTCGTGCCGTTCAAGAGCGCGGGGGTCATCAGCGACATAAGGGAAAAATGTACGCTGATCTCAGAGGAATACGTTGCCGAGGGAGTCTCGGTAGAGGCGATCGTGGACGAGATAATCTACGCCCGCGTTAAGGATTTTGAAACAGAGGGAGAATAAAAATGGGCTTTGTTGAAATTATTACGAACATTGATTTCAGTATTCTGGATTTTATTCAGGAGAATATCAGGAACGCTTTTTTAGACCCCGTAATGGCGGTGCTCGGATATTTGGGAGAGGCCGGAGCGGTTTGGATAATACTCGGCATCGTGCTGCTTTTCTTCCGTAAGACAAGACCTGCGGGAGTTTGTATGTTGGCGGCGATGGCACTGGGATATCTGATCGGAGATATCGGTATAAAGCACCTTGTGGCGCGTCCGAGGCCGTTTTTGGTGAATACTGACGTTGACCTTTACATCAATGCGCCCACCAGCCACAGCTTCCCCTCGGGGCACAGCACGGCTTCGTTTGCCGCGGTAACATCGCTGTTCGGTATGCTCAAAGAAAAACGCTGGATCGCGTATTCCGCGCTGGGACTTGCGATACTGATCGTTTTTTCAAGGCTATACAACTATGTTCACTATCCGTCCGACGTATTGTGCGGAATGATTTTGGGTATTATCTGCGGCACGATTATGATAATTATCTTCAAAAAGACAAAGCTCGACAAAAGATTGTCAGGAGAATTGAAGCGTAAAAAGAGTTAATAACTCAAAAAACTATTGATTTATTCTTTAGTATATGATATAATTATAAAGATGCAAGCTGTCATTGCGTGCAAATAAGCGAGCGGCAGGCCCTGTGCGATTGGGGCCTGCGAACCATGTCAGGCGGGGAACCGAGCAGCATTAAGCAGTTTTTCCGATGCGATACAGTCAGTCTGTCGTTCACTTATTTGTACGGTTAGCCGAATGTCGGCATGACAACTTGCGTCTTTTGTTTTAGAAAAAACTAAGCGGAAACCGATTTGGAGGTGAGGATCTTGTATCAGGCTTTGTACAGAAAATACCGTCCGCAGACCTTTGATGATGTCGCGGGTCAGGAGCATATCACGACCACGCTCAAAAACGAGCTGAAAAACGGCAGAGTGAGCCACGCGTACCTTTTTACGGGCTCGCGCGGAACAGGTAAGACCACCTGCGCCAAGATCCTTGCAAAGGCGGTCAACTGCCTTGACCTTAAAGACGGCTCGCCCTGCGGCGAGTGCGAGATGTGCCGCGAGATAGACAGCGGACGTTCGATAGATGTATTCGAGATCGACGCCGCGTCAAACAGAAGCATCGCCAATATCCGCGAGATAATCGATGAGGTACAGACCGCGCCGCACCGCTGCAAATACCGCGTCTATATAATCGACGAGGTGCATATGCTTACGCCGGAGGCGTTCAACGCCCTGCTCAAAATACTTGAGGAGCCGCCCAAGCACGTTGTGTTTATTCTGGCGACTACCGAGGTGCATAAAATCTTACTTACTATACAGTCGCGCTGTCAGCGGTTTGATTTTCACCGCATACCGCCGCGCGATATTGCAGACAGGCTGCTTTATGTGGCAAATCAGGAGGGTGTTACGCTTTCCGACAGCGCCGCTATGCTCATCGCTTCCGTTTCGGACGGAGCTTTGCGCGACGCTTTGTCGCTTATGGACAGGTGCCTTGCGATCAGCAAAAATATTGACGAGGAAGTTGTGCGTTCCGCGGCCGGGCTTGCGGGCAAGGATTACCTCTTTGACCTCGCCGCCTGCGTAATCAACAAGAACACCGCTATGGCGCTCGGTATCATTGACAGGCTTTACCGCGACGCCAAGGATATGCCCAAGCTGTGCGACGAGCTTATCGCGCATTTCAGGGCGCTGATGATGATAAAAACGGTCAAAAAGCCGCGCGATATAGTCGTGTTTACCGACGCCGAATTCGAGCAGTCGCAGACCCAGGCGGATTACCTTTCGCTTGCCGAGATCGTCTATTATATGGACGTTTTGTCGCGAGCCTATCAGCGTATGGGCAAGGGAACGGGCGACCGTACCGAGCTTGAAATGGCTCTGGTAAAGCTCTGCTCGCCCGAGCTTGACGTTACGAATGAAGCGTTCGCCGCAAGGCTCACGGCTCTTGAACGCGCGGTAAAAAAAGGTATCTCGGTTCAGACGACCGAGGAACTTCCCGTCAGCGAGCCTAAAGAAGAACCGCCCGAAGAAAAAACAGAAAAAGAAGAAAAACCCGAACCCGTTGAGCAAAAGCAGGAAAAACCTGCCGAACCTGAGGAAAAGGAAGAAATCCCCGAGCCAAAGAATGACGAAAAGCCGGAACCTCCCGCTCCTCAGCCGGCAGCGCCTCAGCCTCAGCAGGGCAGGGTCGATATAGTAAAGCTCAGCCGCGAGGCTCAGCCCTTCCCGCAGTGGGTAGAGGTCGTTGACGCGCTGAAATCCACCTCACGTTCGATCGCGGCGGCGTTTTCGGGCTCGACCGCGTTTGAAAACGGCAGTTATCTTTTGATAGACAGCAAAAACACAATGGCGTTTGACCTGCTCAAGCAGGGCGATATGCGCAAAAAGGTGCGCGATATCCTCTTGCAGATAACAGGCAAGCCATACAGGCTCGGCCCATACAAAACCGAGACCGAACAGGAAGTAAAACAGTCCGACCCGCTGAACGCTTTTAAGGAAAAGCTAAAGGACAGCGGAGTCGATTATACAGAAGAATAAACAGCAAATCAAGAAAGGAAGATAAATTATGAAAGCAAGATTACCCAAGGGCTACGGCGGCGGTGGCTCAAACAACATCCAGCAGCTCGCGCGTCAGGCGCAGAAGCTCCAGGACGATATGGAGGCAGTATCCGCTGAGTTAGAGGC
>CACYQK010000102.1:0-5505 GCA_902776495.1 uncultured Ruminococcus sp. | reverse complement strand
ATCCATCAAAGCTTATATCAAGTTCCATTTCTTGTTCAGGTCGTTTATTATTATCTTTAAGTATATCCCAACTAAAATCCACAGATACATCTTTATTCTCATTCTTTTTGTATTTTGATATATTCTCACTTCCGAAAACGCTTTCAATTAAGTCAACCGCTTTATTAAAGTTTTCTATTTTACCTTCGTTAGCAGCAGATGTGTCGAGCTCCTCGCTGTTCTCAGACTTACTGCTTGAGGCGTCGCTGCTATCCTTCAGGCTTGAAGAACTCTCAGTGTTGTCTTGACTGGATTTGTCTTGATTAGCATTGTTTGATGAGTTACACGCTGCAAGCGACCAAATCATAAACACAGCTAACATAAGAGCAAGGATTTTTTTCATTGTCATTTTTGTTCCTCCTTAAATAATAAATAATGAAAAAAAGCCGTACGACCCGAAAGCCGTACGTCAAAAAACACAAACTCCGAATCGTCGCCAAACAATAAACCAAAATCAGTACAAACCCATTCAACATTATTAATCAAAAGGTGTTCTAATAAGGTAGAGCTGTGTTTTTTACAATAGCAAAAAACACTCTTTTGAAAATAATGCAAAAAGGGTAAAATTGTGCTACAAAATGAGCATTGTATCTTTATTTAATTGGTTTATTGTTGGCACTTATAATATATCATAAAAATAGTGATTTTGCAAGACATTTGTGTATAAAATATCAAAAAGCACGCCAAAAAACGTGCTTTCAAAAATTTTTAAATTTTTTTATCAAACAAACAACTTTCCCCAAACTCAACTATCCATTTGGGTCGGTAACCGTTTGTGTATTTGAAATTTCCGCTTGTTATCTCCGCAACCTTGACAAAGCCGTTTTCGTTATCATAAAAAACAACTTTATCGCAATACGGCAAAATCTTTTTCAAATCGTCAAAGCGTTTCTTAAAACGGCGTTCAACATCTTCGGGCTTTATGTAATATATTTAAGTCAATCAAATATAAATCAGGAGATTAAAAAATTGTTATTTTATTATTCCGAAAAATAACGGGGTTATTTTATTATATAATGTAATCTGTTAAAAAGGTATATTGGAAATGATTTGGTTAAATCGGAGGATTAATATGAAAATCGGATTTGATAACGATAAATACCTTGAGATGCAGTCGCAGCATATCCGTGACAGGATAAAGCAGTTCGGCGGAAAGCTGTATCTGGAGTTCGGCGGAAAGTTGTTTGACGACTTCCACGCCTCGCGAGTTTTGCCGGGATTCAAGCCCGACTCTAAGCTTCAAATGCTTATGCAGCTGAAAGACGACGCGGAGATCGTTGTAGTCATCAACGCCGACGATATCGAGAAAAACAAGGTCAGAGGCGACCTCGGGATCACATACGACCTCGATGTTTTGAGGCTGATCGACATTTTCAAGAACAGAGGCTTGATGCTTGAGTCGGTCGTGCTGACCCGCTACGCCGAGCAGCCGACTGCCGTTAAGTTTGAAAAAAAGCTTGTTGAAAACGGTATCAAGGTATATCACCACTACTCTATTCCCAACTACCCGACCGATGTTGAGCTTATCGTGAGCGACAACGGTTACGGCAAGAACGATTATGTCGAGACCTCGCGCAAGCTGGTCGTTATCACCGCGCCGGGTCCCGGCTCAGGCAAGATGGCGGTTTGTCTTTCTCAGCTGTATCACGAGCACAAACACGGTGTTCAGGCGGGTTACGCTAAGTTTGAGACCTTCCCTATCTGGAACCTTCCGCTAAAACATCCGGTCAACGTCGCTTATGAGGCGGCTACCGCCGACCTTAACGATGTAAATATGATCGACCCGTTCCACCTTGAGGCTTACGGCAAGACAACAGTTAATTACAACAGAGATATCGAGATATTCCCCGTGCTCAACACGATGTTTGAGCTGATTTTGGGCGAGTCACCGTACAAATCCCCGACGGATATGGGCGTTAATATGGCGGGCAACTGCATTATTGACGATGAGGCTGTGTGCGCCGCCGCCAATCAGGAAATAATCAGGCGTTACTATCAAGCGCTTTCCAACAATAAAATTGGCGTCGGAAATTCCGACGAGGCGTATAAGATCGGGCTTTTGATGAAGCAGAACAAGCTGACGACCTCTGACAGACCTGTTGTTGCCTCTGCGCTTGAAAAAGCCAATGAAACAAGCCATCCCGCCGCGGCAATAGAGCTTGCGGACGGTCAGATCATCACAGGCAAAACCACGAACCTTTTGGGCGCTTGCTCGGCAATGCTGCTCAACGCGCTCAAAAACCTTGCGGAGATACCCGACAAGGTCGATATCATCGACCCTGCTGTTATCGAGCCTATACAGAGACTGAAGGTCCACCACTTCGGTTCGGTTAACCCGCGGCTCCATACGGACGAAATATTGATCGCGCTCTCGATGTCGGCGGTGACGAACCCCACGGCGAAGCTCGCTATGGATCAGATACATAAGCTGCGCGACACCGATGCTCACGCGACCGTCATCCTCTCCGAGACCGACACGCGCACCCTTAAAAAGCTCGGTATCAGGATGACCACGGAGCCCGAATACGAAACAGACAGACTTTTCAGAAAGTGATGCCGCAGTCAGTCAAAACAAATATTATTACATAATAATAAAGTTCGGTTACGCTCTTTTTGAGTAAACCGAACTTTTATTTTTTCCTTTTGATTTTTCTGATTATTCTTCTGATAATATTCTTAAATCGAATTATAAATCTTCTTAGCGGTAAGAACAATTTGTATAAACGGTACTTTGAAGAGTAGACCGAAATCGTTTCGCCGTCACGCACTATCTCTGTGAGCAAGCCGATAATATGCCTGTCCTCTACTCCCTGTTCTATATAGAAACGGTTATCTCCGCAGATATAGTATTCCCCGTTTTTTATCTTGACGATGCGATGCAGGACATACTGCCCCGAGTCACGCTTATAAAGCGGAACATCGTACTTTTTGAGCGGAGCGCTTATCTTTTCTATCACCAGCAGGTCGCGCGGTTTTATGAACGGGTACATACTGTCGCCCACGTTCGTATAAACAAGCCTTCCCTGCTCTGAGATAATATCCTCAAACTTTTTAGTCATCTATCGCGCCGATCCCTTTCAGCTTTGTGACAACATCGTGCACGTCGGCGCGCATCAGCTCTTTGTCGCCGCTGAAACGCTTGGCGAGCTCCTCGGTGATCTCTTCCTCGGTCGTGTCGTTTTCGAGACATTCAAGGATGACCTCTACGCTCTTGTTGCCCTGAACAAGCCCGTGAAAATCCGCGCCCGCGGTCGGTACAACAACGGTCTGGTCGTCTATCGTATGCTTAATAAAATTAGAATTCAGTTTCATATCATTTTCCTCAAAATTATCCACTCAAGCCCGCAAGAATACAGGCTTGAGTGGTTTGTTAGTTTTTACTTAATCGGATACAAACGGCAGATCCCAGTTTCCTCCGTCGGTCACGGTATTTCCGATACCGAGAACATTGTTGAACTGCGCAAGATACTTTTGGATATTAACGGCATCGTTTATGTCCATTCCGTTTTTATTAACGTCTCCCCTCTTGGTTATCATACCGTCGGGGTCGGGCTCGATGCCGGCGATAACCCTTTGGATAAGCGTCACGTCATAAATACTTACGGTTCCGTCGCCGTCCGAGTCACCGCGGACATACTTTTTTTGCTCCGCAGCGACACAAAACGTGAAAGCCGAAAACGCGATTGCGCAAATCGTAATTATACAAACTGTTTTTAATAAAATCTTCATCATATCACTTCTTCTCACTCAGACCCGCAAAAAAACGGGTCTGAGTGGTTTTTATTAGGTTTATTACGTTTTGCTGCTTAATTCATCTTCCTCAAAACTTGTAGTGGTGATGACATCGTCGTATTTGAACTCGATTATCTCGAGGTCGGTGCGTTCATATAAATCTTTCATTAATTTCCACCTCCGTTTTCGGGCTCGTCAAAATACTCCTTAGCGGCAAGCATATACTTATACAGCGCCTTGACTGTATTTGCAAGCTTGACGTCATTGCTGTTCTGAGACTTGTAGCAGTATGTCATCGGACTGTAATCAACCGCCGGATGGCCGTTGACATCGACCGTGAACACCTTGTCCAAATCATACGCCGCTATGCCGCGGATGCGTATAACATACTCGTTAGCGCCTGTCTGCTTGGTTTCGCAGGTATAACCCTCGTTCTCGCAGGTCAGAGTGGGCTCGGTCGCGCTGTTGAAATAGAGCGAAAGCGTTGTCTCTGATTTAAGCGAGAGCGTCGCGCCGGCAAAGGTAACTCCCTCGGGCAGATCGTAGATATTTCTGCCGTACTCGGGGATCTCAACCTCGATGTCATCGGGTTTTTCGTCCGTCTTATCGAAGTAGTACCTTGCGTTTTCGCCGTAAACCATCATCGCCTGAACGAGCGGTACAGCTTTCTTGAAGGTCGGGCTGTCATCCTGATGAGCGATCAGGTAATCAGCGTACTGCTTGACTGAGTAGGTGTAGAGCAAGCTGCTCTCGTCACCATTGATAAGCTGTGCAGTGATGTTCGATTCTATCTCCTTAGCGGCTACGTTGCAGGTGAAGCAGTAATAATCCTTACCGCCTACTCTCTTTATCTCAGCGTCCCTGACATATACGTCCTGTGTGCCGGGTGTGCCGTTCTTTGGGATAGTGAAGTGCATATAAGCTGTATCGGCATTTGCTATTACATCGTCTGAAAGCTCCATATAGAAGTTAACGCCGATCGAGCCGTCGAGGCTTATTGAGTGACCGACAAGGTGGATGCCGATGTCATTGTAGGGATTGAGTCCCTTACATTCAAGCGTAGTATTATCTGTCGCGCCTTCCGCGTAGATCACGTTGTTCTGATCATAGAAGGGCTTGAGGATATCGGTAGTACCCGAGTATGTATAATACTTATTCGCGTAGACATAATCGTTATCAACGTCTGTCCAGCTAAGCTCGATCTCGTTATAGCTCTTGATACCTGCTCCGCCGTTATCGGTATCTGCAGCGGTAGCATGCAGCTTGCCGCCGAGTACCTTTACGCCTTCGACTTCATCGCCGTACATCCTTGAAAAAAGAGTGCTTGCGAAAGTAATACCCTCGGGATTTTGTTCACTCTCCTTGTATTTATACTCAACAGCGGATAATATTTTTTTACACGTTTCATTTCCGATAGCATACTCCAGTATTACTGCCATGTCCTCAGCCGTACTGTAATGCTGTGGATCGTGAAGTCCTGTGACATTTGTAAAATGCGTTGCATAAAGTCCCATTTCTTCTGCCTTATCATTCATGAGCTGAACGAAATTTTTCTCTGAGCCTGCGACATACTTCGCAACCGCAGATGCTGCGTCCGCACCCGAGCATAGAATCATGCCGTAGAGAAGATCCTTCAGCGAAGGTGTCTCTCCGGGAAGGAATCCCGCTCTCGAAGCGTCCTGCTCTATATAAGGGGTCACCATTTTATCGGTTATAAGAACGTTTTTCCGCAGA
>CACYQK010000101.1:0-5518 GCA_902776495.1 uncultured Ruminococcus sp. | reverse complement strand
AACGCCCTGGTCTATAAAGGTGATCCGCACTGCACGAGGATCCCGTTCTTCCTCCAGACGGACAGTCGCCTTGCCGATATCGGGATTATAAGCGTACCTCGCGATATTTCCGAAAATCTCATCGATCGCTACCTTTATTTGTGTTGATGCCTTTATCGGGCAGTTAAGCTGTTCCAATTCGTAAGAGATAAAGTCCGTTACAACTTCAATGTTTTCAACAGCCGCGTCAATAGTTATTTCTTTCATATCAGGTTCTTCTTTCCCTTTGTAGTGGATGCATAGCATCGTAAGATCGTCAAATTGCGGTTGATCCTGTGCGAATAAGCTGACGTCCTCGGCCACTGCCTCGAGCAGCTTTTGCGGCTCGGCGTCTTTGATTCTATTCAAGACAGCAATAAATCTGTCAAGACCGTATTGTTCCTCATCCTCGTTCTCCGCCTCGGGAACGCCGTCGGTATAAACGAACACCTTGCTGCCGGGCTCAAGCGTCATCGTCGTCTCTTTATAACGAATACCGCTCATCCCGCCTATTACAAAGCTGTGCTTTGTTTTTTGGAGCTCAAAGTCACCGTCCGGCTTTTTTATTATAGGATACTCGTGACCGGCGTTTGCCGTGACAAGCGTTCCGTCATCGAGATTAAGGATTCCGAGCCACACCGTAACGAACATATCCTCTTTGTTATTTGAACATATCTGGTTGTTTACCGAAGCAAGCGCTTCGCTGGGGCTTTTGCCCGACATAACGGTGTTTTTTACCAAGATTTTTGACGCCATCATAAACAGCGCGGCGGGAACTCCCTTGCCCGAGACATCCGCCATAACCATAGCGAGGTGATTATCATCGACCATAAAGAAGTCGTAAAAATCTCCGCCGACATCCTTTGCCGGAGTCATTGACGCGTACAGGTCAAACTCCGTCCTCTCAGGCAAAAACGGGAAGGTATTCGGAAGCATATTCGCCTGTATCTTTGTGGCGACTCCAAGCTCCATTTCGGTGGAAGCGAGGGTCTTCTCCCTTTCCGCAAACAATACGCCGTAAATCAAAACGATAGAGACCGTCATAGCCGCGTACTGCGTTGATAATCCGAACACGTTGATCGTAACGACCTGATTAACCAATGGTATCGCAATGAATGACACCGCCACAAATCGGTCTTTCTTTGACGCCTTGGCAAACAGTATCGCTATAATAACTACCGTCAGCGTTATGCTCAGATATATCTGGCTTACATCCCACTGATCTGTGCGGCTGTAAACGCCTTTTTCATCCACCATAAAAAACAGCGGGTGGAAAAAGTTGATAAGGCACAAAATCAGCGACGGGATAAGCATTCCCGTTACAAACCAATCCGCCATTACCATCGGCCTGTCGTTGAGCCTGAGCGCGCGTCTGATGTATTCCCAGAACATATATATAAGTATTACGCCCATCATATAAAAGAGCACGTTCGCAGTCAGGTTGATCATCCTCAACTGCGGATATCCCTGAACTATCCAGCAGAGCTCATCCAAAAACAGCGCGAATGCGTTTGTTGTAAGCAGCGATACAAATGCGTGGGTATCGGCGTTGCCCTCCTTTGAATTCAGCGTCGCGCTGAAGCACAGCATCGTGCAGATAGCCATACAGAATATATCCGCGCCGATGGAAAACAACCACTGCGTCAGCATACCCTCAAAGCCTCTGATCGCCATCAGGACGATCGACGAAACAGTCAGAAAGCAGGAAAATCCGAAGCAGGCGGGTACGACCCAAGACATTTGGCCGAGCTTATCTTTTTTATTGTTGATTTTTTTTACAACATCTTTCATCGTCTTATTCCCCGTCACCTATCTTAAATATCTGCAAGGTCTGCCTTAAATATTTGATATACAGAACAAATTGAACGATCGTGAGTATAAAATCTATAACTCCGAATATGACCGAAACTATTTTTGCTTGCGTTGACAGCTCGAATATCCTGATAATAAGCGCATCTATTGAAGTAATAATATAGGTTATTACAAGGAATTTTAACAGCTTATCTCCCTTTTGAGCCAAATCCGTGCGCTTTTGGTTAATACAGATATTTATCAAACCGGAAATCGAGAATATCATTACGAACATCTCAAATATCGTGCTAGCCGCGGAAAAAATAGTGTACACTGTTCCGTTGGGGATCTGAAAAACGAAGCCGATCAACGAAAACACTCCGACGATTATGGCGCATATCATTGCTTTTTTGAATTCCGCTTCATCCTTTGAGGCTTGATAAAAACCTATAAAGTTGAATATAACCGAAATTATCATCGCGGCGAAAAAGACAAATCCTGAAATAATGCTAACGGTAACAAGAGCAACGAAAAAGTCACTGTCCTGCAGCAGTGCATTTGTTTTAAATATATTTATCAAGAGCGATGTACCAACCATAAACAGCGTTGCGATGATCGCAAAATACTGACCTATAACTATCTTTTTTAATCCCTTTCCAACGTTTGAATCTTTCATATCTACACTCCGTTGTATTTTTTTGAAAAATCATACAAAAACATTATACCACGCATAATCGATTTTGGCAATATCAATAATGAGGATTTCGTATAAAAATAAAGAGCTTGATTGAAATCACTCACAGACAAAACAAAAAGCGCCCTAATGGCGCTCTTGTTTTTGCCTTGCGGCTTACTTATTCATTTTTCCATCTTCTGTAAATCCCTGATAATATCGCACCCGAAATGTTGTGCCAAACGGAAAATATCGCGCCGGGCACGGTTGCCATAGCAAGATCGGGAAACGCCGTTGAGGCAAGGCTTGTGGCAAGACCGGAGTTTTGCATTCCGACCTCAATAGAGAGCGCCTTGATTTTTTCGGGAGTCGACCTGATCAGCTTGCCGAGCCCGAAACCGCACGCGTAACCGAGCAGATTATGAAGGATCACAACGCATAATACCACTGCGCCGCACTCAAAGATTTTTTCTGCATTGTGTGAAACTACGGCGGCGACGATCAGACAAATAGCGACAGTAGAAACCAGCGGCAGCACGCTGACCGCCTTCTCTGTGATTTTTCCGAAAAAGTGATTGATGATCAAGCCGAGCGCGATCGGGATAATTATAACCTGGATAATGCTCCAAAACATCGACCAAACATCAACTTTGACGGTCGTTTGCAGCAACAGATATGTGATCGCGGGCGTAAGGAGCGGAGCGAGCAGAGTGTTGACGCTCGTCATCCCTACCGACAGCGCGACGTCGCCCTTTGAAAGATACGTGATAACGTTGCTCGCCGTGCCGCCTGGACAGGTTCCGACAAGCACCACGCCCGCGGTCAGCGCAACGTCAAGCCCAAACAGCCTGCTCAAGCCAAACGCAAGCGCGGGCATAATGATAAACTGTGCCGCACAACCGATAAGGATATCCTTTGGTCTTTTGAAAATCAGAGCAAAATCCTTCGGATTCAGGGTCAATCCCATACCGAACATCACGATCATTAAAAGATAATTGACCCAAGAGGTTTGTATCCAGAGCGACGATTGCGGTACAAACAGCGCGAGCGCCGCCACCGCCAGTACGATCAACGCCATATATTTTCCGATTATTTCGCTAATTTTCTTTACCTTTTTCATAAGCCACCATCATTTGAAACAGATTTAAATTAATAAAGAATAGTGAATAAAGAATAACAAATAATACAGAAACAACTCAAAGGTTATTTTCTATAAACTATTCACTATTCATTATTCACTATTCATTGAGCTTCACATTAGTAAAGCGTTTCTGGCTGGGCCGGCGGGATTCGAACCCACGCGTGACGGAGTCAAAGTCCGTTGCCTTACCGCTTGGCGACGGCCCATTATCCATTATTAAGATAAAAGCCGCACAAGATTTTCCTGTGCGGCTGTGGTGACCCATCGGAGATTCGAACTCCGGACACCTTGATTAAAAGTCAAGTGCTCTGCCAACTGAGCTAATGAGTCAAATGGGGTGGGATACCGGATTCGAACCGGTGGTCTCCAGTGCCACAAACTGGCGCGTTAACCAACTACGCTAATCCCACCATATATTGCGCCAAAACGACGCAATGGCGCGACTGTTATATGGCGCGCCAAAAGGGACTCGAACCCCTGACCTACTGCTTAGAAGGCAGTTGCTCTATCCAGCTGAGCTATTGGCGCATATCATAATAAGTCAGCCTATATATTATATCTATTTAAGCAGGTGTTGTCAATAGATTTTTTTAATTTTGTCAAATTTCGTCTTTCAGCCAAAAAGCAACGATAATTTCTTCCCGCATAATATTCCAAGTATACAAAAGCCTACACTCAGCACGATATAGAGCGAAGCCAACAGATACGAGCCCTTTTCAAATAAATTATATGCTTCGATTGAAAATGTTGAAAAAGTCGTAAATCCGCCGCAAATACCGACCTTCCAGAACAACAGCGCGTTATTATTAACGTTTTCTTTTGAACTCACGAGCCCGGTTATAAAGCCAATCAATACCGCGCCGATGATGTTAATCAACAATGTTAAGATCGGGAACTCGGTTTTTACCGGAATAAGACTTATCGCATATCTGCCGACTGCTCCCAAAGCTCCGCCTAACGCTACAAATAAAAATCCCATTATGTCCTCCTGTATGTATCCCCGTACACAATAGCGAGGTACTTGTTTTTATACTGCTTTTCAAATGTCACTTCTCTTATCACCTTGACAAAGTCCGGCAGGACATACGGCTGATCTTCGCTTAAAAGCTCTATCTCAAGCGTTGCGCAGTCAGCAAAGAACGGATAGACGTCAAGCTCGTAATATGTCGAGTTGAGCGCGATGCAATACCTGTCCTTGCTTATCACTCCGTGTACAAATTCCTTTTGTTCAAGATAGCCGTAATATTCTTTATCAGAAATATAATCCTCTGTTTCGATATGCGTAAGGTCGTTGATCTTACGCTTTACGGTCTTGATATAAACTGCGTCCTTACCCTCTCCGCGCATACGGATACGAAACTTGCCCTCTTCGGGAGTGTCAAGATAAGCCTGCGTAACAGGTACTCTGCGGCAGGTTTTTATTGAATCCAAAACCTCGATATCCGGGTACTCTATCAAGAACTTCCTCTCGATCTCAAGCGGCTTCGGTATGCCGATCACAGCCTTTACCTCATCTAAAAGGCGGCTGAGCTTCTGCTCAAAGCCCGTGCTGTTGTCGATTATCCTCAAATGCGGCGAACCAGTCCAAAGCGCGAGCAGCTTTTCATCGAGCTCTCTCGCCTGTTCGGGGGTCTCAGTCCTGACCGAATTCTCTGTATTATAGCGCTCCTCTGCCCCGTTGGCGGCGGTTACAAGGTGAAAAACTCCGTCATACCTGCACCTGATCTTATTCTCACTCAGCCCGAACCTGCCGGAGTAGCGCTCAAAATCCTCCGCCGTTACATAGGCGCGGTTATCAATCAAGCCTCTGTCGCAAATAATGGCCGAGGTTATCTTATTGTATTCCAACGCCTTTTTATACAGTTCTTTTTCTTTATTATACTGTTTTTCAAACA
>CACYQK010000100.1:0-5528 GCA_902776495.1 uncultured Ruminococcus sp. | reverse complement strand
CAATAAGCACAAAAAAGGCATTACCGACTGCAACAAGTCAGTAATGCCTAAACTTTTATTATATAATTGTACCTGCAAACCGGAATAAACCTTAGAATAGAGGTGCTTTTGAGGGTGCTATCATTTTGCTATCATTCTTAGCGCTAAACACTCAAAAAGCCACTGTTTATGCGGTTCCCTCTCGATTTTGCCTTATTCCCACTCTATCGTGGCGCAGGGCTTCGGTGTGAGGTCGAAGAGAACGCGGTTAACGTTTTCTACTTCTGAAGTGATCCTCTTTGTGATGTGCTGGAGAAGCTCAAAAGGAACGTTTTCTACCGTTGCGGTCATAGCATCCTTGGTGTTGATCGCGCGGATGATTACGGGGTACGCAAAGGTGCGCTTGCCGTCCTTAACGCCTACTGATTTGAAGTCGGGCACTGCGGTGAAGTACTGCCATACCTTGCCCTCGAGTCCGTTCTTGGCAAATTCCTCGCGGAGGATAGCGTCGGATTCTCTTACTGCTTCGAGTCTGTCGCGTGTGATCGCGCCGAGGCAGCGAACTCCGAGTCCGGGACCCGGGAACGGCTGACGGAACACCATATTATCAGGCAGTCCGAGCGCCTTGCCGACTACTCTTACCTCGTCCTTAAAGAGGAGCTTAACGGGCTCTACGAGCTCAAACTGCAGGTCTTCGGGAAGTCCGCCGACATTGTGGTGAGCCTTTACCCCATCCTCACTCTCGAGGATATCGGGATAGATAGTGCCCTGAGCGAGGAATTCGATTCCATCGAGCTTTCTTGCCTCTTCCTCAAATACTCTGATGAACTCTGCGCCGATTATCTTTCTCTTTTTCTCGGGCTCGGCAACGCCTGCGAGCTTATCGAGGAAGCGGTCTACCGCGTCTACATATACGAGGTTAGCGTTCATCTGGTTGCGGAATACCTCAATTACCTGCTCGGGCTCGCCCTTGCGGAGAAGTCCGTGGTTGACGTGAACGCATACAAGCTGCTGTCCGATAGCCTTGATAAGTAACGCGGCTACAACAGAGCTGTCAACTCCGCCTGAGAGCGCCAAAAGCACCTTTTTGTCGCCGATTTGCTCTCTTAATTCCTTTACCTGCTCGTCAATAAACGCGTTGGCAAGCTCGGTTGTTGTGATCCTTTCCATTGTTTCGGGTCTTACATTTTCTTGCATAATCATACTCCTTTATAACTAAAATTTCTTTTTTATTATAATCTATTACAAAGTCAAAATCAAGTCTTT
This sequence comes from uncultured Ruminococcus sp., assembly GCA_902776495.1. Taxonomy (GTDB): domain Bacteria; phylum Bacillota; class Clostridia; order Oscillospirales; family Acutalibacteraceae; genus Ruminococcoides. The sequence goes on along the minus strand of CACYQK010000100.1, from coordinate 4,283 downwards.
TAAAAACAATCGGAATCCGAAAACTCGGACTCCGATTGTTTATCTATGTGGTTTTATTCTGCTTCGGTTTCATCTTTGGGTTCTTCGGGAGCTTCGGTTTCCTCAGCTTCGACCTCTTCGGTCGTTTCATCAACCGGAGCTTCCTCTGCTTCTGCTTCCTCGGGAGCTTCTTCGGCTTCTTCAGCCGCTTCTTCCTCTTCGTCTTTATCATCATAATCCTCTACGCCATAGAGCTCGCTTGCCATAATAGCAAATGCAAGATCTGCCTCGGGGATCGGGAGACTTACAAAGAAGTGCATCTGGTTCTTGAATACGTTTACGTCGATATCGAGCTCGTATTCATCTGCAATATCTCTGAGCCTGTAAGCGTCAGCGCAGAAAATTTCTCTTGATCCGACAAATACAGTGATCTTGCAAAGACCTGTGAGGTCGCCGTAGATCGGGCTGACTGCGGGATGAGTGAGCTCGAGATCTCCTGCGTACTGCTCGCCCTTGTCGCGGAGAGCGTCGGCGTTGAGCACCTTGTCATAGGGCTGGATAGTGTCGATCTCGCCGTTGCTGTTTGTAACGTCAAGCCACGGAGAGATAAGGAAAGCCTGCAGTGGCATCGGCATTGTCAGATATTTGATTTTCTGCAAGAGCGAGAGCGCCATACCGCCGCCTGCACCATCGCCGATAAATACGATCTTATCAGCGGGGATACCGATTTCATCGAGCAGATAAATATAGCGGTCGAGGAGCATTTTTTGCATATCGACAGCTGTGTTAGCAGGAGCCTTGGGATAAACGGGCATAATGATCTTCGCGCCCAGTTTAGCGGAGAGCTTTTTGAGGAACATATAGTGAACCCTTGTGGGGTTGTTCCAGAAGTCTGTGCCGTGGATGTAGAAAAGCACGATGTCGGTAGTCTTTTCCTTGGGCTCGAGCACAAATGTGTCGGTAAACCAATCAAGCTCAACTAAGCCGACGTTCTTCTTTGTCTGCTCGGGCAGAACAAAGGGCTTTAAGCTTTCTTCGAGCGCCTTTTCAAAGTCGATCGGTTTTTTTACGGTGAGAGGCAGAACCTTTGCAGCGTCCTCGATAACGAGGCTCTTGACGCTTCTCTCCTGCCTTTTTGCCTGCTGCTTCTTGGCGATAGCTGCACCTGCAGCCGCTGCCGCAACAGCGGTAGCTACGCCGATAGCGACTTTATGGCTTGTTTTCATCTTAAAAACACCGCCGCCGATTGACGAAACAGCTTTTGTTATCCTATAAATACCCATAATTTCCTCCTGAAATCATTTTATTTTTATTTAAATATTATAACACACCAATTATAATTTGTCACCTGTTTTTTAAAAATAAAAAGAGGTTATCCAAAAATTGGTTAACCTCATTGCGACTGCGCCTGTAAGCCGGGTTCTGTCGTGAACAGCCATCTATCTTGGCAGAGGGTCGCCCCTGCTGCTCAATGCCACCTCCTAAGGACTCGCCGAGCAAGCGAATATGTCCTACCACGGTGTTGCTTCAAATAGGGTTTACACGGCAGGCTTGTCTCCAAGCCTCCGGTGAGCTCTTACCTCACCTTTCCATCCTTACCGATAAATCGGCGGTTATTTTCTGTTGCACTATCCCTGGAGTCGCCTCCGGCGGCCGTTAGCCGTTATTATTGCTCTGTGAAGCCCGGACTTTCCTCGCACAGGTCTTTTCAAACTCTGCCCGCAGCTGTTCAGCGCACTCGCGTTATTATAATAAAACATTATTATCTGATTGTCAAATCTTCGTTTTGGACTTGATTAAATGTGTAAATTAGAGTATAATGAATTGGATTATTATTTAAGGAGTAATTATATGGATATAAGACAGGAATCATTAAAAAAGCATTATGAGTGGAACGGTAAGATCGAGGTGATCTCTACCGTGCCGATCAATTCTTCCGAGGACTTGGCTCTCGCCTACACGCCCGGTGTTGCGGAGCCCTGCCTTGAGATCCAGAAGGACTATGATAAATCTTACGAGCTGACAAGGAGAAACAATCTTGTAGCCGTAATCACTGACGGTACTGCCGTGCTCGGGCTCGGTGATATTGGCCCCGAGGCTGGTATGCCGGTTATGGAGGGCAAATGCGCGCTATTCAAGGCTTTCGGCGATGTTGATGCCTTCCCTCTTTGCGTCAGGAGCAAGGATGTTGACGAGATCGTACAGACGATTTATATGATAAGCGGCTCGTTCGGCGGTATAAACCTTGAGGATATCTCAGCTCCGAGGTGCTTTGAGATTGAGAAGAGATTGAAAGAAATGTGCGATATCCCGGTTTTCCACGATGACCAGCACGGAACCGCGGTAATCGTCGCGGCTGCTCTGCTCAACGCGCTTAAAATCGTCGGTAAGAATATTGAGGATATAAAGGTAGTTATGAACGGCGCGGGCGCTGCCGGTATCGCTATCGCTAAACACCTGATGAATATGGGCGTCAAGGACATTACGATGTGCGACAGCAAGGGAATCATCTGCAAGGGCGATCCGAGACTAAACGCCGTTAAACAGGAGATGGCGGAGATAACCAATCTCAGTCATAAGACAGGTACGCTTGCCGACGCTATGGTCGGCGCCGATTTGTTCCTCGGAATCTCTGCTCCCGGGGTTGTAACCCAGGATATGATAAAGTCTATGGCAAAGGATCCGATCATCTTCGCTATGGCCAACCCCACTCCCGAGATCATGCCCGACCTCGCTAAGGAAGCCGGAGCGGCTGTTGTGGGTACTGGCAGAAGCGACTTCCCGAACCAGATCAACAACGTGCTCGCTTTCCCAGGTATTTTCAGGGGCGCGCTCGATTGCAGAGCAAGTGATATCAATGAGGAAATGAAGGTGGCGGCTTCGTATGCGCTCGCTTCTATTATTGAGGACGACAAGCTCAGCCCCGACTACATCCTCCCCCATGCCTTTGATCCGAGGGTCGGTAAGGCAGTCGCCGAGGCTGTTAAGAAAGCGGCAATCGAGAGCGGCGTTGCAAGGATATAAGAATAGTTTAAAAGATTTAGAGCTAACTCAGTTTTTGAGTTAGCTCATTTTTTCTTTAACATATTTTAATAGTATTTCTTTATCGTTCGGAAGCTCGTCGCCGATGACCTTTTCATATAAATCGTTGAGGATATAGCCGATCAGCTTACCGTCGGGGAATCCGAGGCTTTTAAGGTCATAACCGTTGACCGCGAGCTGTTTTAGGCTGAAACACTCGCTGTCTTTGATTATCTCATCAAGGTGAGCTTGCGCCGTTTTGATATCATTGAGCTTTTGCTCCCTGTTATATTCGGACTGAGCCATTGTATCGGCGTACTGGATTTTTAACAGCCTTTTTGTATTATCAATGCCGATTTTACCGGCGACCCGCTTTACTGTCTTTTTATTGCCTTTAAAGCGTACATCGTGATATTCGATAAGCATAAGGCAATCGGTAATTATCGCGTTTGAAAACCTCAGCCTTTTTAGAATACCAGCTGCTATTTCCGCACTGATCTTCGGGTGCCCCTTAAAGTGATTTCTGCCGTTTTCATCCGTTGTGCAGGCGTTTGGCTTGCCGATATCGTGTAAAAGCATTGTGAGCCTTAGCAGAGGATCGCTCTCTATATTGCCGACTGAGCGTGCGATGTGGCGGTAAACGTCAAGGCAATGGTGAGGTGTTTTCTGCTCAAAATCAAAGCAAGGCGTGATTTCGGGGATAATAACGGCTATGACATCGCGGTAGTCATTCAGTATCTTTTCAGCCGATTTGCCGCAGATAATGCCCATCAGCTCAACGCGGATCCGTTCATATGCTACATTATTGAGGAGCTCCTTGCAGTTGTGGATAGCAGTTGATGTTTCTTTTTCAATTTCAAAATCAAAGCGTGAGGCAAAGCGCAGTCCTCTTAGGATACGCAGGGAATCCTCGTTAAAGCGATCGGTCGCGTTACCGACGCACTTTATAAGCCGGTCTGCTATATCCTGCTGTCCGCCAAACGGATCCACAAGCCCTTTGATCTCATTAAACGCCATTGCGTTAATGGTGAAATCACGGCGCGAGAGGTCGTTTTTTATATCGGACGTGAACTCTACGCTTTTGGGTCTGCGGTTGTCAAGGTACTCGCCGTCAATGCGGTAGGTTGTGATTTCGTAGAGCTTTCCGCTGATCACAACACCGATCGTACCGTGTTTTTTGCCGACGTCGAGGGTTTTATGATCTGCAAAACAGCTTTCGATCTCGTCAGGCTTAGCGTTTGTGCAAATATCCCAGTCGTGGGGCGTTTTATTCATTATGCAGT
>CACYQK010000099.1:0-5630 GCA_902776495.1 uncultured Ruminococcus sp. | reverse complement strand
GAGAACGTGAGTGCCGAGCTCCAGAGTGTCACCCTCCTTGATGACGATCTGCCTGTCCTCAAAATCGGTGCCGAAGAAGTTTTTCATCATCACAAAAGCCTTTGCGGACGATACGATCTTGGCGTCGGGGTAGATGTCCATAAAGTTCTTGATATTAGCGCTGTGGTCGGGTTCCATGTGCTGAACAACAAGGTAATCGGGCTTTCTCTCGCCGAGTGCGACCTCGAGCTTTGCGAGCCACTCGTGCTTAAAGTTGCGGTCAACCGTGTCCATTACCGCGATTTTTTCGTCAAGGATCACATAGGAGTTGTACGCCATACCCTCGGGCACAACATACTGACCCTCTAAAAGGTCGACCTTGTGATCGTTAACGCCGACATACCTGATGTCTTTGGTGATTAACATAGAAATTTCCTCCTTGTATTTTAGATTTTTATTAACAATTATTATTATAGCAAAAGTTAGGGGGTTAATCAAGAGTTTTTTGAGTTAAGAATTTGCTTTGCAAATGTTAAGAGTTTACTGCGTAAACGTTAAGAATCCACTTCGTGAATGTTAAGAGGCTTCGCCGTGAACAGTTGATCCAACTTTGCGCAGCAAATCTTCACTTGCGCGTATGCGCAATTTTAACTTTCGTGACAGCGAAATCTTAACTTGGGCGCAGCCCAATCTTAACTTTTATCCCGTTAACTCTCTGAAATCAACGCCCTTATCTCACTTTCCGCCTGCTTTACCTCATCATAAAACGATTGCGAGGGGACCCGAAGCGCGCCGTTGCCGAGGATTATCAGCTGTTCCATTCCGTCTGAGGTGACTACCCTGACCTTGTTGTTTTTTGAGAGCTTGTAGGACGCCTTTTCGATGTACATATCGGCGGTTTCGGCTTCCTTGGTGTAGACAATGGTTATGCCGTTGACTTTCTCGACCTCGCGGCCGCCCTTGACCTTGTACGCGTCAAAAACGAGAATGAGCTCGCATTTTCTGTAGCCCTGAAAATTGCAGAGGATGTTTACCAGCGCAGACCGCGCCGCGTCAACGCTGCCCTCGGCGAGCTTTTTGAGGTTCTCCCAGGAGAATATTACGTTGTAGCCGTCTACAAGCACATACTCAGTGCCGTCAAATTTGGGCGGCTTTTTGTATTTTTTGGACTTTTGAGGTATGTTTTCAGACTTAAAATGCCGCTTGACCTCATCGCTTTTGCGCGGCTTTGCCGAGCCGTAGGTCTGCTCAAAAATCTTCACCAGCTCCTTGTCGAGCGCGAAGATGTCCTTTTGGTTTTTGTAGCGGTCGAGCGGATGCGAAGCCTCGGCGCTGTAGGTGATCTCCTCGACCTTTTTATTGCTTTCGAGCGCTGAGGGCAGGTGCATATATCCGCGCACCTTGTCCCACTTTACAGTGTGACCCGCGCCGTGTGAGCAAAAGACGGAGTCGCAGGGGTTGTCGGTGTCCGCGTCGGGATCGTAGCCGAATTCTTCGATTATTTCCTCCTGATTATGGCACGGCTCGTAGCCCTTTAACGAGCAGAACAGCCGACCTTTGCCCTTGGTGTAGCCGCTGAGCTCGCGGGCATAGCCGCGCATTTCGGACACGGGAGCCGTACCGGTCAGAATGACGTGATCGCCCTCCTGCTCGGGAGGATCTATCGTGCCGCTCATACGTTGGATATCGGTCATCGCCCTGCCGACGCAGTCATTTGGAACCTCGAGCGAAAAGTCATAGACAGGCTCGAGCAGAACGCTCTGCGCGCTCCTGAGCCCCTGCCGCACCGCGCGGTAGGTAGCCTGGCGAAAATCTCCGCCCTCGGTGTGCTTTGTGTGCGCCTTGCCCGACACGAGCGAGATCTCGATATCCGTTATCGGCGAGCCAGTCAGCACGCCTATATGCGTTTTTTCGTATAGGTGGGTGAGGATAAGCCGCTGCCAGTTTTTGTCGAGGCTGTCCTCGCGGCAGTCGGTTTTGAACACAAGCCCGCTGTCGCGTTTTAGCGGTTTGAGTATAAGGTGCACCTCGGCGTAGTGGCGCAGCGGCTCAAAGTGACCCACGCCCTCGACCGTGTTTTCAATCGTTTCCTTGTAAATTATATTTCCTTTACCGAAATTCACCTCGAAGCCGAAGCGGTCTTTTATAATGCTCTGCAAGACCTCGAGCTGTATGTCGCCCATCAGCTGAACAAGTATCTCGCCGCGCTCGCTGAGCACGACGTTGAGCGTCGGGTCCTCGCCCTCGAGTATTTTGAGCTTCTGCATAGCTGTGTGCTCGTCAATGCCTTCGGGCAGCTCCACGCGGTAGGTCAGCACGGGTTCAAGAAAGGGGAGAGGTGATGTCTTTTCAAAACCAAGCCCGTCGCCCGGGCGGGTAAAGCTGATACCCGTGACCGCGCAGACCGTGCCCGCTTCGGCGCGGTCCGCCTGAGTGAATTTGTCGCCCGAGTATATGCGTATCTGACCGACCTTTTCGTTTTCGGTGTTTTTATCGCTTTGTAAAACGTCGCGGACATTGAGCGTGCCGCCCGTTATCTTCATAAACGTCAGCCGAGCGCCCTTGCTGTCCTCGGAAATTTTATAGACCTTCGCGCCGAACTCATCGCCGTGAGCAGGCTGAACGGCGCAGCGGTCAAGGCAGTCCAAAAACTCCTCAACGCCGTTTAGCTTCAGCGCCGAGCCGAACATACAGGGGAAGACCTCGCGGTTTTTTATCGCCGCAGAAATGCTCTCGGCTTTAAGAGAGCCGCTGTCGTAGTATTCGCTGAGCAATTCGTCAGAGCACAGCGCGGTGTTTTCAAAAAAGCTCTCGCTGCGTTGGTCGTCAAAGTCAACGCAGTTGTCGCTGAGCTTTTGCTTTAGCTGTTTGAACACCGTATACTTGTCAGCGCCGTCTAAGTCCATTTTGTTGACGAAGATAAAGCACGGCACATCGTACTTTTTGAGCAGCTTCCATAGCGTTTGGGTGTGGCTTTGAACGCCGTCGGTGCCGCTTATCACCAAAACGGCGTAGTCGAGCACCCTGAGCGCGCGTTCCGTCTCGGCGGAAAAGTCAACGTGCCCCGGAGTGTCGAGCAGGTAAAATTCGGTGTTTTTGAACTTGAACACCGCCTGCTTTGAAAATATCGTGATCCCTCTTGACCGCTCCAAAGCGAAGGTGTCGAGGAATGAGTTTTTGTGGTCGACTCTGCCGAGCCGCTGGATACTGCCGGAGCAGTAGAGCATAGCCTCGGATAAAGTCGTTTTGCCGGAATCGACATGAGCCAAGATCCCGGCAACGATACGTTTTTTCATAATTATTTCCTGTGCTTGCAGCTCATCGGACAGCCCTCACAACAGCCGCCACAGCCGCGTTTCTTTTTCTTTACTATTCCGATTATCGCCGCCGCCAAAGCCAAAACTATCAGCGCAACGATAAGTATATCTATCCAGTTCATTTATACCCCCGTGAAAAGCATTACGATCAAATGCACGATGCTCGCGACTACCCACGCGATAACGCACTGCCAGACTATAACGCCGATCGACCATTTTAATCCGAGCTCGCGCTTGATAGAAGCTATCGCCGCGACGCACGGTGTATAGAGCAGCGAAAACACGAGCATAGCCGCCGCCGAGGCGGTCGTCATTACCGAGTTTATATTCTCGCCGAACAGCACGTTGAAGGTCGAAACCACGCTTTCCTTTGCCATAAATCCGCTTATCAGCGAGGTGCATATCCGCCAGTCGCCCAAGCCGAGCGGCGCCATTATCGGCACGAACAAGCCCGATATTTTGGCGAGTATGCTGTCCTCGGGATTTTGTACAAGCGCAAAGCGCAGATCAAAGCTGCGCAGCAGCCAGATTATTATCGTAGCTATCAAGATGACCGTGAACGCCCTTGACAAAAAGTCCTTTGCCTTTTCCCACAAAAGTTGGGAGACATTTTTTGCGCCCGGCAAGCGGTAGTTGGGCAGCTCCATTACAAACGGCACCGCGCCGCCCCTGAACAGCGTGCTCTTGAAAATGACCGCCATAGCTATACCGAGCACGATACCGAGCAGGTACAGCCCGAGCATTATCAGCCACTTGTGGCTCGGGAAAAACGCGTCAACAAAAAACGCGAATATCGGCATCTTTGCCGAGCAGCTCATAAACGGCGTGAGCAAGATCGTCATTTTTCTGTCGCGTTCACTCGGCAGAGTCCGCGTTGACATAACCGCCGGCACGGTGCAGCCGAAGCCTATCAGCATAGGCACGATGCTCCTGCCCGAGAGCCCGAGCTTTCGCAGGGATTTATCCATAACGAACGCGACTCGCGCGATATATCCGCTGTCCTCGAGCAGAGAGAGGAAGAAAAACAGCGTCACGATTATCGGCAGGAAGCTGAGCACACTGCCTACGCCGTTAAAGATGCCCTCAATTACAAGCCCGTGGATGACATCGTTGACTCCCGCTTGAGTCAGCGCATTGTCGACAACGGCGGTCAGGCTGTCGATCCCCCAGCCGAGCAGGTTTTGCAGCGTTCCGCCGATCACGTTGAAGGTGAGGAAGAACACCGCGCCCATAATGAGGATGAACATCGGTACGGCGGTGAACTTGCCAGTCAGTATCTTATCTATTTTTTCGGAACGTATACTCTCCTTGCTGACCTTCGGCTTGGTGACGGTCTGCTCGCAGACCTTTTGGATAAAGCCGAAGCGCATATCCGCGATCGCCGCGGCTCGGTCAAGCCCGCGCTCCTTTTCCATCTGCAAAACTATGTGCTCTATCATCTCGAGCTCGTTTTGCTCTAATTTAAGCTGCTTTAATATCAGCTCATCGCCCTCGATCACCTTGCTCGCGGCAAAGCGCAGGGGGATGTCCGCCTTTTTGGCGTGATCCTCAATCAAATGGCTGATGCCGTGCAGGGCGCGGTGAACCGAGCCGCCGTTGTATGAAGCGTCGCAGTAGTCTTGCGCGACGGGTTTTTCCTGATAATGAGCTATATGTACCGCGTGCTCGACAAGCTCGTCAACGCCCTCGTTCTTTGCGGCGGAGATCGGCACCACAGGCACGCCCAGCCTGCGCTCCATTTCGTTAACGTCTATCGAGCCGCCGTTAGAGGTCAGCTCGTCCATCATATTGAGCGCGACAACCATAGGAACGTCCATTTCCAAAAGCTGCATAGTCAGGTACAGGTTGCGCTCGATATTTGTTGAGTCGACTATATTGATTATCGCCTTGGGCTTTTCTTCAAGCACAAAGTTGCGCGATACTATCTCTTCGCTGGTATACGGCGACATCGAGTATATTCCCGGCAGGTCGGTCACGAGCGTTTCGGGGTGCTCCTTTATAACGCCGTCCTTGCGGTCAACGGTGACTCCGGGGAAGTTGCCGACGTGCTGGTTAGCTCCCGTCAGTTGATTAAAAAGCGTAGTCTTGCCGCAGTTTTGGTTGCCCACAAGCGCAAAGGTCAGCTTTGTGCCCTCGGGCAGGGGATTACCGCTGCCCTTTGGGTGGTATTTACCGCCCTCGCCGAGTCCCGGGTGGCTCGTCTTTTTATTACTGCGCTTTTTGTGAGTTTCTTCGGCTTTCTTTTCGGCGGGCTCGACCTCGATCTTGTCCGCGTCATCAAGCCTGAGCGTCAGCTTGTAGCCGTGGATAAGCAGCTCCATAGGGTCGCCGCGT
>CACYQK010000098.1:0-5670 GCA_902776495.1 uncultured Ruminococcus sp. | reverse complement strand
ACGAAGTTCGGGAGGGAAACAATGATTAACAGCGTTTATATTGACGATATAATTAAAACCGCGCTGCTCGAGGACATCAATTACCTCGACTGCGCCACCGACTATCTGATCGACGACGAGCAAGAAAACACCGCGCGCTTCCTTGCGAAAGACGACGGCGTACTCTGCGGGATAAACATCGCTCTAAGGGTATTTGAGATTTTACAGCCGAACGGCTTTGAGGCCGAGGTATATAAAAACGACGGCGACACGCTCAGAAAGGGCGACATCATCGCCGAGATACACGGCAAAACAAAGGCGTTATTAAAGGGCGAGCGCACCGCGCTCAACCTGCTCCAGCATATGAGCGGCATCGCCACGGCAACCGCAAAGGCGGTCAAGTCAGTTGAGGGCACAAAGGCGTCCATCGCCGACACCCGCAAGACCTTGCCGGGGCTCAGACCCCTGCAAAAGTACGCGGTGACGGTCGGCGGAGGCAAAAACCACCGCTACAACCTGTCCGACGCGGCTATGCTCAAGGACAACCACGTTGACGCGGGCGGCGGTATTGCCAACGCGACAGCCAAGCTCAAAAAGAAGCTCGGCCATATGACAAAAATAGAGCTCGAGGTCAGAAACCTTGACGAGCTCGGTCAGGCGCTCGAGGCGGGCGTAGACGTTATTATGCTCGACAATATGAGTACCGAAATGATGCGCGACGCGGTCGCTATCACCAACGGCAGGGCGCTGCTTGAGGCGAGCGGAGGTATCACAGACGAAAGGCTCCGCGAGATCGCCGAAACGGGCGTTGACATTATCTCTATGGGCGCGCTCACACATTCGGTCACGGCGTTTGATATTTCGCTTAAAATCTGCGATTAACATATAAAAAACGGAGGTAATATTTATGGTTAAAATCGGAATCTTAGGTTACGGCAACCTCGGCAGAGGCGTTGAGGCAGCCATCAAAAAGAACAGCGATATGGAGCTCGTCGCGGTATACACAAGGCGCGATCCCTCTACGCTGACAATCAAAACTCAGGGCGCAGCGGTTAAAAGCACCGCCGACCTTGATACAGGCAAAGAAGATATCGACGTTCTTGTTATCTGCGGCGGCAGCGCGACCGACCTGCCCGAGATGACTCCCAAGTACGCCGCTATGTATAATGTTATCGACTCGTTTGACACCCACGCGAATATCCCGACCCACTTTGCGAACGTTGACAAGGCTTCAAAATCCGCCGGCAAGATCGGCATTATCTCCTGCGGATGGGATCCGGGAATGTTCTCGCTCAACAGAGTTTACGCCGAGTCGGTAATGCCCGACGGTCAGGCGTACACATTCTGGGGCAAGGGCGTCAGCCAAGGGCATTCTGACGCGGTCAGAAGGATCGACGGCGTTAAGGACTGCCGTCAGTACACCGTGCCCGTTCCCGAGGCTCTTGACAGGGTAAGAAACGGCGAGAACCCCGAGCTTACAACGCGCGAAAAGCACACAAGGGTTTGCTATGTTGTCGCCGAGAACGGCGCCGACCTCGCAAGGATAGAAAACGAGATCAAGACTATGCCCAACTACTTTGCGGACTACGACACCACCGTAAACTTCATCACTGAGGAAGAGATGAAGCGCGATCACAGCGGTCTTCCCCACGGCGGTTCGGTCATTTATTCGGGCACATCGAGCGAAGGTCAAAAGCACGTTATCGAGTACAGCCTCAAGCTCGACTCCAACCCCGAGTTCACCGGTTCGGTGCTTATCGCGTACGCGCGCGCGGCGTTCAGACTCTTTAACGAGGGCAAGAGCGGCGCAATGACTGTGCTTGACATAGCTCCCGCGTACCTCAGCGCAAAATCAGGCGAGGAGCTCAGAGCGCATTGTTTGTAATTTACAATTAACGATTTACAATTAACAGTTATGGGCGGGCTCTGCCCGCACCCGAAATAAAATACTACGAAAGGAGAAACGCTATGAAATATATGTGCGAGCCCTGCGGCTACATTTATGACCCCGCAGAGGGCGATCCCGACGGCGGTATCGCTCCCGGCACAGCGTTCGAGGATATCCCCGACGATTGGTGCTGCCCCGTTTGCGGCGTTGGCAAAGACGACTTTGTTCCCTGCGAAGACTGATTGAGCAAAATCAGAGCCTGCTTTTTCGGAGCGGGCTCTTTTTCTATGTCAGCGACCGCTACCGAACGCATACGAACGTACACGAACGTATACGAACGCTACAAATGTATACAATTGAACTTAAAAACTACAAAAGTATACAATTGTAGCCAATAAGAAGAAGAAAAAGAATAAGAACAAAAATAAGAAGATAAATAAGAATAAGAGTAAGAACAAGAAAAAGACAGGGGCTGTTCAAAACTCCTGCCTTTTTTCTCTCTGTTTCTCTGTTAGTTTTTACTGTCAATGGTCTCTTTCATCTGCTTGAACGATACTCCGTATTTCAGCGCTATATCCTTTGCGTAGCTGACTCCCTGCGGAGGAAGCAGGCTGACCTTAAAGCTCCGCTCACCGTCGTGGACGCCTGTTACAAGGCTCGCCGCCCTGCTCTTGCCTTCTACCGATTCGTTTATCTCGTCACAGCTTCGCGCCAGATCGTGCATATGGGTGTTGAAAATCGCCCTCGCGCCGAGGTAACGCATCGCGCTCACCACGTCCTTGGCGATAAACAAGCCCTCGGTAACGCTGGTAGTCGCTAAGCTCTCGTTTAGCAGCATTATGCTGCGCTCGGTCGCCATATCAAAGATCTCCGCGAGTCGCTTGCTCTCCTCGCCCAGTCTGCCAAGGTCAACGGTGTCGTTCTCATCCGCGGGAAAGTGGGTAAAGATATTGTCGCACGGACTGATCTCAGCGTATGAGGCAGGCACATAGATTCCGAGCTGACCGAGCAGCATCGCCAAGCCCCACGCTTGGGTAAAGATGGTCTTGCCGCCGCGGTTGGGGCCCGTCAGTATAAATATCCTGTGCTCATCGTTAAAATCTATACCGTTCGTAATGATGTTTATATCCTCGCCTTTTACTTTATTAATAACGAGTTTAAGATTATATAATTCTTTAAAAGAACAATCCCGTTTGTCTGTGTCAAGGATAACGGGCTTACAGACGGGCATTCCCACAGCCTTGATTTTGTCGATAAGCTCCGCCCATCTTACATAAAAGAGAATCTCGGGCATCAGCTTTATCAATGTGTAACCGCTCATATTGACGTAGCGCCTGAGCGTGGATTTTATCTCGGAACAGGTGCGCTTGAGTATTTCGCTCACGGGCTTTTTTATCGCCTCGGAGAGCGGGTCGTCGCCTGTCGCGGGGCCACCTTCGACACCTATACCCAAGTACGCGGCAGGGGTACGGTTTATCTCTACGGGCTTGGTATTTTTCCGCTCGTTCGCGGGGTGGAACTGCCTGAATCCGACAACGTCCGTACCGTCGTGAAGTTCTTTTTTTTGATTGGCAAAATTCATAAACCGCTTCATCAGTCCGGCGTCGGTGAATTTTTCGTTATTCAGTGAAAGCACGCCTGCTGTCCTCGGGCGCAGAAAAGCGTCGAGGTTAACACCGATCGTGATACTCTTAAGGCAGCGCGCCTTTGCGAGCGTTTCGTCAATATCCTGCTTGAGCTCGTCAAATCCGCTTTCGCGCTCGATGTCGATAACCATCTGTTTTAATGCAAGAAGCCCATCGGATTGGATATCGATCCTCGAGAGCGTGTCCTTTATCATCCTGATACAAGTTACATAATCGTCGATCTCCCGAACACGGTTGATAAGCGACCAAAGCTGAGACGCCTCCTGGTCCTTTTGGAACCGCTCCAAATCGCGCAGATCGGCAAGCTTTAAGGTAAGCTCGATCATAGCTACTCTAAGCTTGGGGAATTTCAGAAAATCCTCGAACACATCGCAGCGATAACGGATGACCTCGGGATCGTCGGTAATTTTTTTCATTGCTGAGCAAATCAGCTCGCGCTCACTTTTTTTGTCAGTCAGCGCGTCAACAATAAACTCTATCGAAAGATCGTTGACCGCCTCATCGGTCAGCGTTTTGTTATCTCTTTGAGCCCCCTGCGGGTACATCAGGCTGAAATCCATAGCTTTCCCTCACTTTTTTCTAATGACTTTATTATACAACCGAAACGGCTGTTTTTCAATCAGTTTTTCAGCTAAACCCAAATCAAAAAAACATCATTTGTATATATGCATAAAAAGTAGATCAAAAATATGTTTAGTATTAATAGTGATTTGCAAATCAAAATGTGTTAGAATAAAGGTGACCTATTAATTTTGAAAGGAACGTGATTTATGAAAAGTAAAAAAATCATATCTGTGAGCTCCATTGTCCTCGCGGTTTTGATGATCGCGGCAGCTCTCAGCGGATGCTCAGGCGCAAGCTCTGCGCTCAAGGATACCAAGGAGAAAGCAACAAAAGTCATCTCGGATTACAATTCCAAGTTCAACTCCACACAGCTTGATTTTGCCAACGAAGCATTTGCAAAGGGCGAAAACGCGGCAAAAGCCTTCAAGCCCGGTCTTTCTGATGCGGAATTGGAAAAAATCGCAAAGGATAACGGACTCACAAGCATAACCGTTTCCGACGCTAAAGGCAATATCGTTGCGTGCTATCCCAAGGACGCCGAAAAAGGTAAGCTCAAAGACACAAAGGATAAAGTGGGATTTACAAAAATTGCCAAGGGCATCACCGAAAAAATGATGAACGATGATCCTCCTTACAACGCAGAAACCAAAACCTACGCTATTCTCGCCGGAGTTAAGAGAGTTGACGCCGACGGCGCAGTTGTTGTAGGCTTTGACTCCGCGGATTATGCTAAGGTTTCGGGTATCAACCTTGCGGATGAGTGCGGCGACAACACTGTTGTAATCAAGGACGACAAGGTTATCAGCTCAAATATCGACGGGATCGAGCTCGACAAAACCCTCGAGGACATCGGTATTTCCAAGGACGATTTGAAGAAGGACAGCTTTACATTCAAAGCAGGCGACAAGTCCTACAACGCGGTTGCAACAACATCGGGCGGATTGACCGCAATCTGCGCTTCTCCCGCATAATTTCAAACTAAAAATAAAAACGAGCAGATTCTTGACGGGATCTGCTCGTTTTTATTCGGAAAACTTTATATTTTAAGGAGGAGAGGATTTTTTTGATTTACTATGGTTATAGTATATCATATCGACTATAACAAAATCCTAACAAAAAACAGGGTATTTTAAAGTTTTTTAATATTTTATTTTAAACCAAAACACAGGAAGCGTTATGCTCCCTGCGTCTTGGTTTGTTGTTTCTTTTTGTTGTTACTTTTTGTTAAGAGGTTATCTATAAAAAATTAGGGGTTAGCAAATTAGTGTTACCAATAGAGCTTGGTAATTGTCGGGAATTCGAGTTCGCCGATATTACAGACTTTTCTTCTCGAATTGCGGTGTCGCCGCCGCGACCAACGTCACGTTGCCGACTTAGCCTGAGTATCTATCCTTTGTGATGTACTCCTTGCCGGTCTGCTTGCCGGTTACGTTGAGCGCCTTGTCTGTTGTGAAGCGGATCGGTACGTTGTGCCACTTGCCGTCGATCGTAGCGTACTTGAGAACTGCGTTTGTTGTTCCCGCGAACTGGCCTACAGCCTTGAATGTATATTTGTTTGTCTTGAAGTCATATGTGCAGCTGATCTTTGCCGCT
>CACYQK010000097.1:0-5673 GCA_902776495.1 uncultured Ruminococcus sp. | reverse complement strand
GAAACACACCGCCAACAACAAGGCAAGAATTTTTTTGAAATGTGCCATACATTCTCCTCCTTATACAAATATGGTTATTTATACATTATTATTATAAGTTAGAGAAGTTTTTCTATTTTTTCGTTAAAAGAATTAAGCGAATTTGCCTCCTGCCAAAGTTTTTCTCCTGAATTTGTACAATTTAAATAATACCCGTGCCGCCAAGAAAAAACAGGGCGGAAACCGCCCTGTCACAGTACATATTTTTCCAGTGTTTTCGCGATGCCGTCCTCGTCGTTGGACTCGCATACGTAGTTCGCGATTTTCTTTACCTCAGCCTCGCCGTTGCCCATAGCCACGCCCATACCCGCGTAGCCGATCATGGTCATGTCGTTGTAATTGTCACCGAACGCGATCAGCTCTTCCCTGTCGATACCGAGCTGCTCCAGAAGCAGCGGAAGCATGGACCCTTTGGAAATACCAAGCGGCATAATCTCGAGGAAATACGGCGCGCTCTTGTAAATATCGAGCAAGCCGTCATAGCGCTTTTTCAAAAGCGTCTGGCAGGTATCGAGCACATCGGGCTCGCCCGCGATAAGCAGCTTGTTGATATCAAACTTTATCTCCGACACAAAGTCATCGACCACGACCATATCGGTCTTGAGCACCTCCTGCTCAACGTAGGTGTAATCGTTGACTTTATTGTTCGCAAAGATTTTTTTATCGTCCCACGTTATAACCGTAACGTTAAAATCCGAAAGCACGTTTACAACGTCGCTTAAATACTCGCGGGGGAATTCCCTGCTGACTATGGTTCTGCCTGTTGCACATTCGATTATCTTGCCGCCGTTGAACGACATAATATAACCGCCGTACCGCCCGAGCATAAGGTCGTCGGCTATCGGAAAAACTCCGATGGGATGCCGTCCCGAGGTGATGATCACCCTTTTGCCCTTTTGCTGAGCCTCAAGCAGCGCGTAACGGTTGCGCGGAGATATTTCTTTTTTTGAGTTAGTGAGTGTACCGTCAAGGTCAACCGCGATTAATTTGTAATCCATAAAATCACCAATTATCGTTATTCACACAATCAACGGCGCATCCATACGCCTATATTAGTATAACACAAAATCCTCAAAAAAGCAAATCGGCGCAAAATGCGCCGATTTTAAGACAAAAATGATTTATTATAACTTCCTAACCTGATATTTTTTCAGTTCAACTCGGTTATCGACCACTTCAACGCCTTCTTCTTCGAGCAGGTCTTTTTGCACATTTACTCCGCCGAAAACAAACGCCTCGGCAAGCTCTCCTTTTGCATTGACTACCCTGTGGCAGGGTATTACGCCGAACGCGGGGTTTTTATGCAGCGCGTTGCCGACAGCTCTCGCGGCTCCGCCGCTGCCCGCCGCCGCGGCGACTTGGCCGTAGGTAGCGACCTTTCCGCGCGGGATCTTCATTACCACATTGTAGACCTTATCGTAAAAGCTCTTATTATCCATCAGTTTTGCTTTTGAACTATTTTGTATTCGTCATAGAGCTGAAAGTAGCTGCAGCCCTTTACGCTTTGGGTCAAAAATCTTGCCATTTCGTCCTCGTCAAGGCTTACGGAGCAGTAGTCCCCGAGCTCATCGTCCGAGACAAAGTGAGCGCACATCTCGCACATATCCGCCATACTTTCACCTCATTCGTACTTGCTGTAGCTGAATTCCTTGTAATTTTCGAGCTGATACATAACATCTTCTTCTGTATCAGCCACGGTGTAAAGTTTATTGACCTTATCCGACATAAACTTCTTTTCCACCGACGCGTTCATCATCGCGATCAGCTCGTCGTAATAGCCCTTGTGGTTATAAATTATGATCGGTTTTTTGTGTCTGCCGAGCTCCTTCAGGGTAAGCACCTCAAAGAACTCCTCAAAGGTGCCGATGCCTCCCGCGCAAATAATAAACGCATCGGAGGTATCCTCCATTACCGCCTTGCGTTCGCGCATTGTTTCGGTATAGACCATTTCAGTCGCATCGTCAAAGAGCACGCCCATCTTTATAAAAAACTTGGGGCTTACGCCGATCAGCTTGCCGCTGCCCGCGGTTACACCCCTTGCGACAGCGCCCATCACTCCGTATCGTCCGCCGCCGAACACTACGCTGTTTTCGTGCTCAGCAAGGGTCTTGCCCAAATGCTCAGCCGAGTCAAGATATTCTTTATCTATGCTCTCGCTTGAAGAACCGAACACACATACTGTTTGTATTTTTTTCATAATTAGTTTTTGCCTCCAATGCGCGCGCGGCGCGAATCAATAATTTCTGATTAGTGAAATCACCTTGCCGAGCAGGATGACCTCGTCGACAATGATCGGGTCGTAGTCGTCGTTTTCGGGCTGCAAACGGTAATGCCCGTTTTCCTTGTAAAAACGCTTTACCGTCGCGCTGTCATCAACAAGCGCTACCACGATCTCGCCGTTTTCGGCAACGGGAGTGCGGTTGACGATCACGATGTCGTCATTCAAAATACCGGCGTTGATCATACTGTCTCCCTGGATCCTCAGCGCGAAAAGCTCCTTGCCGCGTTTGAGTCTCTCCGGTACGGGCACATAACATTCTATGTCCTCGACCGCCAAAATAGGATTGCCCGCGGCGACCTTGCCGAGCACGGGTACGCTCGCGCTTTTTTCCTCGCCCATTATCTGAATACACCTGTTGACTCCGTGCTCGCGGACGATATATCCCTTGTCCTCGAGGTGCTTTAAATGATAGTGCACTGTGGAGGTGGAGCTCAGCCCCGTGTTGTCGCATATCTCGCGGACAGACGGAACTCTGCCGTACTCCGAGCACTCCTTTAAATATTCAAGAATTTTTGTTTGGCTTTTGCTCAGCTGTTTCATATCGGCACATCCTTTTTTGGATAATAACCCAAATTATTCTATACAGTAGTATTGTACCACATCGTTTTAGAAAAATCAAACATTTGTTCATATTTTTTAAAAGTTTTTTATAAAATTTTAATTCAATATAATTTCAAATTAACTTCACACAGTTTTCATATTGATAGTGTTTAATATAACCGTACTCAAAAGACGGAACCGCAACCGTCGAGTATTGTTCTACCCTCCTCAACACGGGTAAATCCGAAGCCCGTGATTGTACCCCTCATTTTTTACAGACAGAAAACGCCCGATCCCCTCGGGCGTTTTCAATTTTTTAAACGTTATATAAGTCTGTTTGTATCTCAACTTTTGCTCTCGACAGAAAACGTCAGCAAAATCTAAAGTTTTTTAAACGTTCCATAAGTTTGTTTGTTACTTACCTTTTTTCTCGACAGAAAACGTCAGCAGAATCTCACGTTTTTTAAACGTTCCATAAGTTTGTTTGTTACTTACCTTTTTTCTCGACAGAAAACGTCAGCAGAATCTTACGTTTTTTAAGCGTTCTATAAGTTTGTTTGTTACTTACCTTTTATTCTCGACAGAAAACGACAACAAAAGCTTACGTTTTTTCAGAGTTTAATAAACAGAATCGATTATCCTGATAACATCTTCAAGCCCGTCTGCCAAATCAAACAGCAGGGGCTTTATTTCTTGTGTCGGCTGATCGAGGTCGGGAACCATAATGGTCTTGCAGCCCGCCGTGTGCGCCGAGCGGATGCCGTTTTGCGAGTCCTCGAGCGCGATACATTCACACGGCGGCAGATCAAGCTTTTCCGCGGCGTATAGGTAGATATCGGGCGCGGGCTTGCCGTTTTTTACCATCCGCGCGCTGCATATCTCATCAAAATATTTTAAAAGCCCGACCATATCAAGGTATTTTTCGGCCCTGTCCGCAGGCGTCGCGGTGGCGAGGGCTGTCTTTATCCCCTTTTCCTTTAAATAGCGCAAAAGCGTTTCGGCTCCCGGTTTTGCCTCTATCCCGTTTTGCTCAACGTATTTATCCATCAGCTCAACGCGCTTATTCCTCACCGCGTCGTAGTCAAAATCCTCGCCGAAAAAGCCTTGCAGCCTTTCAATCGCAAACGGCCGTGCCATTGACCTGATACTCAGCGCGTGACGCTCCTCAAAGGGATAACCGTAGAACTTCCCCGCCTCGCACCAAAAGCGAACATAGAGCTTTTCGCTGTCGAGTATGACGCCGTCCATATCTGAAATTACGCCTTTAACCATCTGTCTCTCCCCTTTTCGTTATATTTACAAGTATTATTCCCGCCGAGATCAGTGCAAGCGAAATAAAGGTCTCGGGTTTAAGCACGTTTTCTCCGAGAACCAAGCCCGACAATATCGTTCCGAAAATCGGCACGAGCAGATTGAACACGGAGATTTTCGCCGCGGGATGGTACTTAAGCAGCGCCGTCCAAATAGTAAACGCCGCCGCTGATACAAACGCGAGCCAGAGCAAAATGAGCACGCCGTTTGTTTTTGCAAGGTCAAGCCTTCCGCCCATAATAAGCCCCGCGATAAGCAGGATCGCCGCGCCGATCATCAGCTGAAACGCCGTAAGCTTTACGGGGTCGACTTTATTTGCAGATTTTTTCGCGATTATGTTTCCGAACGCCGCGCAGATCGTAGAGCAAAGAATCAGTCCGTCGCCCAATAGCGAACCCGCCTCACCAAAGCCGAAGCTGTTGATCGTCAAAACTCCGCCGAATCCGATAACGCACCCTATTACCTTTAAAAAAGTGATTTTTTCGTTACGAAAGAATATCGCCGCCAAGCCGACCGTAAAAAACGACGCGCAGGCTGTGATTATCGAGGTCGCGGTTCCGCTGGTCAACCCTATACCTATATATGTAAACATATACTGCCCCGCGGTCTGGACAAGTCCGAGGCTTAGTATCGGCACAAGCTCGTCCTTTTTTATAAGGGCGGGCTTTTTTTGCCTGACGCAGAGAAATAAATACACGATGATCCCCGCTATCATAAACCTTGCGCCGGCAAAAACGAGTTTCGCGCCCAAGTCGCCGTCCGACACGCCGAACTCACTGTAGCCGAGCTTTATAAAAGGAAACGCAGTTCCCCAGAGCAGCGTGCAAAAAACCGCCGCGCAGTACGCGAATATCCTGTTTTTTAACAGCTTTTCTATAATTATCAATCCTTAAAATATGCTGATTTCATTTTATCACATCCGATCAAGATAAACAATAGCGTCATCATTTTCCTTTGACGGTGAGAAATCGTTTTGTGCATTACGCACAAACAAACACGTTTTTTCACAAAATAAATCTCCACTCTACAGCACAACAAAAAGCAGTTACATACTTGAAATAACTTTTTTAAGTGTTATAATTATAATGAAGCAGATTTCGGCTTTTTGGCTGAAATATTTAAATACCGAGCACCAATTAAAGACAGAACGCGCTTTTTCGGCAGGATTTCACAATCCATCCCCGAAAAGCCCGCTTTGCTTTTTGATCGGCGCTCCATATTAAAGAAAGGGAAGTTTTGAAATGCAAAAGAAAACAATCTCAATCGTGCTTTGCCTTACAATGCTCTTTTCCATGCTTGCGCTTGCTGTTCCCGTGAACGCCGCAACCGTGGATTCTGCGGCTGTGGGCGTAAGCAAAATCGAAAGTGCAGACGATTTCACATGGGACAATGCGAATGTGTACTTTCTGCTGACCGACCGTTTTGCAAACGGCGACACCTCAAACGACCACTCCTACGGCAGAGCTCTTGACGCCAACGGAAACCCGCTCAGCGGCTGGCAA
>CACYQK010000096.1:0-5679 GCA_902776495.1 uncultured Ruminococcus sp. | reverse complement strand
TACTACAGCGGTATGATGAAGATCAAGGCGAACTACACTCCGCTCACTTCTATGGACAAGAGCTTTGAAGATAACTTCAAGTTCTTCAACACCACACCCTCGCTCGATGTTAACTCGGACAACGTTCAGTTTGAGATCACCAACAACACCGAGGGCGAGTGGAAGACTATGCTCGTTATCCATAACGCGGCTGCTACAGACAAGACCTTCACCGTAAACGGCGCTTCTGCCGACGAGTGGGTGATCATCGCCAACGACCGGTGCGCAGGCGTTGACAACCTCGGCGAGGTTCAGGGCAAGACCTTTGAGGTTCCCGCGTACTCATCAATGATCGCGGTCGACAAAGAGAGCTTTGAAGCTGCTGATATCCCCTCAGACACAGGCAAGGTCATCGTAAACTACAAGTACGGCAGCGCTGACGGCGCGGAAGTTGCTCCTTCAACAACAGTTACAGGCAAGATCGGCGCAGGTTATCAGGTTCTCCCGACCTCCGGCGTTGATCCCAAGTATGAGTTTGACTCGGTCATCGGCGAGGACACAGGCGTATTCAGCGAAGAAGCTCAGGAAGTTACCTTCATCTACACCGACTATATCCCCGAGCCTCTCAGGACAAACGGCGACCTTGACGGCGACGGCGAGATCTCGGCTCTCGATGTAACTATGATGCAGAAGATACTCGTTGAAAAGGCTCCTATGCCCAACAAGGATCTCGACTTCAACTGCGACGGTCAGGTAGATATTATGGACACTCTTATGATGCAGAAGTTCACTGCGGGCCACAACGTAGCTACCGGCAGCGTCCAGATCAACTACTACTACACCGATCCTCAGGGTCAGGTTAAGCAGTTCAAGGATTCAACGATCGACATCAACGGCAGAGTAGGCGAGGAGTTCACCTCCGAACCGTATGTAGTAATGGGTTATTCTCTTGACGAGACAAGACTTCCCCAGAAGACCTCGGGCACGATCGAGTACGGACCCAAGCTCGTTGTAAACTACTACTATGTTCCCGGCAACTGCGATGTAAATCTCCACTTCAAGCACAGCGGAAACCTCACATGGGATCCTTATCTCTGGATCTGGGCTTCCGACCTTGAGGGCAAGCACCTCGCAGACCAGAACTTCACCGGCGGCACATGGGCAGGTAAGCCCGCTCTCGACGACGACGGCGACGGCTGGTATGACTACAGCTTCGTTTACGAGAACGTTAAGGATCACAGCCAGCTCGCGGGTACTTACAACATCATCGTTTCTGCTTCGAGCTCCGGCACGAACCAGACCAAGGACTACGAGGGCTTTGGCTACAACGAGATGTGGGTCGTAATCGACGACAGCCTTGTAGGCTCATCGAACGATTACCTCAAGTTCTACCTCGTAAATCCCGACGAGAATCCCGGCGCAAAACCGATCAATTGATTTAATTTAATCAACATATTCAAAGGCTCCCCCGAAACAATTCGGGGGAGCTGTAATTTTGTGCGCAAAATGACTGAGGGGGCTGCCCCTATAATTATAATTCATAATTGCCAAAACATAATCAATCCCTGCTATTTTAAAATTATTTTTTTAAAAATTGCATAAAAGTGTGCAATTTTTTCTGTTTTCGACCTATTAGTGAAAGAGGTGTTTGCCTCTTATCAAAAAAATAGGAGGGATTCGTATATGAATCTACAGGAAATCTTATCACACCTTGACGGCGTTAAGCCTCAGTCCGACGGGAGCTATATCGCGCTTTGTCCGTGCCACGACGACCACCGACCGAGCCTTGACATTATGGAGGGTCAAAAGGGCATCGTTATGACCTGTCCCGTGTGCGGAGCCGACGGCAAGACCGTAATGGACGCTTTGAATTTGGATGTTAAGGAGCTGTTCTTTGAGCAGAAAAGCGCTGTGACACGACCCGAGCAGGTTACATACTACTACTCCGAAAACCTCAAAAAGACCCGCTTTTATGTCTGGGACAATACCTCGCAAAGCTACCACAAGGCGTTTTGCTGGTACCATAAGGGCGACAAGGGTCAGCAGGTCAAGGGCTTGCCGAAGGACGAAAACGGCAGAAGTCTGCCTGTTCCGCTCTACAAGCAGGGCAGCGTTTTTCAGGCGCGCGAAAGGGGAGAGACGCTCTACATCGCCGAGGGCGAAAAGGACGTTGACACCCTCACGAACGACCTCGGCTTGCTCGCCGTCTGTTCGCCTCACGGAGCGGGCAGGGGAAAGCTCGAGAAGAAGTGGTGCAGGGAGTATAACGAGATGTTTAAGGGCGTGAGCGTGGCGATCATCCCCGACAACGACGACCCGGGCAGGGAGCTCGCGAATTACATAGCCGAGCAAATAGAGCCCTTTGCCGACGAGGTCAAGGCGCTCGATCTGACAAAGGAATGGACAGACCTGAAGCACAAGGGCGACATCACCGACGTCTACGAAAAAGAAAAGCCCTCGCAAAACGAGAGCAAAGAGGAAGCGGTTAGATTCAAACTAAAAGCGCTTACAATGACGACGGAGCTGTATTGTAGGGGCGGGCAATGCCCGCCCGCAGATAACAGCGACGTTTGCCTTGAGCCCGCGGGCGGGCAATGCCCGCCCCTACAAAATAAAAAATCGACTTATATCTGCCTCGACGATGTCGAGTCCACCACCACCGAATGGCTTTGGTACCCGTACATCCCGCAGGGCAAGATCACCCTGATGACTGCCGACCCCGGCACGGGCAAGACCTTTTTGTCGCTCTATTTAGCCGCTCAGGTCAGCACGGGCAGACCGTTTTACGGCGAGACCCGTGCCTACTGCGAGCCCGCAAACGTCGTTTATCAGACGGCTGAGGACGGCATTGCCGACACGATAAAACCCCGACTCGAGCCGATGAGACCGAACTTTTCAAAAATCTTCATCCTCGACGAGACCGACAAAACGCTCAACCTCTCGGACGACCGCGTGGAGCAGATAATGAAAGATTTGAAGCCTAAGCTGCTGATCTTCGACCCGTTGCAGGCGTACCTCGGCGCGAAGATAGATATGAACCGCGCGAACGAGGTCAGACCCGTTTTGCAGAGGCTCCACAATCTTGCCGAGAAATACAATGTGGCGGTCATTTTGATAATGCACCACTCAAAGTCGAGCCAGAATGCCGCGCTCCACAGGGCGCTCGGCTCAATGGACATCCCTGCGGTGGCGAGGAGTATGCTGATCTTGGGCAAAGACCCAAAGAACCCGTTCGGCAGGATCCTCTGCCACGAAAAATCCTCGCTCGAGATGCGGGGCAGGAGCATTTGCTTTGAGGTCAACCCAAAACAGGGCGGCATTAAATTCAACTGCTTCTGCGACGAAACAGCCGACGATATCCTGAACTTCAAGCAGACCGAAAGGAATAAGCCGAGCGTGAAAAAAGACGAGCTCTGCGATAAGATTTTGGAGATGTTCGGGGAGGAAAACGAGATCGAGATAAAGGATATGAATGAGATTTGTGAAAGATTTGAATGTTCAACCAGCACATTATACAGAGCAAGAAAAGAGCTTGATATAAAACATAAATATAAAGGATTTGGCAATGAAAGAGTTGTTGTATGGTCGTTGCCCGAGTAGGATTTCATAGTTTTACAGATACCTTATCTTATATGAACGACTTGGAGCAAACCCGCATAAACATTGAGTTTTATCGAGTCGTTCAGGTGAAATCCTATTATCGAATAGACGCTGAGAATAAGGATTTGATTATTCGTTTTTCCGCGTATTTAGTTTACGAGTCGTTCATATTGCCTGAATTGAACGAATTGACAGAACCCGCATAAACACCGGGTTTTATCCGAGTCGTTCAAATAACTTTATGTATCTATAGGCAGCGGGGATATGACATTTTATTGGATAAATTTGATTTTCATCTAAACACCGCTGAAAACGTCGTTCCGTCCTGTTCGTTGCTTTCGGCTGTAAGCTTGCCGTTCATACCTTGAACGATCTTTTGCGCTATCGAGAGCCCGAGCCCGTAGCCCTTTGTAGTCCTCGACTTTTCAGCCCTGTAGAACCTGTCAAAGATATGCTCCAAATCATCCTGAGCGATCACGGTGCCGTGGTTGTTGACGGAGAATTCGGTCGTGTCTCCGCTCTTGCTCAGGGTAATCGTCACCGTGCTGTTTTCGGCTGAGTACTTAACAGCATTGTCAATCAAAATGTGAGTGAGCTGGTTTAACTGAGTAGCGTTGCCGCGCAGAGTAATTTCGCTCTCGATCTGACTGTTATCATAATGTTCTTTTCAAAGGCTACGGGCTCAAAATTGAGCGACGCGCCCTCGACTATCTCGCTGAAATCAACGTCTGACATCTCAATGTTAGTTTCTCCCGCGTCGGACTTAGCGAGGAACAGCATTTGGTCGATGAGTTTTTTCATATGCTGTGCTTCTTCCTCGGTGCTTTCAAGCCACTGCATTTCGTCCTTGACGCAGTTTTCGGTGTGCGACATCATAATGTTGTTGTTCGCCAAAATGACCGTCAGCGGAGTTTTGAGCTCGTGAGAAGCGTCCGCGACAAACTGCTTTTGCTGCTCCCAAACCGTCTTGACCGGCTTGACAGCGAATCCCGACAGCACAAGGCTTATCAAAAAGATAACGCCCATACTGCCGATGAACAATGCAAAAGTCAGCAGCAGAGTGTTCCAAAGCGATGAATAAATCCCGCTGTTGTCTGCAAATGAAATGCTGCAGCCGTTCGGATTGTCGCGCTTAACATACATCAGATTGTAGCCGCCGATCTGCCCGGACATATTTTGCTCTTTCATAACCGTTTCAACGCAGGCTTTAAGGTCGTCCTCGTCCATCGAAAGGTCGCTTTCCTTTGTGCTTGTGATGTTGCCGTCTTTGTCGACCTGAACCACTATGTATGAGCTTATCTGGACGGGTCTTTCCATATTACGGTCATCGGGCATATCGTTCTTTTGCTCGGGATTCTCGATCTTGAACTCATCTTTTTTGTCAAACTGCATATCGCCGCCGAAGCCCTGATTGTCCGCAACATGGCTGAGCCCTCGCTCGAGCTCGCGGACGGAATTTGAGTAGCTGTTGACGCAGACGACCGCAAAGATCATCAGGATAACTATACCCACAAGCAGCATATTTACAAGTATAATCCGCCGTCTTAGTTTTTTGATCATCCCTTATTCTCCAATCTGTAGCCCATTTTCTTGACTGCTTTTATTTCTGTAGAAGAATTAATAAACTTAAACTTTCGCCTTAAAAACGAGATATATGCCTCAACATTGTTCGACCCCGCGTCCGAGTCATAACCCCAGACCTTTGTGATGATATCGTCCTTTGAGATAATTATATCCCTGTTGGCTATCAAAAGCTTTAAAATTTCAGCTTCCTTAAAATTGAGGTGGACCGACTTCGCGCCCTTTGTCAAAGTGCTTGTCGAGGCGTTAAAGTTAAAGTCGCCGAAGTCCTCCTCATCAAGGATGACCTCGCCTCTGCGGCGGGTGAGCGCCTTGATGCGCGCCAAAAGCTCCTCGGGAGCAAACGGCTTTGTCATATAATCATCCGCGCCGCGGTCAAGCCCCGTGACCTTGTCGGCTATAGTGTCCTTTGCGGTCAGCATAAGAATAGGGGTCTCGATCTTGTTTTTTCTGAGCTCTTGCGCAACCTCAAAACCGTCGCGGTAGGGGAGCATAACATCGAGGATTATAAGGTCATAA
>CACYQK010000095.1:0-5914 GCA_902776495.1 uncultured Ruminococcus sp. | reverse complement strand
GGTTCCCGTGCCTGCTGAACGGCGCAAGGGCAACGGCAAGTTCCTCGAGGTGATCGGAGCGGAGCAGAACAACCTCAAAAAAATCAACGTCAAGATCCCGCTCGGAGAGTTCGTCTGTGTGACGGGCGTATCCGGCTCGGGCAAAAGCTCGCTAGTCAACGAGATCCTCTACAAGAGCCTTGCGCGTGAGCTGAACCGCGCCAAGACGACCGCGGGCGCTCACAAGGCGATCCGCGGCATGGAGAATCTCGACAAGGTCATCGAAATCGACCAGAGCCCTATTGGCAGAACGCCGCGCTCAAACGCCGCGACCTATACGGGCTTGTTTACGGATATCCGCGCGCTGTTCGCCTCCACACAGGACGCGAAAATGCGCGGCTTCAGTCAGAGCCGTTTTTCGTTCAACGTCAAGGGCGGCAGATGCGAGGCGTGTCAGGGAGACGGCATCATCAAGATCGAGATGCACTTCCTCTCGGACGTCTATGTGCCCTGCGAGGTCTGCAAGGGCAAGCGCTACAACCGCGAGACGCTCGAGGTGCGCTACAAGGGCAAAAATATCAGCGACGTGCTCGATATGACGGTAGAGGAGGCCATGGGCTTCTTTGAGAATATCCCAAAGCTCAGGCGCAAGCTCAAAACGCTGTTCGACGTCGGACTGGGCTACATCAAGCTCGGCCAGCCCGCGACAACGCTTTCGGGCGGCGAGGCTCAGCGCGTAAAGCTCGCCACCGAGCTCTCGAAGCGCAGCACAGGCAAGACTATTTATATCCTTGACGAGCCAACAACGGGGCTGCATATCGCGGACGTTCACAGGTTGGTAGACGTTTTGCAGTTGCTTGTCGAGGGCGGCAATACGGTGGTTGTTATCGAGCATAACCTCGACCTTATCAAGACCGCCGACTACATCATCGACCTCGGCCCCGAGGGCGGAGATATGGGCGGAAAGGTGATCGCCAAGGGCACTCCCGAGCAGGTCGCAAGGTCAAAGACATCGTTCACGGGAGAGTATCTCAAGCCGCTGCTATCAAAGGAATAAGTAGAAAGTAATAAGTAATAAGTAATAAGGAAGCTGTCATCCTGAGCTTTAGCGAAGGATCTCATAATGTTTACACTGACCTCGGTTAAAGAGGTATGAGATTCTTCGGCGGAGCCTCAGAATGACAGCTTTTTTGTTTTATCTTGCCTCAGAATGACAGCTTTTTTTGTTTTATTTAGTTTTCTTCCGAAAAGTCCGTCAGCATTGTCGGGGACTGGACGTCCTTTAGTTTTCTTTGTATCTGTCTTGTGCGGACGCCCACGAGCTTGTCGAGCTCCTTGTTTGCCTGGTCGAGCCTCATCTGGGTAGCGGTCAGCACATCGTTGAACTTGTCGAACTCCTGCTTGACCGAGCCGAGCAGATCCCAGACCTCTGAGCTTCGCTTTTGCACGGCGAGCGTCTTAAAGCCCATCTGCAGTGAGTTGAGCAGAGCCGCCATAGTGCTCGGACCGGCTATGTTGACCTTGTACTTGCGCTGGAGCTCCTCGACCATTCCGCGGTTGACTACCTCGCTGTACAAGCCCTCAAACGGCAGGAACATAATAGCGAATTCCGTGGTGTTCGGCGGGTCGATGTATTTGTCGCGGATATCCTTCGCCTCGTTTTTTATCGTGGTGATCAGCGCTTTGGCGCAGAGGTCGATCCGCTCCTTGTCGCCGTCCTCGATCGCGTCGCGCAGGGCGGCGTAGGTATCTCCGGGGAACTTTGAGTCGATTGGCAGATAAATAAAGCTGTCGTCTTCGGCGGGGAGCTTGATCGCGAACTCAACAACATTCTTTGAGCCTTTTTTGGTGGCGATGTTTTCCTCGTACTGCTCGGGCGGAAGTATCTCGGTCAGAATGCTGCCGAGCTGTATCTCGCCTAAAATGCCCCTTGTTTTGACGTTCGAGAGGACTTTTTTGAGGTCGCCGACCCCGACCGCCAAGTTTTGCATTTCGCCCAAGCCCTTGTAAACCTGCTCGAGCCTTTGGTTGACGAGCGAAAAGCTCTGGTTCATCTTTTCCTCAAGCGTCTTTTGGAGCTTTTCGTCAACGGTCTTGCGCATTTCCTCAAGCTGCTTGTTGTTGTCGGCTTTGAGCTGTTCAAGCTGCTTTTCGGTCGTCTGGCGGTTGGCTTCAAGCTGCTTTTCGGTGGTCTGGCGGTTCGCCTCGAGCTGTTTTTCGGTCGAGAGCCTTATGTTCTCGAGCTTTTGCTCGGTCGATTCCGAGAAGGTTTTAAATCTCACCTCGAGCGCGTTCAGCTTTTCGGATTGCTGCTGAGAAAAGCTGCGCTGATTCTCCGACAGCAGGTCGCCCATATTTTTAACGGAGGTCTGAGTCTGAGTTCCGAGCTCCTGACGCAGCTCGCTGCTTTGCTTTGTCATTTCCTCGCGGACGGCGGGGAGCACCTCGCTCTTGACAGCGTTCACGACCTGTTCCGTATCGGAATTATTATTCTTTCTTAGAACAATAGCAATCAAAACGATCAGCAAAACGACCGCGATTACGCCCAGAACAACGGCAGAAATACCGATGATATCCATATTCTCACCCCAAAGATTCAATATGGGATAATTTTATCATATGGGAGGGGTGTTTGTCAATTTAGCAATGGTTCATTTATAGTACACTGCACATTTAAAGCCTCCCCCGTCACTTGTTACGGGGGAGGTGGGCAATTCGCTTGGAGCGAATTGGTCGGAGGGGGCAGAGTTTTCCTATCGCGCGATTTTTCCTTTGAGAACGGGGCGTTGTCGGATAGCCTGCCCCCTCAGTCACCGCCAACAAGTTGTCGGCGACAGCTCCCCCATAATAAATGATGGGGGAGCCTTTAAATCGTTACTCAAAAACCGTCTTAATCACCTTTTTACACCCTTCGGGGGAGTATAAAAATCTATCCATATGCTCGCCCTCATAGTAGTATTCCGGCGGCTCAACGGCTCGGCGCGCGTCAAAGGTATCTATTATAATAAGCTTTATTTTCATCTTTTCGGGGATTATGCTCTTGATGTACACGCTCGCCTGCTGGCCTGTCTTAACGCCTTCCTTACTCTCGGCAAGCCCCGCGAGGTTCGGCGCGAGCTCTACGAACGCGCCGTAGTTTTCAACGCTGCGCACGATTCCCGACACGGTCTCGCCCGCACAGAAGTTGATTGCGTTCTGCTCCCAAGTCCCCAAAAGCTCCTTGTGGCTGAGGCTTATCCTGCCGTTTTCTATCGACTTTATCACCGCTTTGATGTCCATACCCGCGCAAAACCGCTCTTTTGGATGCTCGATTCGTGAAACGGAGATAGAGTCGATCGGCATAAGCGCGACTATCCCGCAGCCGATGTCGGCAAACGCTCCGAAGCTCTCGAGGTGGGTGATCCTCGCGTTTACGACATCGCCGCAGCGCAGGGTGGATATGTAGCCGTCAAGGCACATTTTCTGAGCCCTTTCGCGCGATAGAACGGCGTATTCCTTTCCGCTTTGGTCGGTTTTTATATCAGTCACAACAAAGCAAACGGGGCGGTTCACCCGTGATATTACCGCGATATCGCGCACGCTGCCGTCGCGTATACCAATGGCGCCCTCCTCGCGAGGGATAAATCCTCTAAAGCTCCCGAGCTCTACGGTCAGGTTATGCCCCGAATCGCAGATCACCGCTTGTGCTTCAAGTATCTTTTGCGTGCGCATAGCCTCCCTCAAGCCTTGGGTCGAGCTTAAACAGGCGATGTTTTCTCTATTATTGATCAGTTTTCCTTCGGGTAAAAATTCTGACATTTTTCTGCCTCCGTACTTTTTGCTGTAGTTACAAATAATACTATGAGGCGTATTTACATTTTATGAATATACCTGTAATTTGATTTTTTTATTCTTTTGTGGTATAATAACCTTGTGTGTTTTATGATATTTCAAAAAATTTCCGTTAGGAAATATCCGAAAGGACAATGATTATGAGAAAATTCAATAAAGCACTCATTTCTTTTTTATGCGTGGCGCTCAGTCTTGTTTTGGCGCTGTCATTTGTCGGTTGCTCCGGCAAAAAACAGACCGAAGAGGACACAAAAGCGGCTACCGCGGATGAGGCGGAAACGACCTATCCCGTCAGCACAGACGACGAGGCAAAGGCTATCGGCGGACTTGAGGCTATGGGATTTGACCCGGCGACGCTCGGCATTGAGCCGAACATCACAGAGGACGACAACGCTGTGGGCTTCCAGCTTGAAAAGCCCCAAAAGGGTGAGAACATAGCGGTTCTCCACACCGACTACGGCGATATTACTCTCAGGCTTTTCCAAAAGCAGGCTCCCAAAACCGTCACAAACTTTGTGAATTTGGCAAAGGCGGGCAAGTACAACAACACGACCTTCCACAGGGTCATCAAGGACTTTGTTATCCAAGGCGGCCACTACGGCGAGGATCCCAACCACCCGAACGGTATCAGTTCCTACGGCGACGAGTTCGAGGACGAATTCTGCGACAAGCTCTATAATATCAGGGGAGCGGTCTCGATGGCGAACAGCGCCAAGGACTCAAACGGCAGCCAGTTCTTTATCAACCAGACCACAAAGGATAAGTTTGTAAATGACGGCGGCTGGACAAAGTTTGACGATGTTTGGAAAAATATCAAGACCCGTTTGAAGAGCTACAAGGATTCAAACCTTGTGAAGGCGTTTATTGACGAAAACGGCGACAAATTTATCAACACCGCTATCATTCCCGAAGAGGTAAAATCCCTTTACAACGAAAACGGCGGAAACCCCAACCTTGACGGAGTTTTCAACGCTGCCGACAGAGGCAACACCGTTTTTGCCCAGGTCATTGACGGTATGGATGTTGTTGACAAGATAGCGAATGTAACGGTAGATGATAAAGACGTGCCGCTCGAAAACGTTGTGATCAATTCCGTTGAGATTAAGAAATACTAAGATTACTAAGTTTTTTTGGAGATTATTATGAGTGATTTACCCATTGTCGCGCTGATGTACGACTTTGACCGAACCTTATGTACCAAAAATATGCAGGGCTACAGCTTTATCCCGAGCCTCGGGCTGACCGACGGCGAGTTCTGGGATTTTACAAACGAGCTCGGCGCAAAGGAACATATGGACTCGGTGCTCGCGTATATGTACGCAATGGTTAAGATCGCCAAGGATAAAAATATAACCCTAAAGCGTGAGAACCTTGTAAAAATGGGTGAGAACGTCGAGCTGTTCAAGGGCGTAGACACCTGGTTTGACCGTATAAATCAATTTGGGCTTGAAAACGGCGTCAAGATCGAGCACTATGTTATTTCCTCGGGGATGATGGAGATAATCGAGGGAACGAGCATAAAGGACTGCTTTACGAGCATTTTTGCATGTGAGTTTTTGTACGACGAAAACGGCGTGCCCGTGTGGCCTAAGACCGACGTTAACTACACAAACAAGACGCAGTTTGTTTACAGGATCAACAAGGGCGTGCTCGACGTCGCTAACGATGTTGACCTCAACCGCTCAATGCCCGACGACAGCAAGCGCGTGCCGTTTTGCAATATGATATACATCGGCGACGGACTTTCGGACGTGCCGTGTATGAAGATGATGAAAGCCTACGGCGGCTATTCCATCGCCGTTTATCAAAAGCGCGACAGCAAGGTAGAGGCGCTGCTAAGCCGCGACAGGGTGGACTTTATTTACCCTGCTGATTACAGCGAGGGCACGGGGCTTGACCTGACGGTGAAGAACATCATCAAAAAAATGGCGATCGCCGATAAGCTGACGGTCGAAAACACAAAACAAAAGAAAGAATCAGAAAGAGCCTGTTCATTTCATATTTTGATAATGAGCAGGCTTTTTGTATAGCAGATTTAAAGCCTCCCCCCGACACTTGTTTCGGGGGAGGTGGCGCGCCGCCAAAGCGGCGTGACGGAGGGGGC
>CACYQK010000094.1:0-6019 GCA_902776495.1 uncultured Ruminococcus sp. | reverse complement strand
GACGCCGCTGTAACAAATCAATCCCCTATGGGAAAGGTAAAGCCGGTGCCTACTCCTGTGTTGACGGCGACATCATACGGTATCAATCCCCTATGGGAAAGGTAAAGTGATAAAAACAAACTAAAAATTTTGCCGCAATATGGTATCAATCCCCTATGGGAAAGGTAAAGGAGGAAAAATCAATGGCAACCTATATGAAACAGTACAGTATCAATCCCCTATGGGAAAGGTAAAGCGAAACAGTGCTCAAAATGGTTCTCCCTGCTGAGGGTATCAATCCCCTATGGGAAAGGTAAAGAGGAAGAAAAAACATGAAAACAGCAATGACAAAAAGTATCAATCCCCTATGGGAAAGGTAAAGAACAACATTTTGTGTTGCATTTTTAGTATACATCGTAAATATAGATTTGTCAACCGTTTTTTTGTTTTATTCTTATTGCAGTTTTAGATATAATTAGTTATAAATTTGCTGATAATCGGCAAAAATGCCAATGCCGCCTGTCATTTCGTGATTTAAAAAACAGATTAACTAAATATTTTCAAAAATTCATCAATTTGCCGAGCTGCAACCAAAAATCTGACGCCCCGCATACATCAAAATGTCGTCAATTAAAGCGAAAAAACGCATTGATTCGGCAAAAAAAAACCCAAACTCCCCGGCGGAAGAATCTCTCCGCCGTAGAAGCTTTTGGCGCAGATCCGAAATCATTCATCAAAATTCATATTCCCTAAAATAAAAAACATATATATAGCAATATAACTATGTTCGGGTGGTAATGTGAAAATCAAAGGAAAACTTCTTAAGCTTACAAAAATCTCAACGGCGCTCATACTCGTCGTCATAGCCGCGTTTTGCGTTATCCGCCGCCTGCCGGAGTGCTTTGACCCAAAAAACGGAGTGCTCGCCGCCGCGGCATTTACGCTGACGGACGGCGTATATTCGGTACAGACAGGCACCGAGCCCGAAACCCGGGAGCAGACGCCCGAAACAAAGCCCGATAAACCGGAGCAAGCAAAAGCAGTACTCTCGCCGTCAAATAAAACCCGCGACAAATCGGGCTACTACGACAGCTATGCTCCCCATACGGGCGAGGAAAAGCTCGACATAGCCGAAAAGCAGATCGGCTTTGACGGCACGGCGGTGGGGGAGTGCTGTGTAAAAAACAAAACAGGGCTCGATTTTGACTTTGAGGGGCTGCTCAATAAACCCCTGACCTTCAAGACAGAGAAGAACAGCGATCAGCCGCAGGTGCTCATCTACCACACCCACACGACCGAGGCGTACCTTGACGAGAGCGTCGATTATTTTTACGATAGCTACTATTCGCGCACTCAAAACGCGGATTTCAGCGTCGTCGCCGTGGGCGACAAGATCGCCGAGGAGCTTGAGAAAAACGGCATAAAGACCCTGCACGACACCACCGTCCACGATTCCTCATACAACGGCGCGTATGACCGCAGCGCTCAGACCGTGCGCGCTGATATGGAGGATAACAGCTCCATAAAAGTCGTGCTCGATATCCACCGCGACGCCTTGGGCACCGAGGCGCGCAAGGTCAAGCCCGTCTTTGAATACAACGGAAAACAGGCGGCGCAAATAATGGTGCTCTCGGGCTGCGATTATTACGGCGAAAGGGATTTTGACAACTGGCGGAACAACCTTGATTTCGCCCTGAAGATCCAAAACACCGCCGAAAAGATGTACCCGGGGATGACCCGCCCGCTCAGCTTTGATTTCTTCGCCTACAACGAGTATATCTGCGACGGCTCGCTGCTTATAGAAGTCGGCTCGGACGCGAACTCTATCGACGAGGCGGAGTACACCGGCACCCTGCTCGGGAATGTTCTTTCAGCAGTTTTGAATAACAATTAAATTGTACATAAACACAGCTGCATATAACTGAAAATTTGACTTGCAATAACCACCCGCTTTTGGTATAATAACTATATATGCTGTTTATTTAAATAACCACCCCAATTTATCGTGAGGTATTATTATGAAGTATAAAAAACTGATACCGAGGGCGGCAGGCGTTTTGCTGGGCGTAATACTTATTGCCTTTGGCATATTAGGAGTATTCGCCGCGCCCGACGACGACAGCTCGGTCAGCGACGATCCCCAAATCGTGACGGACGCTCCGCAGCCCCAGCCCGATACCGAAGCTCCGCAGCCTGTGACCGAAGAGCCTCAGCCCGAGCCCCAGCCCGAGACCGAGGCGCCGCAGCCTGTGACCGAAGAGCCTCAGCCCGAGACCGAGTATGTCGAGTACGTGACCGAGTATGTCGATCCCGACCCGTACTATTACGCAAATAACGTGGACGACCCCGACACCGGCGCGACAAAATATATTGCCGAGCCGACTGTCCCCAAAACAGTCAGCCAAAAAGCCTACTCAACCAACTACGCGTTCGGCGCGGCTTCGTGGATATGCGCGGGCGTGGGCATAGTTGTGATTTTAGCGGTCGCTATCAGCACCAAGGCGAGCGGCAGAAAAAACAGGGTAATGTATGACAGGTTCCCAAATAGGTAACGTCACGTTCAAATCCCGCGCGCTGCTCGCTCCTATGGCGGGCATAAGCGACAGAGCCTACCGCGAGCTGTGCGTCAGCTGCGGCGCGGGCTACTGCGTGAGCGAGATGGTCAGCTCAAAGGCGCTCTCCTTCAAGGACAAAAAGAGCGAGGAGCTGATGATGATCTCAGATGATGAACGCCCCTGCGGGATACAGATATTCGGCGACGAGCCCTCAACAATGGCGGACGCGGCGCTTTCGGCTATGAAGCACGAGCCCGATATAATCGACATAAATATGGGCTGCCCGGCTCCCAAGATCAGCGGCAGCGGCAGCGGCTGCGCCTTGATGAAGACCCCGAAGCTCTGCGGCGAGATAACCGAGGCGGTCGCAAAGGTCAGCCCCGTGCCCGTAACGGTAAAGCTCCGCAAGGGCTGGGATGACGAGAACATCAACGCGATAGAAGTCGCAAAGCTCTGCGAGGAAGCCGGAGCCGCGGCGGTGACTATCCACGGCAGAACGCGCCGGCAGTTCTACAGGCCGCCTGTCGATTACGACATAATAAAACAGTTAAAGCAGGAGCTGAAGATCCCGGTCATCGCCAACGGCGACATCGACTCCGCCCAAAAGGCAAAGCAGGTTTTGGACTATACCAAAGCCGATTTTGTAATGGTCGGCAGGGCGAGTATGGGCAACCCGTGGATTTTTTCACAGATAAATTCCTACCTTCAAGACCCGCAAAAACCGCTTTATTACCCCACTCTTGAAGAAAAGCTCACCGTTATGTGCTCCCACATCGAGAAAATGGTCGAGTACAAGGGCGAGTACATCGCGCTCAGACAGGCGCGCAAGCTCGTTATGGGCTACTTTAAGGGCATAAGGGGAGCCGCGGCTCTCAGGAACGAGGCAGGAAAAATAGAAACCTTAGACGATTTATACGCGTTAAAACAAAAGGCGTTAAAAATATAGAATCAAACATAAAGGGGAAGTTAAAAAATGAGTGAATTAACAAACATCAAATCTCTTGAGTACCTTATGGAGTACGATCCCGCCGTCGGCAACGCAATGAACGACGAGCTTAAAAGACAGAGGCGCAACCTCGAGCTCATCGCGAGCGAGAACATCGTTACCCCTGCCGTTATGGCGGCAATGGGTAGCCACCTCACAAACAAGTACGCCGAGGGCTATCCCGGAAAGCGTTACTACGGCGGCTGCGAGTGCGTAGACGTTGTAGAGGAGATCGCGCGTCAGCGCGCCTGCGAGCTTTTCGGAGCAGACCACGCAAACGTACAGCCCCACTCGGGCGCACAGGCAAACACAGCCGTATACTTCGCAATGCTCGAGCCCGGCGACACCGTAATGGGTATGAACCTCAACGAGGGAGGACACCTCACTCACGGCTCGCCCGTTAATATCTCGGGTAAATACTTCAACTTCGTTCCCTACGGAGTAGACAGCGAGACCCACCGCATCGACTACGACAAGGTGCTCGAGATCGCAAAGGACTGCAAGCCCAAGATGATCGTAGCCGGCGCTTCGGCATACCCCAGAGTCATCGACTTTGCAAAGCTCAGAGAGATCGCAGACGAGGTCGGAGCTTATCTTATGGTAGATATGGCTCACATCGCGGGTCTTGTTGCCGCGGGCGTTCATCCCAACCCCGTGCCTTACTGCGAGTTCGTCACCACAACCACCCACAAGACCCTCCGCGGACCCAGAGGCGGACTTATCCTCTGCCGCGAGGAGTTCGCAAAGCAGATCGACAAGGCTATCTTCCCCGGAACACAGGGCGGTCCGCTTATGCACACCATCGCCGCAAAGGCGGTATGCTTCGGCGAGGCGTTAAAGCCCGAGTTCAAACAGTACGGCGCAAAGATCGTATCAAACTGCAAGGCTCTCGCGGACGGCCTCACAAAGCGCGGCGTAAAGCTCGTTTCGGGCGGTACGGACAACCACGTTATGCTGCTTGACCTGCGCGACACGGGCGTGACCGGCAAGGAGCTTGAGGCGCGTCTTGACGACTGCTACATCACCGTTAACAAAAACACTATCCCCGGCGAGCCGCTCTCTCCGTTCGTCACCAGCGGCGTAAGGATCGGCACAGCCGCCGTTACAACGCGCGGCCTCAACGAGGAGGATATGGACCTCATCGCCGAGTACATCACCCTTGTTCTCAACGACTACGAGAACAACAAGGAAAAGGTAAGAGCCGGCGTAGAGGCTATCTGCAAAAAGTATCCCTTGTATGAATAATTGACTTTACTATCGTAGGGGCGAGCATTGCTCGCCCGCGATTTTTATCTGAAAAGTTTTGGTGAAAAGCTATGAACAAACCTTTGGCAGACAGATTAAGACCGACATCTATTGACGATATTATCGGTCAGCGGCATCTATTGTCCGAGGGCAAGCCGCTGCGCAAGATCATCGAGAGCGGCGAGATCCCCAACCTGATTTTCTACGGACCGTCGGGAGTGGGCAAGACCACCCTCGCGACCTACATCGCCAACAAGACGAACAAGACCCTCAAAAAGCTCAACGGCACAACCGCCTCGACCGCCGACATAAAGGCTATCGTCTCGGGGCTGGGAACCTTTGAGGGCATAAACGGCATCCTGCTCTACCTCGACGAGATCCAGTACTTCAACAAAAAGCAGCAGCAGACCCTGCTCGAATTCATCGAGAACGGCAGCATAACCCTCATAGCCTCAACCACCGAGAACCCGTATTTTTACGTGTACAACGCAATTTTGAGCCGCTGTACGGTCTTTGAGTTCAAATCGGTTGAGCCCGAAGAGGTCGTAAAGGCGCTCGACCGCGCCGCAAAGCTGCTCGGCGGGGAGCAGGGGACAGAGATCAAGCTCGACCCCGAGGCGGCTAAAAAAATCGCTTCCGGCTGCGGCGGAGACGTCCGCAAGGCGCTCAACGCGCTCGAGCTCTCGGCAATAGCGGCCGATACCGTTGACGGAGTCAAAACCATTACCGCCGAGATAGCCTCGCAGCTCGTTCAAAAAAGCTCAATGCGCTACGACAAGGACGGCGACGAGCATTACGACATCGTCTCGGCGTATCAAAAAAGTATGCGCGGCTCCGACCCCGACGCGGCTCTGCACTACCTCGCGAGGCTCTTGGAGGCGGGCGACCTGCCGAGCGCCTGCCGCAGGCTTATGGTCTGCGCTTGCGAGGACGTGGGGCTCGCGTACCCGCAGCTTATCCCTATAGTGAAATCTTGCGTAGATATAGCTCAGGCGGTAGGACTGCCCGAGGCGAGGATACCGCTCGCGGACGCGGTGGTAATGGTCTGCAACGCTCCCAAGTCAAATTCAGCGTATATCGCGATAGACGCGGCGCTTTCGGACGTCAGGGCAGGCAATTCCGGCCCCGTTCCGCGTCAGCTTCAAAATAAGCATTTTGACGGTGAGGACAACCAAAACAAAGGTCAGTTCTATATTTATCCGCACGATTACCCCAACCACTACACCTACCAGCAATACCTGCCCGACGCCATAAA
>CACYQK010000093.1:0-6301 GCA_902776495.1 uncultured Ruminococcus sp. | reverse complement strand
TGTGCTCTCGTCAGGCAACCTAAAGCAACTGCCCGCGGCGGTAAAGATTGCCCGCGCGACAATGCGCACCATCAAGAGCAACATCATATTTGCGCTTGCCGTTAAGGCTTTGGTTATCATCTTAGCCTGTTTCGGCTTGGCTGCGATCTGGATGTCGGTAGCAGCCGACACCGGCGTCTGCGTGATCTGCGTCGTGATTTCGGCAAGACTGTTAAAATACAAATCACAATAAAGGCGTGCGTCGAACGCCATAAAAAAAGAAGTGAGCATTTTTCGTGCTTTATACGCCTCTTTAAACGGTACCACCGAGCCGTCCTTGTTTTCTACGCTGACGTTGTCAAGCGTTTTGTCAAACTGGGCGCGGATATCGCCGAGATATATTTTATACAGCTTTTTTTGCTCTGCCTGTTCTTCCGGGGTCAAGCCCTCGGTCTTTTTCTTTTTGGCGAGCTCGTTGATGCGCTGCAAAAGATTATTTTCCATATAATTCACCATCAATTTGTAGGGGCGTGCATTGCACGCCCGCGAGATTTATACAACGTTTGCTGTTACCCGGCGGGCGAGCACTGCTCGCCCCTACAATAAAATCATTAGTTATTGATGAGCTTATCCTCGTCTGACCAGCTGTAGAGCTTTCTGACTTCCTCACCGATCTTCTCAGCGGGAGCCTCGGCAGCGAGCTTTCTCATAGCGCGGAAGTGTGCCTGACCGCCTGCGGGTGACATATCAAGCAGGAACTCCTTGGCAAATGAACCGTCCTGGATATCGTCAAGTACCTTTTTCATAGCCTTCTTTGTATCATCGGTGATGATCTTGGGACCTGTGATGTAGTCGCCGTACTCAGCGGTGTTGGAGATAGAATATCTCATACCTGCAAAGCCCGACTGATAAATAAGGTCAACGATGAGCTTCATCTCGTGGATGCACTCAAAGTATGCGTTTCTGGGATCGTAGCCGGCCTCACAGAGAGTCTCAAAGCCTGCCTGCATAAGTGCGCAAACGCCGCCGCAAAGAACAGCCTGCTCACCAAAGAGGTCGGTCTCTGTCTCTGTTCTGAAGGTTGTCTCGAGCACGCCTGCTCTTGCTCCGCCGATGCCGAGAGCGTATGCGAGAGCCTTCTCCTTAGCCTGGCCTGTAGCGTCCTGATAAACCGCAACAAGGCAGGGAACGCCCTTGCCTACCTGATACTCGGAGCGAACAGTGTGTCCGGGTCCCTTGGGCGCTATCATTGTAACGTCAACGTCCGCGGGAGGAACGATCTGACCGAAGTGGATAGAGAAGCCGTGAGCGAACATAAGCATATTGCCCGCCTCAAGGTTGGGCTCGATGTCCTTCTTGTACATAGCAGCCTGCTTCTCGTCGTTGATAAGGATCATAATGATGTCAGCCTTCTTGGCAGCGTCAGCGGCTGTGTAAACCTCAAAGCCCTGCTCCTCGGCTCTTGCCCATGACTTACTGCCCTTGTACAGACCGATGATTACGTTGCAGCCCGACTCCTTAAGGTTCAGCGCGTGAGCGTGACCCTGGCTGCCGTAGCCGATGATCGCGATTGTTTTGCCCTCGAGAAGAGCAAGGTTACAATCGGACTGATAATAAATTGGTGCCTTCATGTTTTCGCTGTAGTCTTTCATTTTTTATGCCTCCATAATTAATATTGAATGTGAATGTAAGCACTGATTAAATCTGGTGTGCAAATTGCGCAGTCAGATTTTTTGTCAGGTTGGACAAATAATTGGTTCGTAGGCTGACGCCTACGTGCCAATTTTTGGGCAAGCTGGCGGAAAATATGCAAGCAAGTTGTGCGCCAAACCGCAAGGTGTGATTTGATCAGTGGTTACATAGTATTGTTAAACAGAAACAGCCGTGTTACCCTTGTCGATAGCGACTGTGCCTGTTCTTACAATTTCTCTTATGCCGTAGGGTCTGAGCAGATCTATGAGCGTTTCTACCCTGCAAGCCTGCTCGCAGTACTCAACGGTAACGCAGTTTTGCGCCACGTCTACGATCTTAGCCTGCATTATCTCTACGGTCTTGATGATCTCCGAGCGCTTTGACGGCGCGCAGTGCACCTTGATAAGTATCAGCTCGCGGCTGATGAATTCGCCCTCCGTAAGCCTTTTTACCTTGATTACGGGGATCACCTTGTTGAGCTGCTTTTCAAGCTGCTCTACAACATACTCGTCGCCGTTGGCGACTATGGTTATCCTCGACACCCTCGGGTCGTTTGTAACGCCGACCGCCAGCGAGTCGATGTTGAATCCGCGGCGCGAGAAAAGTCCCGAGATCTTCGAGAGAACGCCCGCGTGGTTTTCTACAAGAATTGATAATGTATACTGCACTTTATAGCCTCCTTATCAACTCATATCGACGGTGTGTCGGGGTAAACATTACAGACAAGGATAAACGGCTTGTCTGATTTTACGACCTTTTTAAGGACTTCCTCCGCCTCGGCGTTGGAGCTGACCTCCGCGTGGTCGATTCCGTAAGCCTCCGCGATTTTCAGGAAATCGGGGTCGCCCTCTAAAATAGTGCCGGAATGTCTGCAATCGTAGTAATTATCCTGAAGCTCGCGCACCATACCAAGCCTGTGGTTGCGCATAATGATGATCTTTATCGCCAGACCGTTGCCGACGATAGTAGCGAGCTCGTTCATACTCATCTGGAAGCTGCCGTCGCCGCAGACAACGACAACGTCGCGGGTAGGTCTTGCAAACTTTGCGCCTATCGCCGCGGGGATAGAGTAGCCCATCGTGCCCATACCGCCTGTGGTCAGGAACCTGCCGTCGCGGATCCTGAAGTTGTTTGCGCACCAGATTTGGTTTTGTCCTACGTCCGCAACAAGGATCGCCTTTGATTTGAGCATTGCGCTCAAATTCGCCACAAGCGTCCTCGGCTCAACATATCCGTCAAACACGGGCGGAACTCTCAGGAAGTCCTTTTTCCATGTCTTAACGGTCTCCTGCCACTGGTTGGGAACAACGTAGTCGCCGATGTTTTCGATCAGCATATTGAGTACGTTTTTCATATCGCCTACGATCGGGATCTCGGTCTTGACGTTCTTTCCGATCTCAGCGGGGTCGATGTCGATGTGGATAACAAGCGTTTTCTCGCTCATCTGATCCGGAGCCGCTATCGCTCTGTCTCCGAGCCTTGCGCCGCAGACGATGACCAAGTCGGCGTCGTGGAGCGCTCGGTTAGCGACCGCCTTGCCGTGGGTTCCGAGCATACCGAGGTACAGCTCGTGCTCGCTCGGCATAACGCCGATACCCATCATTGTGGAAATAACGGGGATCTGCGCTTTTTCCGCGAATTTTCTGAACTTGGGCTTAACGCCCGAGAGCAGCACGCCGCCGCCCGAAACTATTACGGGGCGCTTGCTGTTCTTTATCGCCTCAACAGCGCGGCGCACCTGGATGGTGTGGCCTTTTGTGTTGGGCTTGTAACCTATTATATTGACCTCTTCGGGGTACTCAAAGGACTCGATCTCGTTATACTGGATATCCATAGGGATATCAATAAGCACGGGACCCTTTCTGCCGGTGGAAGCGATGTAGAAAGCCTCCTTGAAGACCCTCGGCAGATCCTCTGTCTTTTTAACAATATAGCTGTGCTTTACAAACGGCTCGCACGCGCCTGTGATATCCGCCTCTTGAAAAACATCCCTGCCGAGCAGATCGCTGCGGACCTGTCCGGTGATGGCGATAAGCGGGATAGAATCTGTATACGCCGTGGCGATACCCGTGATAAGGTTTGTTGCTCCGGGACCCGAGGTCGCGACGCAAACGCCCGGTCTGCCGCTGCACCTTGAAAATCCGCTCGCCATATGAGCCGCGTTTTGCTCCTGACGGACAAGGATATGCTTTATATCCGAATCGTAGAGCTTATCGTAAAAGGGGCAAATCGTAGCGCCGGGATAGCCAAAGACGATATCGACACCCTCCGCCTGCAAGCATTTTACCATAATTTCGGCACCGTTGATCATGCTGTTTGTCCCTCCTTGTGTTATTAGTCATCGTGAAAAGGCTATTATCCCATATTCACGGTTAAATTATATTATACAACAAAAGAACCTGATTGTAAAGAGGTTTTATTTAGAGAAGAAATTTACCCCTAAAATAACCTATATTTAACAACAAACCCCATACCGTAAATTATGGTATGGGGCAATAATTTAAGTTTCTTTTTTTAGATAAAAGTTTTCGCTGTCAAACAATAGCTGTACTGGTTTATTATAAAGATAACTTATTGTTTTCAAATTATCAACAAACGCACTTACGTCAACACTTCTCCGAACCGCGATTTCTTCTGAAATCGTTTGATTGCGCTCTTCGTCTATTTCTTGTAAATTTTCTCCGTTTTTCACAAGCCCTTTATCAACTTTATCCTTAAGCGCAGGAACGCTTTTTGCGCTTTCACCGAGAAATTTACTAACTTTTCCTGTTCCCCTAATTACATTTGATAGGACTGAGTCTTTTGAAAATTTTTCGAGTTTTGCTGATGTAACTGAAAACAATTCGCGGTATTCCATTGTTAATCTTTCAATTTTGTCAATTATACGTTTTAAATAGTCCTCATTAAAGTTTTCAAGCATTAATACATCCACATATGAAGAATAGGCGTACAGATAAACAGAGATTTGATAGTCGCCAAGAGAATCAAATAATTTGTTTTTCTTTGTCTTTACATCTCTGCTGGTATGTAATAATTTTAAATTTTCAAATAAATTACTTATCTGAGATCGATATAATTCTATACTTGCTTCTGAATCTTGCTTTATATCAAGCACCTTAATATGATAACTATCTCGGTATTTCTCGTTATCCCAGTTGAATTTATAGTTATTGATGATATCGGATAAGAAATTTAGATTGCCGATTAATTTTGCGCGTTCTTTCTGCTCTAAAAATGCTATAATATCATTTTGGGTTTTTACTATCGCATCCAGTTTTTTGGTTACACACATTATTGCTGCTGCAACAATAATCATATATGGATTGCATTTCATCACTGTGCCGGAACCTTGGACAGCATTAATGCGCGCTTGCCCAACTATTTGATTTTTAGAGTTTAATACCGTTCCCATTTTGCCGGATCCGTCGTGAAATGACGCAAGATGACACCCATTGGGAAAAGTTACACTATATAATGTTTGATTACCAATGTTTGAACTTGTCACA
Source organism: uncultured Ruminococcus sp. (assembly GCA_902776495.1). GTDB lineage: Bacteria > Bacillota > Clostridia > Oscillospirales > Acutalibacteraceae > Ruminococcoides. The sequence continues at coordinate 1,124 of CACYQK010000093.1, read as the reverse complement.
TAGTTTTTAACTGTTTCAATTATAGGCAAAAACGTGGTTCCGAGTGCCATAATATCGGTAAAAGGAATAATATTATAATTCTTTATGTCTGTCTTTTGCAAATCAACGATATCGGGGTAAATCTCAATATCTGTCATTTGCCTGATTATTTCCTGCTTTTTATCGCTCATTACTATCTCCTTTCACATCTATCTTCTTTTAATTGCCTATCTTCTCTTTAGGGTCAACGTAGACCGTTCTGTTATTTACATAAATCACCATACCGGGCTTGGCGCCGTTTGGCTTGCTGACGTATTTTACAAGCGTGAAGTCAACGGGTACCTTGGCGCTGTTTTGCGCCTTGCTGTGGTACGCCGCGAGTGACGCCGCCTCCATTATAGCGGTATCGCTTATCTCTCTGCCGTCGGCGCGGATGATGACGTGCGAGCCGTGGATATCCTTGGTGTGGAGCCACATATCCGTCTTTGCGGCGGTTTTTAGGGTGAGCTTGTCATTTTGCAGGTTGTTCCTGCCGACCAATATTTTAAAACCGTCGCTTGACTCAAATTCCAAAAACGGCAGCGCGGTCTGCTTTTGGCGCTTTGAGTTTTGTTTTCTGAGGTACCCCTGCTGCTCGAGCTCCTCTTTTATCTGCGCGAGCTCGCGCTCGGTCTGAGCCCTGCCGACCTCGTCGATCACCGACTCGATGTACTCGAGCTCCGCCGTGCCCTTTTCTATCTGTTCGGTCAGATAGGTCTCGGCGTTCTTTTCCTTTTGATAGTCTTTGTAGTACCGCTGGGCGTTCGCCGCCGGTGAGATCGCGGGATTGAGCTTGATTCTCAGCGTCTTGCCGTCGGGGTCGTAGTAGTTTTCAACGTCAACATACTCCGCGCCGCGCTCTATGCGGTACAGATTCGCCTGCAATAAATCGCCGCGGATACGCAGCTGCTCGCGGTCGGCGCAGCGCGAAAGCTCGGTCTGCTGCTTTTGCAGCTTGCGCGCGGTTCGCTCGCGGAGGTTTACAAGGAGCTTGTTCAGGCTCTGGGTCTTGACCCTCATTCTGTCGCGCGCGTCGCGCTCGTCATAAAAGCTGTCAACAGCGAGGTTAAAGCTATCCTTTTGCTCGACCTTTAGAAAGCCGCCGT
>CACYQK010000092.1:0-15272 GCA_902776495.1 uncultured Ruminococcus sp. | reverse complement strand
TATTTGTCGAGAGTATCGTCTATGCTGAGCAGTCCGTCCTCCTGAAGTATCATTATCGCCGACGCGCAAAATTGCTTTGATACCGAGCAGACGGGCATTGATGTGCCGATATTTATATCCGCGCCGTTGCTGAGAGTGCCATTGGCATACTGAAAAACAGGAGCCGAATCTTTTACTACATATATCACTCCCTCAAAACCGTGATCTGCTATTGTTTGGTTTAGCGCAGCCTCTGCCTCGGGGCTCAACGCCTGGGGCTTTGCTTCCTGCGCCGCGGTCGTCGCTTCCGCAGATTTGGTATTATTTTCAACGGCCTTGGTTGTTGCGGGTGTCGTAGTCTCGGTTTTTACTGTTCCCGAAGCGGTAGTTTCCGATTGGGATTCGCTCTCGTTTTTTTCAGATGCACACGCTGCCGCCGTGCATATAATTAACAGCGACAGTATCATCGCCAAAAATCTTTTCAAATCAATTCCTCCGATAAAAACAAATTGCTTTCGGATATATTCTATCAAAAAGAAAGCCGTTTGTCTATACATCGCCACTGCAACTTTACAAAGCATTTTTTATTTATCCGCTTGCCTTTTCTTCGCCTTATGTTATAATTTATATATCACACATCCGGAGGGTTTGTTTTGGAAAAAAAACAGAAAAAGCTAAAAAAGCGTCATATTGTTTTTGTTGCAGTGACGCTTAGCTTGATAGCGGCTTACTTTGTTTATCTGCTGATCGCGGGCAGCTCGTACAGTGTGCCATTAGTCAGCTTGGGTACTATCGACGCTTCATCTGTAAATATTGAGATGTCTGACAGCGGAATTGTTGAGGTCGATAAAATCAATGAACCGCAAAAGCTTGAAGACGGCATTACAAATATCTTTATTGATGTGCACAGCGTGGGCAGCGGAAATGTCACTCTTAAAATAGATTACATTGAGGATATCAGCAATGTCGATGAACAATTTGAAGTAATAAAAGAAAATGCAAACGGCAAATATATAAACGAACAGGAAAGAGAGATCGAGCTTTATGTGTTCCCGTTCGGATTTATTTTCGACCGCACGAACGACAGCTTTAACGGGCTGTGGATGCTTTGGCTGTTGGTATCCGCCATCTCGGTTTTATTGATCGTAACTCTTATTATTGCGCTGAAAGAAAGAGTCAATAACGGCGATTTTTCATACTTGATGATAACGCTCTGCGGTCTCATAATCTTTTTGACGCTCAGCGTATTTTTGTCCTCGATTTTTATTTTGATTTTCGACCGCGATTACTTGGGCTTTATAAACTTGAAAAACTTTGTAGAGGTGCTTTTTGACAGCGGAAAAATCTTTATCATAATCACCATAGCGCCGCTGCTTATCTTCGCATTCCTGCTGAGCTTGAGCAATATCGTTCTTGTAAGGCGAGAGGGCTTTTCTCCGCACAACCTGCTTGGCGTGCTGCTGGGCTTGGTGATTATCGCGGGGATCGTTTTGTTGTATATACTCGGAAAACAAAAAGCCTCGGAAAACGGTATAGAAAACTATCTGTTAACTGTATTGAGCACGGCGTTCAGCTATATTTTCTGCTACTTTGAATGTATGCTTATCGCTACGGTCTTTTGCGCCGTTCACTCAAAACGATTTAAGGTCAAGGATCCGATGGACTATATCATCATCCTCGGCTGCTCGATCAGACCAGACGGCACGCCTACTCCGCTCCTTCAATCGAGGATCGACAGGGCTGTATCGTTCGATAACGAGCAGTCCGAAAAGCACAGCCGCCGCGCAAAATTCATCCCCTCGGGCGGTCAGGGCAGCGACGAGGTCATAAGCGAAGCGGAGTGTATGAAGCGCTACCTTGTTAAAAACGGCATCGAGGAAGAACGGATAATCAAAGAGGACAAGTCCGTAAACACTTACCAAAACCTCGCTTTTTCAAAGAAGATAATCGAGGAGGACTGCGGCGATATCGACAGCGTTAACGTCGCCTTTTCGACCACGAATTATCATATCTTCCGCGGATATACGATAGCCAAAAAGCTCGGCTTTAAGGTCAAGGGACTCTCGGCAAAGACGAAGTATTACTTCTTCCCCAACGCGTTTTTGCGCGAGTTTATCGGCTTGCTTTGGGAGAAAAGATACGTTCACCTTGTTTTTGTGGGAGCCATCGCGGTTTTCTTCGCGGTCGCGTATTTAATTATAAAGTACTAAAAGCGCAAAAATAGCATAGGGCGTTTTATTGGACACCTCTTCCTTTATAATAGAAGTATAAGGCAGCTGAATCGACAGCTTGCCGGAACGAGGGAGGAAGGTATTATGTTCAATTTAATTATCAATTTTTGTGTGTTTGTTTTTATTTTTTACGCCGTAAGGTGGTCGGCAAGAATGATTTTGTTCGGCACAAGGCGCAAAAGGCGCGTGTCGCACGCAGCGGTCAGAGCGCACAGCCGAAGAAGGGCTAAAATAATAAAACTGAATATGCAAATGACAAAAAAGCCGCTGAGGAAAAAATCCTCAGCGGTTATTGTTTACGCTTTTTTCTTGAACTCTTGCCTTAACGCTGTCATTCTGAGGCAAGACGCAAGAATCTCATACCTCTTTAACCGAAGTCAGTGGAAACGGTATGAGCCCGTAGCCGGGCGGCAACCTTAGCACGTCGGCACTACAATGTTAAGGTAAACTCGCGCTGATTCACACGCAGCCCCCTCCGTCACGCCGCTTTGGCGGCGCGCCACCTTTTTCTGGCGAAAGCCACCTTTTTCTGGCGAAAACGGCAACCCTTTTGGGCTTCGCCCATTTCCCCTGACAGGGGAATTTCCCGAAACAAGTGTCGGGGGAGGCTTTAAATGCAAAAAGAGCCGGTTCAAATTGAACCGACTCCGAAAGTCTTGCTATAATTTTAATACCGCGCTCGCTACGCCGAAGTAGATCAGCAGTGAGAGCGAGTCGCAGATGGTGGTGATGAGCGGGTTTGCCATTACCGCCGGATCAAGACCGATCTTGCTTGACAAAAGCGGAAGGCTCGCGCCGACAAGCTTTGCCATAATTATTGTTCCGACGAGCGTTAACGACACCACAAGCGCGATGAAAAACGCGTTTTCGTGTCCGCGCACATCAAACAAAAGCAGCTTTATAAAGTTTGCCACGGCAAGCGTTAGTCCGCAGAAAAACGCTACCCTGAGCTCCTTCCAGAGCACCGAAAACATACTTTTGAATTCGATCTCTCCGAGCGATAGCGCGCGGATGACCGATACCGACGCCTGCGAGCCCGCGTTACCGCCGGAGCCCGTGATCATCGGGATAAAGCTCGACAGAATGATAACGCTCGCGAGCATTCCGTCAAAGCTCGAAATTATCGTACTTGTAAAGGTCGCCGAAAGCATAAGGATAAGCAGCCACGGCACGCGCTTTTTGTAAATACCCCAAACGCTCGTTTTCATATACGGTTTGTCGGAGGGCAATACCGCCGCCATTTTTTCGAAGTCCTCGGTAGCCTCCTCGCGGATTACGTCGATAGCGTCATCGATGGTGACGATACCGACAAGCCTCTGCTCCTTATCAACAACGGGCAGCGCGAGAAAATCGTAGTTTGTAAACAGCTGGGCAACGTGCTCCTGGTCGTCGAGGGTGTGAACGGAAATGACGTTTTCGCTCATCAGATCCTTTACAATATCGTCGTCCTCGGCGAGCAGCAAGTCTTTTACTGTCGTAATGCCTATAAGTCTGTTGTTTTTGTCGGTAACATAACAGGTGTAGATCGTCTCTTTATCAACGCCTGTACGCCTGATGCGCTTGATCGACATCTCGGCGGTCATATCGGGGCGCAGCACGATAAACTCGGTCGTCATGATCGAACCCGCGCTGTCCTCGGGATACTTTAGAAGCTCGTTTATCTCGCGCCTTGTTTCTTTATCCGCCTGGCGCAAAATACGCTTTACTACGTTTGCGGGCATCTCCTCAATAATATCGACCGCGTCGTCGACAAACAGTTCGTCAACTACTTCTTTAAGCTCGCTGTCGCTGAACCCGTGGATCAAAAATTCCTGGGTGTCCTCGTCCATTTCTACAAATGTATCCGCCGCGAGCTCTTTTGGTAAGATCCTGAAGAGGATCGGCATTTTTTCGTCCTGAAGCTCTTCAAAAACTGCCGCTATATCATACGGCATCATTGTTACAAGAATGTCCCGAAGAGTGTTGTACTTTTTTTCTTCGAGCAATTTCTTGATGGTCTCCGTAAGAGTTACGTTAACCTGAATCATCATCTCTCCTCCTTTTGCATTTTGTGCATCGTGGAAAAAGAGACGTGTTCTTTTTGGGCATATAAACCCAAAACCACGCAATTACCCTTTGGAATTGCAGGGTTTTAGGTTTATGATCGTTTCACACAATGAACGCAACACCGGCGCTCACTGCTACTTCGCCCGGGAACAACGCCTAAACTTCCGTCTGCGTCCATTAATGTTTCACCCCTTTTGTTCAAAATATTACTGAAAAAACTCAGCGCTTACCTATTTATTTTATCCCTTTTGCGGACTATTGTCAACAGTGATTTTCTTTTCTTGATTTTTTTAAATTTTATAGTATAATAACAAATAGAAATTGATACAATTATAACTTAGGAGTACATTATGGTTGGAATGATTAAAAAATATTTGCCGTACGCTATCGTTATTTTCGCGGTGTATCTGCTTGTCCCGCTTATTTTTATCAGCGCGCCGATGCAGAAATTCTCGGCAATCGGTTATTACTTTATTATGCTGATGACCCAAGTCGTCTGCTCGGCGATATACTGCGCAAAGCACGGGCTTGACTTTTTGTTTACGCTTATCGCGCCGATCGCGTTCTTGTTTACAATGATGATCTACGCGGGAGGCTTTGGCAACCCGACAAACATTATTCTTTTGGTCGTATACCTGATCGCGGGTATTTTCGGACTGTTTTTGGGCGATTTGGCGTTTGGAGACGCCCGCAGAAAGCAGGAGAAAAAGGAAAAGCAGGCGGCAGAGGAATTACTGTTGCAGGCCAAGCGACGCGACGAGCGTGAAAAGCAGAGAATGGCGAGCAAAAACGCCAACAGCCGCCGCTCAGATCACGAACAGAGCACATATTACGATGATGACATTGACAGCACGTCATACGATGATGACATTGACAGCACGTCAAAGACAAACATCGACGATGACGATTTTGACTATGACAAGTATATGTCCGACATCGACAAAATGCTCGACGATTTGGACGATGAAAAAACTGAATATGATTATTAAAAATACCGGGCAACCTCTGAAAGGTTGTCCGGTTTATTACTACAATTCATCCGCTTTTTTGCGTATATCATTGACACCTGTATTCTCAAACGCTATACTAAAAGTATATTAAGTTCATAAAAAACAATGAGATATGGGGAGGCGATCATATTGACACACAATAGTAAAACCAAAACCGATAAACGCATCTTTTCCCTTTTACTCACTATTATAATAGCTGTATCCTTTATCATTCCTTCGTCTGTGACCGCTTTGGCTGAGGAAACATCCCCCGTTAGGATCGTAACGGAATCTCTCGGCAACCACGTTTCTATACACAGCGATTTGCAGGAGCAGTACCTGAACGGACCGCTTCAGGATATTGCAAGCTACGCTGACGGTACCGAAGAACTCAGCAGACCGGCAAATATCACGCTTTCTTGGAATACTGAAATCGACGAAACATACGCCGCAGAAAACGGAGTTTCGGCTGACGGATGTAATTATGAGCTGTATTTCGGAAAATCAGACGATTTTTCCGACGCTAAGGTATATTATACCGCCGAAACATCATATCAGGTCACGAATCTGGAACTGAATACGACATACTATTGGAAAGTCGGATCCGAGATCGGAGGCGAGCGTTACGAAAGCGAGGCATCCTCCTTTACGACCGAGCGAAACGGTCCGCGCAACCTCTATGTGAGCGGCATTACAAATGTGCGCGATATCGGCGGGTACACGACCCTAAACGGCGATACCGTAAAGCAGGGACGGATCATACGCTGCGGGAAGCTGCATAACAGCGACGGAAGCCAAAGGATCAACGCAAAAGGTATTACCGAAATGAGGGAAAACCTCGGTATTAAATCCGAAATAGAGCTTCGCAAAGTATCAAACAACGAGTACGGCGGTGTAAGCGGCAGTGTGCTCGGAGATGATGTAAATTATTATCTTTTACCGATGCACTATTCGGGCAATATGTTTGAAGGCACATTTGATGAAGACAACATCGGCTCGCTTCGCGGTGTATTTGAAGTGCTTTCAAAGGAAGAGAATTACCCCGTTATTTTCCACTGCGCGATCGGAACAGACCGCACGGGAATGGTCGCGTATTGCATTGAGGCACTGCTCGGTATGAGCGAGACGGATATTATCCGCGATTACCTCTATTCTAATTTTGGCAAAATCGGCGGTTCACGCTCCGTTTCAACTATCCGTTCAAAATATCCGAAATTCATCAAGAATTATGACGGAAAGACCCTGCAGGAAAAGACATACAATTTTTTGAACGAATATGTCGGCGTCCCGACCGAACAGCTCGACGCCGTTATCAGGCTCAACCTTATTCCGCGTGACGATACCCTGCGCGGTGAGCCCATCTCCTCTCCAGAGGATTTCCTCTCAATGAAAGACGACGGCAATTACTATCTCGCGAATGATATTTCCCTTTCGTCCGGATATGCTTCGCAGTTTTTCGGTACGCTTGACGGAAACGGCCACACCGTAACGACCTCTCAGCCGATGTTTAAAAACCTGAGCGGCGTGGTTAAGAATCTGTCTATCCGCGGCAGCATTTCTTCCTCGGACGGAAGGATAGGAGCCTTAGCGTATGAAGGCTCGCGCCTCACGTGTATAAATATTAATAACTATGCCGATGTTTCCGTAACAGGTAAGTATTACGCCGCCGGACTCGTGGGGCACTCTACCGCGTGGGCGTCGTTTATTGACTGTGAAAACTATGGAAATATCAACTCGGCGTATCACGCTGCTGGAATAGTTTGTAGAACGACCGGAGAACTGACGCTTTCAAACTGCAAAAATAACGGCAGAATCACCGCTGCTCCCGCGTCGGTTTCGTACTATGCGGGCGGTATGGTAGCAAAATCCGGCGGTTCCGTAATGATGCAGAACTGCCAAAACAGCGGAGAGGTGACAACGTCGGCGAAATACGTCGGCGGTCTCGGTGGTTATCTCGACACGGATGACGTAATGAAAACATTGCTTTCCTGCGAGAACAGCGGCAATGTTATTTGCGGAGGCAAAAACGCTCAGGAGCTTTCGTATGCCGGAGGCGTTGTCGGCTTTATGAAAGGCGGTAGGTCATACTGTACCCTTTCGCATTGCAGCAATTCCGGTGAGATCATATCCTATGCAGGCGGCAAGACGATCCTTTGCGGTATCTGCGGATATGTCAGTTCCGAGACTATGGTGATCGCCCATTGCTCGAACACCGGCAGCGAATTGTCGCCGAACGCCGAGGAGAGTACTTGCTACCATTTGTATTACAATCCAACAGAACCGGAAGCCAAGTATATCCACGATAACGATCCTTGGAAATATGACAATGTTTCGTTTACGATCGAAGGAAAAGGAACATTTAATATCCCTCACGAAATGACATTTGGCGAGTGGATCATGACAGGCGGATCTTCGACCGGCAATAATGCGGTCTGGGTTTCTCCCGTGACGGGATTGACCGAAAAACAGATCAGCGAAAATCCCGCGTTTTCAGGCGTATGGAGCTTTTTCCGCGATGATGTACAAGGGCAGCTGTATACCGAGATCCCTTCGCACCGCGACAACAAGGGCAATGTTATCCTGCCCGAGAAAGCGCTTTTGAACCCTGACGGTTCACCGCTCACGGTATCCGATGTGATAACGCCGAATTTTGAATATATGAATATGAATGATCCGACCCTTGACGGTGAAATCACTATCAGCGATGTGACTGCCATTCAGCGCCACCTTACCGAATTGGAAAAGATTCCGGACGAAAATCTTGATTTAGCCGACACTAACGGCGACGATGTGATCAATATAATTGACGCAACCCATCTGCAAAAATATATTGCAGGATTTGACGGCATTGTTTTAAGGTAAAATGATACAGGCTGACCAAAACGGTCAGCCTGTTTTTCTATACGCAATATAAATTTGTGTCCCACGCGGGGATGTACGGATGGTGACGCAGGTAGATTTTGTAATCGGGGTTTAGCTTTTTTATCAAAAGCGGCAATTTAAAAATATCCTCAAAACGGTGGTACGCTGAGAAATTGAGCTTTGGCTTGCAGTTTTTCAGCGTGTTTTTCATACCCAAAAGCGTGTCAAAATCGGCGCCCTCAACGTCCGCCTTGATATAACTCGCCGCTGTTCCGCAGAGGATAGTATCCACCGCCACCACATGAGTTTTTACGCCGCTTTCGGCGATCGCGCTGTTGCGGCCTGCCTTGTTATTGAACTCAAGGACAGTGTTGCTGCTGTACGCGCCGAGCTGCCAGAGTTCGGTTTTTGGTATATCGGCGCAGTGAACCTTTAGCTTCTCAAAATTTTTGGCGTTCGGTTCAAGGGCGATTATTTTTCGGTAATTGCCGTTTGTGTAGCTCAAAAACTCGTCGATAGTGTCGCCGTTGTATGCGCCGAGGTCGACATAGACCTCGTTATCGCCGAGCTTTAGAATACTGTTGAACGCTTCGTCCTTGTCGGTCGTGATTTTGTCGAGCAAGCTCAGTTCACCGGTGCGGTAAAAGCTCAAAATGTTTTTATAAACTGATTTTGACTGCTCATCGGCAAGCAAAGCATATGCAGCTTCCATATCCTCCGCATATTTATCAATGAACTCATCGTCAAACAGAATATCGCCGAAAACCGGAACGCTCGGCACAAGGGTTTTGTGTCTTTGCGCGACGTTCTTTATTGCTGCCATAACATCGGGCAACTGGCTTGCAAAGCAGAGAGCCACGGTAAAATCTCCGAGCTCCGCTTCAAGCTCGCTGAGCTTTTGTACCTTGAACCCGTGGAAGCTCTGCCCGCGGACAAACTCATCGCTCGCCATAACGCCGGCGGTTTGTATATTGAATTTTTCAAAGGCTTTGAGCACCTTGTCGGCGCCGTCGCCCATTCCGTAGAGCACTACGGGCTTGCCGCTGTTTTTAAGCGACTCCCATACGCTCGGCTGCTTTTTTATAAAATCGATCATTTCAAAACTCCGTATAAAGAAAAACGCCCACCAAAGTGTTGGCATCTTCCTATTTTCCCGGGCCGTCGCCAGCCAAGTATTTTCGGCACTATAGGGCTTAACTTCTGTGTTCGGTATGGGAACAGGTGGACCCCCTACGTCATCAACACCAACTCGTTCTGTTTGGAACAGTAGCTATTATACTACAACGATTTCGATTTGTCAACACCTTTTTTCGGTTTTTCTTTCTATCTGCCAAAAAGTCAGTGTTTATCGCAAAACTTTACATAATTGCGCAAAAAATAACCGCCGAAAAACGGCGGTTGTTGATGTTATTTTGCTGTTTTAGGGAGTGATTTCCTCTTCCTTTTTGTCGATAAGACATTCTACGAGAACAGCCTTTTGAGCGTGGAGACGGTTCTCCGCTTCCTCAAAGATCTCGTCGGCGTGAGCCTCGAATACCTCGGCGGTGATCTCCTCTCCGCGGTGAGCCGGCAGACAGTGGAGAACCATACAGCCTTCGTTTGTAACGCTCATCAAATCATCGTTGACCTGATAGCCCTCAAACGCCGCCTCGCGGATCTTCTTCTCTTCCTCCTGACCCATAGAAGCCCAAACGTCGGTGTAGACAACGTCGGCGTTTTTAGCCGCTTCCTTGGGGTCGTGAACGATCTCGAATTTATCGCCGAAGCTCTTGCCGAATTCAAGAATATGCTCGGGCGGCATATATCCCTCGGGACAAGCGGCAGAAAAACTCATTCCCGTGCGCAATGCGCCGACGATAAGAGAATTCATCATATTGTTGCCGTCACCGATAAAGCACATCTTCAAGCCCTCGAGCTTGCCCTTAAACTCGCGGATAGTCATAAGGTCTGCGAGCACCTGACAGGGGTGGCAGTAGTCTGTAAGTCCGTTGATGATCGGGATCGAGCCGTACTCTGCAAGAGCCTCTACCTCGCTCTGCTCAAAGGTGCGGATCATAATAGCGTCAATAAAGCGCGAGAGCACGCGCGCGGTATCCTGAACGGGCTCTCCCCTGCCGATCTGCAAATCATTTGACGACAGGAAAAGCGGATATCCGCCGAGCTGGGTCATACCGACCTCAAAGGATACGCGGGTACGGGTGCTGGATTTTTCAAAAATCATACCGAGGGTCTTACCCTTGAGCAGCTTGTGCTCAATGCCGTGCTTCTGCTCGTATTTGAGCTGGTCGGCAAGGTTAAGGGAGTGTACGATCTCCTCGGTTGACCAATCTTCAAGTTTTAACAGATGTTTCATTTTTATATCTCCTTTAGTGTTTTTTCTAATATACTTACCGCCTCGTCGATCTCTTCCTCTGTTATTACAAGCGGAGGAAGCATCCTGAGCAAGTCCTTGGCGGTGATTATCAAAAGTCCGTTTTCTACGCATTTGAGCGCGGCGTCGTGGGCGTCGCCGTCGATCTCAACACCGACCATCAACCCCATTCTGCGGACATTTTTTACTTCTTTTATTTTTCTGAGCTTTGCTTCAAGATAAGCTCCCTTTTCCTCGACTGAATCGAGGAACTTTTCGTCTGCGATCTTATCTATCACATAATTCGCGCCCGCGCAGACAACGGGGTTCGCGCCGAATGTGCTGCCGTGGCTTGAAGGCCCCATAACATCATTGAGCTTTTCCGAGCAAAGGCAAACGCCGATCGGCAGTCCGCCGCCCAAGCCCTTTGCGGACGTTACAAGGTCGGGCACAAAATCGTAGTTTTGGAAGGCGTACAGCTTTCCTGTCCTTCCGATTCCTGTTTGGACTTCGTCGCAGATAACAAGAATATCATGCTCGGCGCAAAATGCCGCGAGCTCCTTTACATAATCTTTATCGAGGATATTGACTCCGCCCTCGCCCTGGATAACTTCGAGCATTACGGCGCAGGTTTTGTCTGTCACTGCTTCCTTTAAGGCGTTTATGTCATTCGCCTTGACGTACTTGAACCCGCCCGTGAACGGGAAAAAGTAGTTGTGAAAAACATCCTGACCCGTCGCGGAAAGGGTGGTCACTGTTCTGCCGTGGAAGGAGTCGCGCAGGGTGATTATCTCGTTCCTGCCCTCCCCGTATTTGTCAAAGCTGTATTTTCTCGCGATCTTTATCGCGCACTCGTTCGCCTCGGCGCCGCTGTTGCCGAAGCAGACCTTTGACAGCCCCGAAAGCGTGCATAGTTTTTCGGCGAGGTCAGCCGCCTGATCGCAGTAGTAGTAGTTTGACATATGCTGGATCGCCGCAGCCTGATCCGATACCGCCTTTACCCAGCCGTCGTCGCAGTAGCCGAGGCTGTTTACGCCGATACCCGAGCTCACGTCGATATATTTTTTGCCGTCCTCGTCATAAGCGGTCACGCCCTTGCCTTTTTTTAGGGCGACATCGTACCTGCCGTAGGTGTGCATTATGTATTTTAAGTCTTTTTCCTTGGTGTTCATATTCATCGCTTCAATCTATATTATTATACGAAAAATCAAAAAGGTCGTCGCGTCTTTCAAAGCCGAAGTCGCTCCAGAATTTTTGACCCGCCTCGTTTGTACGGTAACAGAAAATATGAGTCTTTTCGATGCCGTCTTCGGTAATTTTTTCGATCGCCTTTTGTGCGAGCTTATGCCCGATATGCCTTCTTCTGTATTCGGGCAACACCGCCATATGGTGAATGGATCCGCGCCTGCCGTCGTGACCCGCAAGCACCGTGCCGACGATTTTTCCGTCTATCACGGCGACCTGGCTCATTCCCTTATTGCGGTTAAGATAACGCTCAATTTGGCCGCGCTCGTCAGCCTTTGACAGCGCGCGTTTTGAGGTGATTTGCCACATTGCGAAAACCTCGTCGTAATCGCCTATGGTCATTGGACGAATTGTCATATACCTAATCCTTTTTAAGGCAATACCGCATAATTCAGGCGTGCGGATTGCGTAGTCAGATTTTTTGTCAGGGTGCACAAATAATCGGCTTGCATACTGACGTATGGATGCCGATTTTTGGGCAGTCTGACAGAATAATATGCAAACAAGGCGTGCGCCGCGAATTGTGCGGTGTTGCCTTAAAGTTGATAGAACATTGTGCCGATACCCTCGTCGCTGAACAGCTCAAGCAAAATCGAGTGCTCGATCCTGCCGTCGATGATATGCGCGCGGTTGACGCCGTTGCGCACCGCCTCAACACAGCAGTCGATTTTGGGTATCATACCGCCCTTGATTATTCCGTCGCGCTTGAGCATCGGAACTTCGCTGACATTAACCACGGGGATAAGTGAATCCTCATCCTCAACATCCTTGAGAAGTCCGCGGATATCGGTCATCAAAATCAGCTTTTTCGCTCTTAGCTTCGCGGCGATCTGAGCTGCCGCGAGGTCGGCGTTGATGTTGTAGACCTTGCCGTCAAAGCCGTCCGCTACCGTAGCCACGATCGGGATATAACCGTCCTTCATAGCCATAATCAGGGGATCGGGGTTTACGTCGCGAATCTCGCCGACGTAGCCGAGGTCGTGAGCGGAAGCCATTTTGTCAGCCATCAAAAGTCTGCCGTCGAGTCCGCACATACCAAGCGCCTTGCCGCCGTGCTGTTCGAGGTGCTGAACAAGGCTCTTGTTCACCTTGCCCGCGAGTACCATCTGAACGATGTCGATCGTCTCCTGATCGGTGACTCTCATTCCGTCCTTAAACTCGCTTTTTTTGCCGACCGCGTCAAGCATAGAGTTGATCTCGGGGCCGCCGCCGTGAACCAGCACAACGCTGATACCGACAAGCTGCATAAGCACCAGATCGCTCATTACGGCGGATTTGAGCTTCTCGTTTATCATAGCGTTTCCGCCGTATTTAACAACGATAGTCTCTCCCGCGAATTTTTTTATGTAAGGCATCGCCTGAATCAGTATTTTTGCCCTTTTTGCATTGTCCATTTTGTGCTCCTCTATACTTACCAAATATTTAACGAATCCATTTCCCACCTGACCGGATTATTATCTATATATTCATATATTTTATAATAATCTTTTTCATCCCTGACTATATGGTCATAGAAAGATTTTTGCCAAATTGATTTGCCGACCTTTTTGGTAACAGCACCTTTTAGGTGTTGAATAACTTGAGAAATATCGGGTGTAGGGGCGTGCATTGCACGCCCGCGCTCGTCAGCGCAAACCATCAAAAGCAAATGAATGTGGTTAGGCATAACCACATAATTATCAACATTGACACACGAATATCGTTTTGGTATTTCTGCAATCATTTCATCAATAATCTTACCAATGTATGAAAGATCTACTTCTGCCTGCGGGCGAGCAATGCTCGCCCCTACATTCCAAAACAGCCATTGTTTATCTTTTGAACAAATCGTAATGAAATACGCACCGTTTTGTGAATAATCATAGTTTTCAAGTCTGTTCCTTTTGCGAACAGGTTTTTTACGTTCTATAGTCGCCATTTATCTTAACATAATCATATGTCAAATCGCAGCCGTATGCCTCGGCGGTACCTGTGCCGTCCGCTAAATCAATAATAATATCGATCTCGCTTTCGAGCAGGATCTCCTTTGCCTTGTCCTCGTCAAAAGCTAAGCCGTAGCCGTCCTTGCAGACCAAAATTTCTCCCTTTGCGGATTTATATGACACATCGATTTTGCCGGTATCTACCTCTGCGCCGCTGTAGCCGATCGCGCACAAGATCCTGCCGCAGTTCGCGTCCGCGCCGAACATAGCCGCCTTTACAAGGCTCGAGCAAATGACGCTCTTTGCGATGATCTTTGCCGCCGCTTCGTCCTTTGCGCCGTTGACCATGCAGATAACGAGCTTTGACGCGCCCTCGCCGTCTGAGGCGAGTTTCTTTGCTACGTTTTTGAACGCCGCCGTCAGCGCCTCGGTAAAGAGATAATAGTTATCGTTTTTCTCGGTGATCTCCGTATTTCCGGCAAGCCCGGAAGCCATTATCGCAAGCGTGTCGTTCGTTGAGGTGTCGCCGTCCACGCTCACCATATTGTAGCTTACATCCGCCGCTTCTACAAGGGCTTCTCTGAGCATTTCCGCCGAGATCGCCGCGTCGGTCGTGACGAACGACAATGTTGTGCCCATATTGATGTGGATCATACCGCTGCCCTTGGCGATACCGCCTATGGTAACCGTTTTGCCGTCGAGCGTGAGCTGAACCGCCCACTCTTTTTTGACGGTATCGGTCGTCATTATTGCCTCGGCGGCGTTTGTTCCGCCGTCACGGCTGAGGATATTTTTCAACTCTTCAACGCCCTTTTGTATCGGCTCGATCGGCAACGCCTGACCGATAACACCCGTTGAGGCAACAATCACATCGTCCTCGTTGACTCCGAGAGCTTCTGACGCTAATGCGCACATAGCCTCCGCCTTTTCGTACCCGTCGGGGTTGCAGGCGTTGGCGTTGCCGGAGTTGACGATCACCGCCTGTGCCTTGCCGTTTGCAAGGTGCTTTTGAGTCACATATATCGTATCTGATTTGACCAGATTCTTTGTAAAAATCGCCGCGGCGTTGCACTGCTTTTCGCAGTAGATCATCGCGAGGTCGCGCTTGCCGTTTGAGGGCAGAAGCGGCTCGTTTTTTTGAGCCGCCTGAGTCACGCTGCCATATGCTTTAACTCCGGCGCAAACCCCGTTCGCGGTAAAGCCCAAAGGCGTTGTTACAGAACCTTCTATGAAGGAGTATTTATTCATAATTCTTTCCTTTTTCACAATTTATAAACGCGCCGTTTATCAACATATAAAATCAAGACAAACGTAATAATAGGCGCATCGGATGCAACGTCACGTTGCTAAAATGCGGGAGGCATTATGACCAGCCCTGTTTTTTCATCAAGTCCGAAAATAATATTCATATTCTGGATAGCCTGACCCGCGGCGCCCTTGACCATATTGTCGATCGCCGCGCAGGCTACAAGCTTGTTTGCGCGCTTGTCGTGGTGGAGCGAGATATCGCAGAAGTTTGAATATCTAACGTTGTGGATATCCGCGCACTTGCCGTCATCGAGGAGTCTTATGAAGAACTCATCCTTATAGTAATCCTCGTAAGCCTTTTTGATATTTTCAAAGCTTACGCCGTCCTTGATGTCGGCGT
>CACYQK010000091.1:0-6526 GCA_902776495.1 uncultured Ruminococcus sp. | reverse complement strand
TTAAATAGCAGCTGTCCTATCCTCTCATTCACCTTCCAAATCGCTGAGTCTGTGGTTTGCTACCTTGATTTTTTCGTCGAGGATATTTATGGATTCCTCTGCCTTGAACATCCTTTCTATCAGGTTATTGTGCTTGTCTACCTTTTTTTCGAGCTGTTCTATCCGGTAGTTGCTCAGCTTTGTGGTGGCGAGGATCCCGCCCAGTGTTCCGCCGAGCGTTCCGATCAAACTGAGCAGGGCGACTATTACCGTTTCTGACACATCGCACCTCCTTTTGCTTTATTTCCCCCTATTTTTATTATAGAACATTTATTCGATTTTGCAAGTGGTTTTAAAATAAAAAGGACGAACACAATGGTTCGTCCTTAAAAGCGTTTGCATCCGAGTTCGCCCATTTAATCGACTTATCCGTCCCGAACTGCGGTATCGCCGCCGCGATCATTTTACAACTATTGATTGCATAAACATCTGCTTGTATCTTTTATTTACAAGATCCTTTTTGAAGTGGGATATCGTGCCTGCGGTCGAGTCGCCGAAGTAGTAATAATCCTTATCATAGCCTATCAAAACAAGGCAGTGCTCGTGCATATACCACGAGAATGTATCGCCTATTTTTGTCTTAGCGTTTTCGTCAACATAGTTGACCGTCCAGGTGTGATACACATAGGGCTCCTGCATATAGGTAGTCGCCCAGATCATTACCGGCACGCCGTTTACAACGTACTGATCGATCAGATCCTCAAGCTCCACATTCTCCATCGCGTACGCTTTAAGGTTGGATTTTTGGTCGGCGAGGTATTTGTTCATACTCTTTGCCATTGATGGCGCGTATACTCCCCAGCCGGCGTAAGCGGTTCCGGCAAACGCGCTGTACATATCGGGGCCTGTTCCGCCCATACCGTCTTCATCCAAAAACACATAATGGCAGTCCAGGTAATTGTCCGCAAACGTGTGCTCGTCCAAGTCAAAGCCGAGGGTATTCATTAGCATTGTGCAGGCGTATGTCTCGCAGCCTGCTTTAAGGTCGTCCATAGCGATGACCTTTACGTTTTGGATCATATATTTTTCCGGTCTTTGCGATTCAACCTCTTGGGTCTGATCCTCGGCGTTTGCTTCTTTTATATTGGAAATCGAAACACATACCGAAAGGCTGATCAATGAGATTATCACTGCCGCAAGCACACAAAGCACGGCTATTCTTTTTCTGTTTCGGGGTGTAAGCCTGAAATTCTTCAACGACTTTAGGTAGTAAACTATCTCCCGAAGCTTTTTTTTGATCATTTTTATCCCACTTTTGTTACCGAATAGTTTGCGTTTTCAGAATCTAAGCAAGGGGTGTTTTTGATCGCTTCGTCAGCGCTCTTCTCCTCGTCGTTAAACTCTATGTTACCGTAGAAGACAAATCTGTCGCCCGAGAAGAACCCGTCACGGCTGAGCTCGGCGGTTTTGTAATAGTTTTGGCTATTGTTCTTATATACAACAACGAGCTTGTTATAAGACTCGTCCTTTTTGTTTTCCGAATAATACACCGCGTTGATTTCGATTTTATCGTCCTTTTCGGCGTCATCGTCGAGGGCGGCCGCGTTTTCGGTAAAGTATCCCTTTACCGAATCCAAATGATCTTTCGCGCTTTCGGCAGAGATGGGCTCCGGATCTACGACCGTGTACTCAACAGGCTCGCCCTTGAGCAACAGTCCGCTTTCGTCCGCGGAGTGATTATCCTTGGAATAATCAAGCGTTACAGTGTCGCCTTCTTCGAGGTCCTTTGTATCCGAGAACTCAAAAAAGACAGTAGCGAACAACTCGCCTTTTTTATTATACACGCGTACCGATTTATCGTTAAAGCTGCCGTTCTCAAATATGGAGCCGCCGATCTCCGCCTTAAAGCTGTCTATGCCTACGGTGATGCCGTCGTCGGTCGGCACGCTTATGATCAGGTCGTTATCCTTTATGTAGTCAAGCACATTGACCTCGTTGGCTTTTTTCAGCTCTATTCCGTACGCTTTTACATAATCTGCAAGCTTTACCTTGATTTTCTTTGGTGATTTATCAATTGTTATTCCGCTGGCCTTTTCCTCGCGCGCGATGCCTTCCTTTGACTCCTCGTCATCGGGCCATGTAACTTCAACTGTGATCTCATCGGTGCTGCTGAGGTTATCAAAGTGGACGGAATTTCGGGATTTTCCGCTGCTCCAACCGTCCTTTGTTTTGTATTCCAAATCAGCGTAGTACAAAAGCCTGTCTACAACACCCGTGAGCACCAGCTCGTCCAATTCATCGTTATCGACTTCTTTCATTACCGCCTCACGGTTAAGTGTGATATTTCCCGACAAGCTTCCGTCAAACTGGGTTTTGGAATCAAACACAACAGTCAGGTTTTTTGATACGTCGGTTTTAGGGATTGCCGCAGGGATTATTACCCCGAATATCAAAAAGATTATCAGACCCACCGCCACGACCGACGCCGCGGCAATAATGATCCTGCGTTTGGTTTTTGCGGGTAATTCTTTTATTTTTTTGAATCCCTTTTTTCCCTTTTTTTCTTCTTGTTTTAATCTTTTATATTTTTGGTTGTTTTTTTTCTCAACCCATATGCCGCAATTCGGGCATACTCTTTTATCTTCAGGTATTTCGTGTCCGCACTTTTTGCAAATCATATTTATCTCCTTATAACCCTTGCTATATTCCATTATTCCACTGTATATTGTACTGATTTTACAAAAAAAGTCAAGGTCGCGGTGGCGACACCACAATTCGAGAAGACAACTCGGTGATTTTGGAAAACTCGGATACCCGACAGCAACGTACGGATAAAAAGCAAAGGCTCCCCCGTCACTTGTTACGGGGGAGCTGTCAGAGCGGCTTTAGTCGCTCTGACTGAGGGGGCTGCGCTTCCTATAGCGCAACTTAATTTATTGGTCACAATGTCTTGACTGCTATATTAAATCAAAGCTTATCGTCATAATGCGCGCGCTCGCCGCCGATATATTTCGGTCTTGTTCTCGCCGCGAGCAAAATCGCGCTGCCGATACGGTCTATGCTCAGTCTTACCGGCACGGCAACCCTTTTGAGGTGCATACCGATCAGCGTTCCGCCTATATCGAGCCCCGCGTCGGCCTTGATCTCCTCCAGCGCGACGGGGTTTTTGAACGTATTGTACGCTGTCGTGGCAAACGATCCGCCCGCCTTTGGCTGAGGTACAACGTTCACTATCTCGGCGTTCGGCACGGCGTCTCTCTCAACGATTATCGCGCGGTTAAGGTGCTCGCAGCACTGGGCGGCAAGAAAAACGCCGCAGTCGGTCAGCGCCTCGTATATCCCCTTGAACACCGCCTCGGCGGTCTCAAGGCTCGAGTTGTGTCCTATAACGCCGCCCGCAACCTCGCTCGAGGAACAGCCTATCACCATTATATCTCCCGGCTTTAGATTAGCCTTTACGCACAGCTCCGTCGCCGCGAGTCTTGCCTGATCAAAAAGCTCTCTGTTCATAAAATCATCTCCCAAATCCATTAAAAAATGTCTGTAAAATTATCTGTAAATATTATAACACAAATTTTTTAAAAAATAAATAGCTTTAAATTGCACAAAAGTGTGCAATTTTTCGTGGTTTTGGAACTATTAGTGAAAGGGGGTGAATGTCACTTTTCGGGTTTTGGCATAAAATGTAGTACAGCCCGGGCTGTAAATCGCAAAACCCAAAGACGGTACTATGAAAGAAAAGGTAATAAAATGGCTCAAAGCGGCAGGCATCCGCGCGCTTAAAACCGCGGCTCAAACAGCAATCGCAACGATCGGCGTTTCCGCTTTTACAGAGGACGTCAACTGGCTCGCGGTCGGCTCTACCGCGCTGCTGGCGGCGATACTGTCGCTTTTGACCTCGCTCGGAGGACTTCCCGAGCTTGAAAATAAGGAATAAAAAATGCAAGGAGGAAATATGGGTTTATCAGGGAAAAAAGGAGTTGATATCTCCTCGCTCAACGGAGATATCAGTATTCAAAAAATCAAAAACGCGGGTTATGACTTTGTTATGATCCGCTGCGGCTATGGCGACGACCTGAGCGTTCAGGACGACAGCCAATTTGAAAACAACGTTAAAAAATGCGAGGCGGCAGGTGTGCCGTGGGGAGCTTATCTGTACTCCTACGCGCTGAATATCGAGGACGCGGTCAGCGAGGCGCGCCACGTTATCAGGCTCTTAAAGGGCAAGCGCCCGACTATGCCGATCGCTTTTGATATGGAGGACGCCGACGGCTACAAGCGCAAAAACGGTATGCCGTCAAACAAAATGCTCGTAGACATCTGCAAGCGGTTTTTAGCTGAAATGAAGCGCGTCGGCTACTACCCGATGCTTTACGCGTCGCTTAGCTGGCTGAACAATCAGCTCAACGACCCGAGCCTGCTCAACGCCTATGACGTTTGGGTGGCGCAGTGGAATTCGAGTTGCGACTACCGCGGCAGCTACGGCTTGTGGCAGTACGGCGGCGAGACCAACTTCTTGGAGAGCAACAGCATTCCGGGAGTCGGCACGATAGACAAGGACAAATGCTACAAGGACTACCCGACGATCATCAAAAACGGCGGCTACAACGGCTGGAAAAAGCCGAGCGGCAAGGTGCTTGACGAATCGGGCTACAAGCTGCTTGACCGCGGCACGGGAGTTTTGGCGCTCAAAGAAATGCTCCTGCTCGCGCGCAAATTAAAGATCACCACGCAGGGTATGGACGAAAACGGTGTATTCGGCGATGGCACGAAGATCGCGGTGAATCAGGTGCTCAAAAAAGGCGGCTACGTCCAAAACGGCATCGCGGGCGATAATTTTATAAAATACCTCGCGAAGCTTATCAAGCAGAAGATTTAAAAACAGCAGGGGCGGTCACTGAACGACCCCTGCAAAGAAAATTTAAAGCCTCCCCTATCACTTGTTACAGGAAATTCCCCTGTTAGGGGAAATGTCACGAAGTGACAAAAGGGTTGCCGTTTTCGCCAGAAAAAGGTGGCGCGACGCTTTAGCGTCGTGACGGAGGGGTTCTGCTTTCCGATAGCACAAAGCTTGATGTAGAAAACGGAGCGTAAACAGATAGCAAGACCCCTCAGTCATTTTGCAAGCAAAATGACAGCTCCCCTAAAGTGCTTTCGCACATCAGGGGAGCCATTAAATTTGGATTTATAGTTTTACTGTTTTTAGCCTCACGGCTCTGTCAGTCACCTGTACTTTATGATGTCGTTCACCTAAGAAGCTTGTACATCCGGAACATAAAATGAGTAAACATTTGAGAAGTTACTAAATGCGAAATTTATAAAATCGTCCATAATAGCGCGAACTTGGAAATAATATGTATTTCCCGGCTCTATTCCCCATAAATACATATCAAGCTCTTCAGAACCGTCTCCATCAAAACCAAAACCATCACGATAATGTCTCGATGAACTCCAACCATCATCAGTTGCCTTCTTAACGTATATTTCACATCCTTCACATTTGATAGGAAATGTCCAATTTATTTGGATGCAATCATCTTCGTTATCAGCTATATCAACCGATGTAATAGTAGGCTTGTATATATTTGATCCTATCATTTTTTTGTTTACAGCCGACCATTGACCTGCGATTTTTCCGTTCATCGCGCAAACCTGAACATAATATCTCGCTCCTCTTGTGGGATTTTGAACGTTGTAACACGTACCCTTGACATCGCGGAAATTCCACGCTTTGTCGGTTGCACGCTTAAACGCGAGCTTGTAGTGCGAAACGCCCTTGATTCTATTCCAATCGATAATCAGCGGTTGATTATCGAAATAAGTCAAACCGGTAACAGTTGGTCTGTATAAGGTTGTAATTGACTTGGTGTTGCTCCACGCGCCGTAAGTTTTAGTTTTTCCGCTCTTGTAAACAGACCTTACCTGATAGTAATAGATCGTTCCGCTGACAATGCTCTTGTCGTTATAAGACTTTGTGTTGCCGCCTCCGACATTGATGTAAGAATATTTCTTGTCGCCGAGCTTTATCTTGGCGATCTGAAATCCCGTTGCTCCGCCGGAGCCTTTCTGCCAGCCAATCGTTACCGTGGCGTTAGAGTTATACGCTGTGCTTTTAAGCGATACCGAAGCCGCTCCGCCCGCAGCGCCCGCGGTAATTGCCGGAACGCCGGCAGCCATTACACTGAGTACCATGATCAGCGCGAGTGTGACTGATAAGATTTTTTTCATATTTTTCATCCTTTCTTTTTTTGAATATATTTTTAATAGAATCATACACAAATTCTATTTCTTCCCTATAATTATATCATACGGATATTTATACGTACATTAGATAATGTGTAGAATTTTGCCTCTGCTTTTCAGCAAGTTGCACATTGGTTGCCGTGAGTCGGCAATAATAAAATACCCCTCTATTAATAAAACGCTTTAAAGCACCGTTTTGGTTGCATTTTTTTGAAATTTTTTAAAAAAATTTTTAAAATACGAACAACCGGCAAAATAAAAAAGACGTACAACCGAAGTCGTACGTCAAAAAACACATAGCTCC
>CACYQK010000090.1:0-7747 GCA_902776495.1 uncultured Ruminococcus sp. | reverse complement strand
TCGGTCTCGTTTGTCGCGTCGGGAGTGCTCTTTATGCCGTCGTTTGCGGCTTTGATAACAAAGGTTCCCTGATTTATCACGATACTTCCGTCACAGCCGATGCCGTTGTTGACCGCCGCGCCGGAGGTAGTCGCTCCGTAATATTTTGAGTTTCCGCCGATATTGATCGTACCGCTTTGGTTAAAGATCAATGAAGCGGTCGAGCCGCCCTTTATGCCGTTTTTGGCGTTCGCGGTGATATTCAGGTCACCATCGCCGCAGAAGGTCACGGCAGAGCCGCTTTTTACCTTGATCGCCGCGCCCTCAAAGGCTTCCGAAACGGTCGCGTCCGAAGAGGTCTCGTTTGCGGAATCCTCGTTGTCGGTAAGTGAGGAAGTGCCTTCAAGGTGGATATTTACCGTCGCCGATTTTTTGACAACGATCGGCGCAGTTTGCGAAGACGCAAGCGTCAGATTATCAAGAATAAGTGTGACGTCGCTCAGCCCCTTGCTGACAACGATCGCTCCCTCGGAACAGCTGCCGCTTATACGGTATGTGCCTGCTGTCGTGATGGTAAGCGTTGTGCCGTCAATGGTGTAGCCGCTGCCGGCGGAGGTTTCTGTTATCGCGCTGTTCGAGAACGTCAGCACAGCGCTCTGCTCAACAGTTTCACCGACCGATGAATCAGTGTCAACTGCTGCCGCCGAAGCGGTAACTGTGAATGTCAATACCAGCGCCAAAGCCAGTATTACGGATAGGATTTTTTTAGTCATAATAAAACTCCTCTCATTTTTTCGATTCTATCAATGCTATTCCAAACCCGATAGAATTCTTTACGGTAACACTATAAAAAAGAAACCTTAAAAAAACTTTAAAAATTTTAAGCTTTCAGAAGTTTTTTCAAAACAAAAGGCGGACAGCCTCCTGAACTGTCCGCCTGAGCGCTTTTATGTTATTGATTTGCAGCGAGCCTTCTGCTGATACGGTTATAGACGGGCTTCATCGTTAGTCCCTGAATGACCGTGGTAAAGAATACGATCGCGTATGTACCGCCGAGAATGATAAAAAAGATGTCATCGGATACCATTCCTTTTGTGCTGACCGCAAGCGCGACGCTTAATCCTCCGCGAAGACCTCCCCAGGTAAACAGCTCAACAAAACTCCGTCTGTTATAGCCGTCGGGGATCTTGCCGATTATAAGCGAAGACAGCGAAAGGCTTGCAACTCTCGCGATGAGATTCGCGGCTATCGCGATGACTGACAGCAAGATTATGTATTCCATCTGCAAAACGTGGACAAATGTAAGTCCGAGCATTATGTAGAGCAAGGAGTTCAACAGTACGTCGAGCGTTTCCCAGAATGAATCAAATAACTCTGCTTTCTCGGGAGAGTCATTCTGTGAATACTTTGAACGGAGCGCTGAAAAAACGATTCCGCAGACAACGCATGCGATCGCGCCCGAGAAATTCCAGAGCTCGCACAGCGCGTATGAACCGGACGCAGCAAGAAGGCTTGCAAAAATACCGAGCGTTTTGCTCTTGGTAAAGCGGAACATCAAAAAGCACAGCACAATGTGACCGCAATACCGACGACCGCTGCTCCGAGGACTTCTCTGAGCATAACCGTGACAATATCCATGACGACGTTATCGGAATTCCCGCCTTTTACCAGTCCGGAGAAGCAGACAAACAACGCAACACCGACGCCGTCGTTAAAGAGCGATTCGCCCTGGATCAAAAACGAGATCTTCTTTGGCAGACCGAACTTGCTCAGTATACTTGTCGCGGCGATCGGGTCGGTAGGAGCAACGATACTGCCGAACATAAGGCAGACAGGCAGTGACAGATTGATCCCTAACAGTATTCCCGCTCCGTAAAAAAGGAAACCGTAGAAGCAGGTGCCGAGCAGCGTGCATACAAACGACAGCACTGTGATTTGACGAGCCATCTCCTTAAAATCGCTCAGCTTCATATGGCAGGAACCGGCAAACAGCATAAAGCAAAGTACACCTTCCATAAGGTATTCTTTTATGCTTATGAAGTTCGAGGTGTCAAGCGTTTCGGAAACACTCGTGCCGTCAAATACCGTTGCAAGGATCACCAGCACTATTCCGATCACTATAGAAAACAGCATAAGCGATATTTCGTAGGTGAGTTTTGTGACTTTCTCGTTAAAGAAACCGAATCCGCATACAAGCGCGATTATTATCACAAACAAATACATAGATTCCATAAATTCCCCATCCTTTTTTACAGAAATTTTTATTTCAATATAATTATACCATTTGCAAAGCTCAATTTCAATATGAAATTATGATAAACGCTTGAAGTGTTTTGCGTCGTATGATACAATGAAAAAAACAATTAAGACAGGAGAAGCAGTTATGAATATTGCAGCAGTTTCTCACCGCGCTACAACCGAATATTGCTACGCCTTAGACTGCGATACGATTGTTGTCAATATCAAGACCGGCAAGGACGTCCGGCACGCGTTTATCATCAGCGAGGATCCGTTTATCCACGAGCTAAGGCGCAAGCCCTGTTGGTTCGGAGTTAAGTCCGAGATGTCAGTGCTTGCCGAGCTTAAATACCACATAATCTGGACGGTCAGGATAAAGCCGAAGTACAAGAGGCTAAGGTATTATTTTGAGCTCGAAAGCGACGGAAAAACATTTGTCGTCTGCGAAAACAAGATCTGCCCGATCGAAGAAAACGAGCAGATGTCTATGAAGTACTTCAAGTACGCGTGGATCAACGAGTCCGACATCATAACTCCGCCCAACTGGGTCAAGCACACCGTATGGTATCAGATAATGCCCGACCGCTTTTGCCGCGCAAAGGATTCGCCCGAGGATAAAAAGTTCAGAAAATGGGGCGACTTTTCAAATCCGCAGTGGTATGACGTTTACGGCGGAAACCTCCGCGGAATAACCGAACGGCTACCGTATCTTAAGGATCTGGGAATCAGCGGGCTTTACTTTACGCCGATTTTTAAGTCGAACACCAACCACAAATACAATACCTTTGATTATTGGCAGATCGATCCCGACTTCGGCACTGAGGAAGATTTGATAAAGCTGGTCGATACCGCACACGAAATGGGTATCCGCGTAATGCTCGACGCTGTGTTCAACCACAGCGGACACGAATTCTTCGCGTGGAAGGATGTATGCGAAAAGGGAAGAGGCTCGCGCTATTACGACTGGTTCTTTATCAACTCCGAAAACTTTGCGGACAAGCGCTTTTCTACCGAGGATGGAAGGTTCTTCTCGTTCTCCTTCTGGGCGGGTATGCCGAAGCTCAACACCAACAACCCCGAGGTCGTGGAGTATTTCAGCGATCTCTGCGTCCACTGGGCAAAGGACTGGAGGATCGACGGCATCCGCTTTGACGTGGGTGATGAGGTGTCGCACACCTTTATCCGCAAGCTCAACGACGCAGTCAAAAGGGTAAATCCCGACGTTTATTTCCTCGGCGAGATATGGACTGATTCGCTGTCGTGGCTCGGCGGTAACGAGTACGATTCGGTTATGAATTTTCCTCTGCCTGGATGTATCGAGGACTTCTTCAAAAACCCAAAGCTGAGCTTTGACGACTTTATTTATTCACTTAACTACTGCCGCACACTTTATCCCGAGCAGGTAACCTTGGCGCTGTTCAACTTTCTCGATAATCACGATACCCCGCGCGTTGCCGAGGTCAGCAAAAACGAGGACGAGTTCCTGCAAAAGATCGCGATAATTATGACCCTGCCCGGAAGCGCCTGTATCTATTACGGAACGGAGATCGCGATGAAGGGACTCCGCGAACCATTCACCCGCAGGACAATGCCGTGGGATGAGATCGAAAGCGGCAAGTATGATGAGATAAAGTCAAAGGTCACGTCGCTTATCCGCCTCAGAAACGAGCACGATGAGCTGACCTCAAACGACATAGAATACATACGCCATACGGAATATCCGCGCCTTATCAACTACAGAAAATCAGGCAAGGCGGAGATCTTTCTGAACGCCGAAGACACACCGTGCAAAATCGAAGCGCATGGAAAGGTGCTCTTTGAAAACGGCTACGAAAACGGCGTGTTAAAGCAAGATGGAATATTGATAACCGAAATATAAAACGGAGGTAATACTATGGAATTTAACAGCAACACAAAACTTACAGACATTCTTAAAGAATACCCGTGGCTGCCCGATGAGCTCGAAAAGCTCGACGGCAGGTTCAAGATAATCAAAACTCCTGTCGGCAAAATGATGATCAGGAATATGAGTATCGCGGATATGAGCAAGAAAATCAATTTTCCCGAGAACGACATAATCAATCAGCTTAAACAAATGATCGCAGACCACAGTTCATAACCTGCGATCAGCAATTAGCATAAGGTGATTTTATGGAAGATAAACTGACAAAAAAACTGACAGTAAAAAAAGAAAACCTCGCTTCATACGTCGGCAGCGGAAGTCTTGACGTCCTCGCGACTCCCGCGGTCGTGGCGCTTATGGAGGGCGCGGCGGCAGAGCTCGCCCAAAGCAAGCTCGAAAGCGACGAGTTCACGACCGTCGGCACCGCGATCAACATCGAGCACACAAGCCCGACTCCGTTGGGCGCAGATGTAGAGGCGACTGCTGTTTTGACAAAGACCGAGGGCAGGCTGTTCTATTTTGAACTGACCGCCGGTGATGCTTCGGGAGAGATCGCTCGCGGAACTCACACAAGAGTCAGCGTCAACGCGGATAAATTTCAGAAAAAGGCGGACACAAAGTTTGATTAAGTATAAATATGTTTTATTCGACCTCGACGGCACCGTAAGCGCCAGCGCGGAGGGCATCCGTATGTCGCTCGAGCACGCTCTCGATACTCTGGGCGAGCCCAAGCCCGATCTCGACGACTACACTTTGTACATCGGGCCTCCGCTGATAGATACCTTCAAAAACCTCTGCGGACTCGACGATGAGACCGCCGAAAAAGGAGCGGCGCTCTACCGCGAATATTACGATAAAGAGGGCAAGTACCACAACTCAGTTTATGACGGTATCAAAGAGCTGGTTTTTGATTTGCGCGCAAACGGCGTAAAAACCGCGATCTGCACCTCAAAGCAAAAGCCCGTTGCCGACGGCGTTGCAAAGCTGCTCGGAATTGAAGAATGGTTTGACGATATCGTAGGCTCAACGCTCGACAATAAGATCAAGGACAAAAAGGATCTGATCCCTTACGCGCTCACCGACCTCGGCGGCGACATCGAGCGCGACAGGGCAGACACCGTGATGATAGGCGACAGCCGTTTTGACGCGGCGGGCGCAAAGCTCTGCGGAGTCGATTTTATCGGCGTAAGCTACGGCTACGGCTTGGTAGATGAAATGCTCAAGTCAGGCGCGAACGCGATCGCCGATTCACCAAAAGAGCTGTCAAATCTTTTGTTATCATAAAACGGCATAATTTTCTCGCCTCCGTGCGTATAATGATATATATGCGTTACGGAGGCAAAAATGTTTGTACTGAATTTTAAGATAAAAAACCGCGGCAAAGCGCTGCGTTATACGGTGATCGTTATTCTGATAATCGCGCTGGTGATTTTTGCCGTTATCAAAAACAGCGGCTCAAACGCCGACACCGCGACCTGCGATGAAGTGGGCGAGTACTCGCTGAAGGCTGAGACCGAAGAACAGCGGCTCGGTATTCTGAATTCATTCGGAATAGAAAACGCCGAGCTTGAAGAGAGCGATGAAATAACGATACCGGAGGATTTTAATTCTATAACAGAAAAATACAACGAAACGCAAAAGCAAATAGGGCTCGATTTAAGCCCGTACAAGGGACAAAAGGCTCAGAGGCTTACATATTCCGTAAACGGAGAAAACGCGTCCTACGCCGTTTTACTCGTAAATAACGGCAGGTTGATCGGCGGTCACCTGACAAACAGGGTTTACGGAGAGGGCGTAATGCCTTTGACGGGGAATAAAAATGGAAAGACTTGACAAATTCTTATCCTCCCGCGGCACACTCAGCCGCAAAGAGGCTCAAAAACACATAAAAAACGGAGATGTCACGCTAAACGGAGAGATCTGCAAGGCTGTTGACAGAAAGCTCAACCCCGAAACAGACACGGTAGAGCTTTGCGGACAGGCTGTCTGCGCTGACGAACACATCTACATAATGCTCAACAAGCCCGCGGACGTTGTCTCGGCTACAAGGGATAATATCGACAAAACCGTGATAGACATCCTGCCGCCGGAGCTCAGGCGCGACGGGCTTTTTCCCGCGGGCAGGCTCGACAAGGACACCGAGGGGCTGCTGATAATCACCGACGACGGCGATTTTGCCCACAGGATGTTATCGCCCAAAAAGCACGTTGAGAAAAAATACATAGCCCGTCTTGACAAAGATATAACCGAAGATACGATAAAACGCTTTGAAGAGGGCATAGTCTTTGCGGACGGCACGCGCTGTATGCCCGCAAAGCTCGAAATCGACGAAAAAAGCGGGAATTCGACCGGAATCGTCACGATTTGCGAGGGAAAATACCATCAGGTCAAAAAGATGTTCGCTGTATGCGGCTTAAAAGTTGTGCACCTTCAACGAATATCAGTCGGAAATTTGTATCTTGATGGCAAATTGCCCATAGGAAGCGCCAAAAAATTGGCAAAATTAGAAATTGACGCGATTTTTTATGGCAAAATACACTAAAATCGGGCGTTGTTTTTTACAGCATAATTATTTTACATAAAAAGTGAGCCTAATATTTAGTTAAAATCAGTATAGTAAAAAATTGCTCGAAGTGGTATATTATATATTGTAAATTTAGTTTTATCTAACGGAGGTTATTTTATGGCAAATGTATCACTGAGAAACGTTTACAAAGTTTACGACGGCGGCGTTACCGCTGTAAAGGACTTCAACCTTGAGATTGCCGATAAGGAATTCATCATCTTTGTAGGTCCTTCCGGCTGCGGTAAGTCAACCACACTGAGAATGATCGCGGGTCTTGAGGATATCTCTCAGGGCGAGCTCTACATCGGCGATATGCTCGCAAACGACGTAGCTCCCAAGGACAGAGATATTGCGATGGTTTTCCAGAACTACGCGCTCTATCCTCATATGACTGTTTACGACAACATGGCGTTCGGTCTTAAGCTCAGAAAGACTCCCAAGGAGGAGATCAAGAGAAGAGTAGAAGAAGCAGCCCGTATCCTCGGCATCGAGCAGTACCTCGAGAGAAAGCCGAAGGCTCTCTCCGGTGGTCAGAGACAGCGTGTTGCCATGGGCCGTGCAATCGTTCGTAATCCTCAGGTATTCCTTCTCGACGAGCCGCTGTCCAACCTGGACGCAAAGCTCCGCGGTCAGATGCGTACCGAGATCTCCAAGCTCTATCAGAACCTGGGAACCACCTTTATCTACGTAACCCATGACCAGACCGAGGCTATGACGCTCGGTACCAGAATCGTTGTCATGAAGGACGGCGTCGTTCAGCAGGTAGATACTCCTCAGAACCTCTATGACAAGCCCTGCAACATCTTCGTAGCAGGCTTCATCGGATCTCCCCAGATGAACTTCATCGAGGCTGTTATCGCAAAGAAGGGCAACGGCTATACCCTCAACTTCGATAAGTACGAGGTTCCCGTTCCCGCTGACAAGTGCGCAGGCGGCAAGCTTGATCCCTATGTTGGCAAGGAAGTTATCTTCGGTATCCGTCCCGAGCACGTTCATGATGAGGACGCTGAGCTTGCAAAGGCTATCATGCAGTTCGACGCTAACGTTGACGTAACCGAGCT
>CACYQK010000089.1:0-8398 GCA_902776495.1 uncultured Ruminococcus sp. | reverse complement strand
TCCCAACAGATCTCAAACAAGGGCTGTTAAGCATAAATCCCAAAAGTTCCCTCAAAACCAAAGACCGTTGTGATTTTTCTTAAGTTGACGACATTGCCCGTTGGGGGAAATGTCGCGAAGCGACAAAAGGTGATTCCCTTTTTAAGGGAAATGTCACGAAGTGACAAAAGGATTGCCGACGTGCTAAGGTTGCCGTTTTCGCCAGAAAAAGCTGTCATTTTGCCTGCAAAATGACTGAGGGGGCGTCATTTCCGTTAACGCCCCGTTTTATAAAACAAAGCACTATCGGAAGCGTAACCCCCTCCGTCACGCCGCTTAGGCGGCGCGCCACCTCCCCCGTAACAAGTGACGGGGGAGGCTTTAAATAACTCTAAACTCTTAACTCATAACTCTTAACTATATTATTATACAAATCAATCCGTTACAGCCGTCGTTGATTATCTTGCGTATGGTGTCGCCTATTTTTCTTCTGGCGTCATCGGGCATACGGTATAGCTTGTTGCACAGCCCCTCGTTGACGAGCTCGTGCACCGACTTGCCGAAGATATTGCTCTCCCAGATCTTTTCGGGGTCCTCCTCGAACTCCTTGAGCAGATACGACACAAGCTCCTCGGACTGCTGCTCCGAGCCGACTATCGGCGTGACCTCGGTCTGGGTCTCGATCTTCATCATATGGATAGACGGCGCGCTCGCCTTTAGCTTGATACCGTACTTGCCGCTCTGCTTGATGATCTGCGGCGGGTCGAGCGTGAGCTGGTCTATTGTGGGCATAACGATGCCGTAGCCCGTCTCCTCAACCTGCTCATACGCCTTGGCTATCTTGTCAAACTCCTGCTGCTTCGCGCTGAGCTCGCCGAGGGTTTTCATAAGGGCACATTCGTCGGTTATCTCAAGCCCCGTCTGCTCCGAGAGCACCTTGTAAAACAAGCCGGGGTCTATGCCTACGCGCACGTTCGCGCTGCCGAAGCCCAAATCGAGCGATTCAAGGCTCGCGCCGGTGATGTACTCGTTTTGCCCGAGCTGACCGATAGCGTCGTTTATGGAGCGTATCTTCTCTATCCCCTGCGCCGAGGTTTTTATCGTGTCAAAAATCGCGGATTTTACCGGGTGGTCGGGGTCGAGCGCAACTACCCACCGCGGGATGTCGACCTTGATCTCCCTGACCGGGAACTCAAACAGGAGCTGCGCGAGTATCCGTTTTATCTCGTTTTCGCTGAGCTCCATACAGCTCACGGGCAGGACGGGGACCTGATACTCGGCTGACATACTCTCCGCAAGCTCAACAGCGCTGTTCGCGCTTGGGTCAACGGTGTTGAGCAGCACGATGAACGGCTTGTTTATAGCCTTCAGCTCATTTATTACCCTGCGCTCGCTGTCGAGGTAATCCTCGCGCGGTATCTCGCTGAAGCTGCCATCGGTCGTAATGACGAGCCCGATGGACGAATGGTCGGTGATGACCTTTTTTGTGCCGATCTCCGCCGCCTGTTCAAACGGCAGCTCATCGTCCGACCACGGGGTCTTGACCATCCGCGGAGCGTCCTCCTCGCTGTGGCCGAGCGCGCTGTCTACGATGTATCCCACGCAGTCGATCATTCTTACCTTGAAGCTCGTGTTGTTCCCCAAGTCGACCTCGACCGATTCCTCGGGGATAAATTTGGGCTCGGTCGTCATTATCGTCTTGCCCGCCGAGGACTGCGGAAGCTCGTCAACGGTGCGGCGGTAAACGCTCTCGTCCGAGATATTCGGCAGCACGAGCGAGTCCATAAACCGCTTTATAAAGGTCGATTTTCCCGTGCGGACGGGGCCCACAACGCCGATGTACACGTCGCCGTCGGTGCGGCGGGAGATGTCCTGATAAACGTTTCTTTCTTCCATTGTACCGCCTCCTTAAGCCTTTGGTATCAGCAGCATTTGAGCGCTGTCGAGCGTTATGTCTGTCAGCGAATTTTCATCAAGGAGCGGCTTTAGCCCCGTGTTGTGAGCCTTTGCGATCTCCCATAGGTTCTCGCCTTGCGAAGCGTAGTAGAGAGTCAGCGCGCAGTTGTCGCCGGCTATGGGCTTATCCTCGAGCACTTCGACCCCCGACACCGCCTTGGTAACTTCGTTTTTGACCGCTCCGCCCGTGATTTATGACCGCTCGATGAATATCGGGAAGTTATCGCCGTCAAGCGCGATAACGCAGATATTTATCTTTCCGCTGACGTTCACGCCGCTGTCGTCGGGCTTTAGGTCGAGCGTCACGCTGTCGGGATAGATGTCGAGTATTTTTGAGATCTTGCCGTCGTCGAGCGAGGCGGTCAGCTTCTCTATATAACTCTCGGAGACCTCGTTTATCTCGCCTACGCTTTTTAAGTTTTCAAACTGCGGCACGGTGTTGAACTCGGTCGAATACGCGTCCGTGATTATCTCTTTATCGCCGATCTGATAACCCTCGGCGGTCAGGCATAGCTTGCAGTCGAACGCCACAGCGGGCTTGTCGGACAGCATATCGTTTTTGAGGCGGATATCGCAGCTCAAAACGGAACAGTCGATGATGTTGCGCGTGTTCTCGTCTATCCCCTCGCAGTCAACGATGCGGCTGAACGGCAGGATATAATCGAGCTTGGCGGTCTCGCCGCTCTCAACGTCAGTTAAATAAAACAGCCTCAAATTAAGCTCGCCGCTTATCATCAGCTTGCCCGCGACCGCCTTGATGTCGGTGACGGACGGCGTTACCGATGAATACAAAACGCAGTCGATCCGCGGCTTATCGGAGACTGAGATCTCCTCGCTGACGTTGAACTGCTCCTGGCAAAACGCCGTGAGGTCGGCGATGCTCTTGTTCTCGGTGAGCAGCTCAAGCGAGCCGTCCGCGGGCGTGAACAGAGTCGTCTTTTGCGGCTCCATCACCGTGACGTACAGCGAAAAAGCGCCGTGGATCACAAGCTTGCGCGGACTGAGCGCGCGGCAGTTTATGTATTCGGGTTTTGTTTTTGTGAGTACGGCGTGGTTTTCGGATATATCGCGGACAGAAAAGCTCTGCGAAAAATCAACGCTGTGCTCGCAACAGCGGATCGTTTTGTTGACGCTCTCGACATAGAGCACGTTGATCAGGCAGCAGCCGTCGACCCTGAGCTGGCCGCCCGAGACGGATTTGGACTGTATTTTGGGCACAAGCGAGCATTTTAAGATCTTTTCGAT
This sequence comes from uncultured Ruminococcus sp., assembly GCA_902776495.1. Taxonomy (GTDB): domain Bacteria; phylum Bacillota; class Clostridia; order Oscillospirales; family Acutalibacteraceae; genus Ruminococcoides. Next base: position 5,218 of record CACYQK010000089.1, on the reverse strand, counting down.
ATCCGGACAATAATCGGGCAGAGTAATATCCGCGTCGGCAAGCTGTTCGGCGACCGTGTCGAGCACCGTGACAGGCAGACGGAAGGATCGGCTATCCGAGTTAAGTTCCATATTTATCTCTCCTTTTCGGTTTATGTAATAAGTATACGGCGCACGGAGAGAAAATATGACATATTAGTGTTAAGAGTTGAGAGTTGAATTTATAGAATAGTTTGATAGAGAATTTAAAGGCTCCCCCAACACTTGTTTTGGGGGAGCTGGCATTTTGCTTGCAAAATGACTGAGGGGGCGGAGCAGGTGTTTACACCACGTTTTCCATCACATTATCATACCTCGCGCTAATTCATACGCAGCCCCCTCCGCCGCCTTAGGGCGGCACCTCCCCCGTAACAAGTGACGGGGGAGGCTTTAAACTTTGAACAAAAGATAGCGGCAGCCGTGATGACTGCCGCTACTGTTAATCGTTAATTATCAACCGCCGCCTTTTGGATAGCGGCGGCATCGAGGATATCGCACTTGTTATCTGAATTATAGTCGCCGAATTTTCTTTGCGTCGGGGTTAATTTCAGCTTATTTACGGCATATTTTTGGATAATACCCGCGTCAATGACGTCGACCGTATGATCGTTATTCAGGTCGCCGACATATTTAATATAGCTTTTATACCAATAGCCGTCAATGTTCCCGCGGTCTTTCAGGTTTTGATACAGCGCTTCGCTGTCAAACATACCGTTTTTATAAGCCTCGCGGAACTCGGTCATTTCACCATCGGCAAGAATAAAATAGTAACCCGGTGTGTATTCCTCGGGGCAAAACAGCGCATACTTCCCGAAAAAGTAATACTCAACGACCTCCGGGCCGCCCATCGCGCCTTGGTAACTACACAAGAGCGTAAACCCGCTTCCGTCGGGGTTTTGAGCCGTGCACAAATAGAAAAATGTACGCCTGATCCCGCTCGTATCGTTAAACGCATAAACGGTCTCGCCGTTTTCCTCATAGATGTCAAAATCGGGCATATCGATCGACAGAGAAGTGTCTATCCTCGGTATCGCAGGTACGGCGGCGTTCGCCGAGGATATTCCCGCGCCGATGAGTAAAAATGCCGATAACAAAATACAAATTAGCCTTTTCATAACTGTTCGCCTCCTTAAAAAATCATATCCAATAATCGCTTGAATCGCCGATCACAACCGTGCCCCGCGCGATGACCGCGCCCTGTGAATTATAAAAAACTACCGTGTACGCCTTGCCGGCAGTCAGCTTCAAATACTTTATATACGTCAGGCGGGTCTCGTTATACTCTTCTTCCTCGTATTCGTACTTCATTGCTCTGCCCTTGCTGACCGTGCCGTTTTCGTCCTCGATCCTGCAATAAACACTGCCCTGAGCCGCCTCTGACTCAACATTCGCCATAAAACAGAAGCTCAAGCTCGCCTCGCCCTGATGCTGAGATGTCGGCTTAGGAGCGGGTTTTTGAGTTTCCTGCGCCTCAGTCCCGGGAGCGTCTGTCCGCGCTTCGGTTTTTGGGGGCTCGGACGGCTTTTGTATAGCTTTATTTTCAGGCTTTGTGCTGTTCGGAACAGATGGATCATCGCTTTTGTTTTTCGGATCGGTGGTTTTCTGTTTTGGCTCAACGCTGTTTTCGGACGGCTCTGCCGCGGTCGTTGAAATTCGGGCTTCTCCGCCCGGTTTTACGGTCGGTGACGTAAACAGAGCGGTGCTGTCGGTAACGGCGGTTTGTTCAGCGATCAAATCCGCTTTTGAGGGGGAGCCGGGACTTGGTTCGGTCAAATCAACATTTTTGTTTATCCCGAATATCAGCGAAAAAATCACCGCCGCTCCTATGATAACGCACGCCGCCGCGCTTGCCGCAAAATAGTAAAACCGCTTTGGGATAACGTATTTTCTTTTTTCTTTTGGAGAATTAAGTGCGTTTTCTATCCAGCTTTCAGGGACTTCGATGTTTTTAAGGCTGTCAAAATTAAACTTATCCACGCTCAATCACCTCCGTAAATATCCTTTAACTTTTCACGCCCGCGCCTTAACCGTCCCTTGACAGCGGCTTCGTTTATTCCGAGGATCTCGGCAATCTCAGATACCTTGTACTGCTCGCAGTAGTAGAGATAAAGCACATCGCGGTACTTTTGAGGGGTTTTTAAAAGCGCCCACGATATGTCGATACTGTCCTCGGGGAAATCCGCTTTGGCTTTGCGCGCGTCCTCGAACGGCGCGAACCATCTGCTTTTACGCAAAAGGTCGGTGCACTCGTTTATCGCGATCCGGATCAGCCACGCCTTGAGGTGATCTTCATCGGCAAATATTTTTGAGCTTGTGTAGAGCTTTACAAACGTATTTTGAAAGCAGTCCTCAACATCCGCATAATTCTTTAATCGCATTATACACACGCCCGTTACGGTTTTTGAAAACTTGCGGATCGCCTGCTCATACGTTAAGCCCGCAAACAATTTTTCCGACATTTTATCACCCCTCACTAATAACACGTTTGAAAACGCGTTTTGGATACTTTTTTTAGTTGAAAATTTAAAATTTAAAGTTAAAAGTTGTAGGGGCGGACTAAAATGTCCGCCCGACAAAGCGACCTTTCCTATCAAACCGAGTTATAATTTGGAAACATACATTTCCTATCCGCGGGCGGACACACTGGTCCGCCCCTACGAATGTAACGGAAAACGGGGTATGAACGGCAAGGACAACCCCTCCGTCAGAGCGACTAAAGCCGCTCTGCCACCTCCCCTAAAGCGCTTTCGCGCGTCAGGGGAGGCTTTAAATGTTAAGGAAAACTTTGAACAAAAAATAGCGGCAGCCGCGAGGACTGCCACTACTGTTAATTCTTAATTGTTCACTTTTAATTTAATCAGAACTCATCGATCATTTCTGCCGCGAACTTCTGGATAAGCGTCGCGTCTGCAACTGTGATGATACCGTCCTTGCTTGTATCGGCAGCGAGGAGAGCGTCGCCCTCGAGTTCGATCATCTCTGCCGCGTGCTTCTGAACAAGAGTAGCGTCCGCGACCGTGATAACGCCGTTGCCGTCAACGTCGCCGAGCATTACGTTATTGCCCGCGATCACGGTGTTCCTTGTAACGGTAACGCCCGATACGGTCTGTGCCGTGCCGTTGTCAACGGGATATTTATTGGTTCCGTTGCTCCTTACGCCGAGCACCTTGACATCGAAGTTAGTCGTGGCAGTGCCCGAACCGAGCACCTTGAAGGTAGCCTTTACAAAATCCTTCTCGGTCGAGAAATTCGCAAAGTTGAGCGTTGTAAAGTTGCCCTTTACAAGACCGGCTGACGGCTCGTCATAAGCAAAGCCGTCAACGTTGGGCATTGAAGCCGAAACAAATTTGAGCTTAGAGGTGTCGTAGCTGAGCTCCCACATAGAATTCATAAGAGGAGCGGTAGACTTGAGCTTGTAATCAACGGTGATGTACTGCTCGCCGTTAGAGTTTGTGAAGGTCTTGCTCGGGAAGTAGTTTGAGTTCGCTGTGATCGTGAGCGGATCGCCTACGGGAGTGGGATCGTCGCCGGGGATAGGATCAACAACAGATGTATTACCAATGCGAGCGAGAGGTGATGTGATAACATCCTCGTCCTCTTTTTCCTTTGAGGTACTCGCGTCGGCCGAATACGAGCCCTTTACGTTGTCGAGCATAGTGTCATCGTAGGGGATGCAGTCGAGCGCGGATTCGCCGCGGGTCGCGAGGAGCATAGCGCCAATGCCGTTATTCTTTATGTAGTTGGCGTCGATACCGAGCACCGAGAGGGGGATCTTGATCTCATAGAACGAGTCGTATGTAGTATTGTGAGTGCCCTTGCTGCCCCTAAAGGTCTTGTAGTCAACCCAGTTAGAGTTGTCGGAATAGATGTCCGAAGTGTTCGAAGAACCGTTGAGACCGTAGATGTGGCTGCAGATGTTGGTCGTAGCCATCTTGTAGGTGATGCCTGCCGAGGCGAATAGCTTGCAGCCTGTGGTGTAGTCGGTGTTGCCCTGAGCGTCAACAGCCGAGAAAATAGCCGGGTCTCCGCTGCCGGGTACGCCGCTCATATAGAGCAGACGGTCGACATGCTGCTCGAACTGGATACCCATCTTCTGTCCCCAGATAGAGCCGCCGTTTGTGTTTTTGTTAGACATTGAAACGCTGTTAGGGTCGATGCTGAGCGCGAGGATAAGGGGTACGTTGAGCACTCGTCCACCGTCCGAAAGAGGACCGTCGCCCGAGTTAGCCCAAGTATCGGTGGTGTTTACCATCTGCCAAGCTACATAGAGGTTATTGCTGTCCCACGCGGCAAACAGAGCGTACGTATCGAGCACGCAGTTTTCATGTCCGCCCTTGTACTGGTTGGCAACGTCCCATGCCGCTCCCTGAGCGATGAGCATACTATCGTCCCAATCGGCAGCGCTTCCGTCGATCGTGATAGTCTTTTGTACGCCTGCCTTATTGTTGGGGTTGGTCGCGTAATAAGAAGGCGCGAGTGTTCCTGTTGAAGCGAAAGCCGTTACCGAAAACAAGGAAACAAGCAGTGCGGCAACAAGAATAATACTTGTGATTTTTTTTGACATTCTCATCGTTAATCAGTCCTCCTAATTCTTATGACGGATGTTATCCGCATATTTCCAACCTTATTATATCTGGCTTTATTTGAAAACTCAACCTAAAAAACGACACTATTTACTTTTTGGCACTTTTCACATTTATGGGGCGGCGGATCTGGTGGAAATTGCCAAAGCTAAGCGCAAATATAAAGGCTCCCCTGACGTGCGTAAGCACTTTAGGGGAGCTGGCAGAGCGGCTTTAGACGCTCTGCCTGAGGGGTCGTCCCTGCCGTTAACGCCCCGTTATCCGTTACAACACCAAAACTCGCACTTTTGGAAACGCAGACCCCTCCGTCAGCAGAGCTGACACCTTTTTCTGGCGAAAACGGCAACCTTAGCACGTCGGCAAACCTTTTGTCACTTCGTGACATTTCCCTTAAAAAGGGAATCGCCTTTTGGGCTTCGCCCATTTCCCCTGACAGGGGAATTTCCTAAAACGCTTCGCGTGTCAGGGGAGGCTTTAAAATGTTTTACTTAACTTTCTTTATCCCGTAAACCTTCCTGAGTATCGCCGATATAAACTTCGGATTTTCGATAAGTATTACCTTCATAAGCTACCTCCTGATACAAGTTAAGCTGACTATTATTAGCGCGGCTGCCGCG
>CACYQK010000088.1:0-8057 GCA_902776495.1 uncultured Ruminococcus sp. | reverse complement strand
TAAACGCCATCTTAAAATATAAGATGAAGTTTATTGTCGGGCAACCGAGCTATCCGAAAACGCCGAGTTTTCTTCTCGAATTGGATAAAACGTTACGTTTTTATTTTGCGAATTCCGCGGCGCGGCTTTCGCGGATAATGTTGACCTTGATCTGGCCGGGATACTCAACGTCCTCCTCAATCTTCTTACAAATCTCTCTGGCGAGGGGGATCATTCTCTCATCATTTACAACCTCGGGCTTGACCATAACTCTTACTTCTCTACCCGCCTGGATAGCGAACGAGCGGTCAACTCCGTTGAATGATGAGGCGACTTCCTCGAGCTTCTGCAAGCGCTTGATGTAATTCTCTACGTTCTCGCGTCTTGCGCCCGGACGTGCCGCTGACAATGCGTCGGCAGCCTGAACAAGACAGGCGACTATGGTCTTTGCCTCAACGTCGCCGTGGTGCGCGTGGATAGCGTGGATAACGGCGTCGCTCTCTTTATATTTTCTGGCAAGGTCTACGCCGATCTGGATATGTGTGCCCTCGACCTCGTGGTCGATAGCCTTACCGATATCGTGCAAAAGACCCGCGCGTTTTGCGAGTGTCGGGTCGATCCCGAGCTCGCTTGCCATTAAGCCTGCAAGGTAAGCGACCTCGATAGAGTGGTTAAGTACGTTCTGACCGTAGCTGGTACGGTAACGCAGTCTTCCGAGCATCTTAACAAGCTCGGGGTGAACATTGTGGATACCGACCTCAAGAACGGCGCGTTCGCCTTCCTTCTTGATAGTCGCGTCGACCTCGCGTTTAGCTTTTTCGACTGTTTCTTCAATTCTTGCGGGGTGGATACGTCCGTCCGAAACTAGTCTTTCGAGCGCTATGCGCGCAACCTCGCGTCTTACCGGTTCAAAGCACGACAGTGTGATCGCTTCCGGTGTGTCGTCAATAATCAGGTCTACGCCCGTAAGCGTCTCTATAGCCCTGATGTTTCTACCCTCACGTCCTATGATCCTGCCCTTCATCTCGTCATTGGGCAGGGGTACAACCGAGATAGTAGCCTCGGCGACCTGCTCGGCGGCAAGTCTCTGGATAGACAGTGAAATAATGTTTCGAGCCTTGTCATCGGCTTCTTCCTTGAGCTGCTCCTGATACTCCATTATCTTGACGGATTTTTCGTGAGCGAGCTCGTCCTCAAGCTGCGAGAGCAAGTAGCTCTTTGCCTGTTCTGCGGTGTAGCCCGAGATCTTCTCGAGCATCTCAAACTGGCTCTTTTTAAGAGTCTCTACCTCAGCGAGCTTCTGGTCAGCTTCTTTGAGCTTTTTGTTGACCTTTTCGTCCTTTTTCTCGACGTTATCAAGCTTGCGGTCAAGGGTTTCTTCCTTTTGCTGGATCCTGCGCTCCTGGCGCTGAACCTCTTTGCGTCGGTCGGAAATTTCTTTTTCGCTCTCGGTTCTGAATCGGTGGACTTCATCCTTGCCCTCAAGAATAACCTCTTTCTTCTTGGCTTCGGCAGTTTTGATAGCGTCCGATACGATTTTCTTGGCTTCTTCCTCGGCGCTGCCTATTTCTTTTTCGGCAGTGCTTTTGCGGATCTGAATACCAAAGAAAACACCGATTGCGCCGCCGACCAAACACGCAGCAACAATACAGATTATCGCAATGGATAAATCCATGCTTGCTGACACCTCCTTAGTTTAGTTTTTCATTCGTAGTTGATTCCTAACACAAAAACTTTAAGGTGCCGTTAATTAGATATTCAATTTTAGATTTTAAATATTTTTTAAAAACAACTGTTAAGTTATTAAACTAAATAAAAAATATCTATATATAACGGCTCTGTTAAAGAGTCTGATAAAAAGAATAACAAAGGATATCTCCATTTTATCCTCTGCGGACCCATTACTCCATAATAATGGATCATAGAATAATTCTATAATAAAATCAAGGATATGTCAAGTCGGAAACAAAGCGATTTGCCGAAAAATAATTACAATATCGAAATATGTCTTTTCGACGCCGATGACAGACGGCAATATAGCGTTATTGACAGAAACAAAATCACAAATTTGCAGAATTGTAAAGCAAATTTAGAAAAATTTTCAAAAAATCGGGCTTAAATTGCCGATAAACTATTGAAGAAATAAAAAAAATGTAATATAATATATATATCTTAATTTTTAGGAGGAATTTATTATGTCAGTAAAAGTTGCAATCAACGGCTTCGGCCGTATCGGACGTCTTGCTTTCAGACAGATGTTCGGCGCAGAGGGTTACGAAGTAGTAGCTATCAACGATCTTACAGATCCCAAAATGCTCGCTAACCTTCTCAAGTACGACACAGCTCAGAAGGGCTATTGCGGTACTATCGGTGAGGATCTCCACACTGTTGAGGCAGGCGAGAATTCTATCATCGTAGACGGCAAAGAGATCACCATTTATGCTAAGCCCAACGCTGCAGAGCTCCCCTGGGGCGAGATCGGCGTAGACGTAGTATTAGAGTGCACAGGTTTCTATTGCTCAAAGGCTAAGAGCCAGGCTCACATCGACGCAGGCGCTAAGAAGGTTGTTATCTCTGCTCCCGCAGGCAAGGACCTTCCCACAGTTGTATTCAGCGTTAACGAGGATGTCCTCACAGCTGATGACAAGATCATTTCCGCTGCTTCCTGCACAACAAACTGCCTCGCTCCCATGGCTGATACTCTTAACAAGTACGCTCCCATCCAGAGCGGTATCATGAGCACTATTCACGCTTACACAGGCGACCAGATGATCCTTGACGGTCCTCACAGAAAGGGCGACCTCAGAAGAGCAAGAGCAGGCGCTGCCAACATCGTTCCCAACTCAACAGGCGCTGCTAAGGCTATCGGCCTTGTTATCCCCGAGCTCGACGGCAAGCTCATCGGTTCTGCTCAGCGTGTTCCCGTTCCCACAGGTTCAACAACTATCCTTACAGCTGTTGTTAAGGGCACAGACGTAACCGTAGAGGGCATCAACGCTGCTATGAAGGCTGCGGCTTCCGAGTCCTTCGGCTACAACGAGGATCCCATCGTTTCTTCAGACGTTATCGGTATGAGATACGGTTCACTCTTCGACGCTACTCAGACAATGGTTTCACAGGTTGCTGACGATCTGTACGAGGTTCAGGTTGTTTCTTGGTACGACAACGAGAACTCCTACACCAGCCAGATGGTTAGAACAATCAAATACTTCGCAGAGCTCGGCTAAATCAGAGTTAAGAGTTTAATTGCTGTTAGCTTAAAACCAAGTATTTACAAATGAACGGTCGCTTCGCTCCTTTTGGAGCGAGGCGGCTTTTTTAATTGATAATTGTAGGTAAAACTTGCGATGTCGGAAAGCAGAACCCCTCCGTCACGCCGCTTGGGCGGCGCGCCACATCCCCTAAAACGCTTCGCGTGTCAGGGGAGGCTTTAAATAACTCTTAACTCTTTTATAATTCTTGCAAAATGGTATTGTAATTTTGCCGATTTTATCGTATAATAATTATATATGCAAAGAGGGTGACGGTATGGGGCTTTTTGATAATCTTACAAACAAGGCGGGTAACGCTGTTCAAAGCGCCGGCGGGCAGAACAAAACCGTCAGCGTAACCTTTGAGCGTTTGCCCGAAAAACTTGAAGAATTCAAAGCTCTGCCGCAGGCGGCGCTGCAAAATCCGTTTGATACGGCGGCGCTCACCGTGCTTGCGCTCTGCTTTTATCCTCAGGACAAAGAGCTGTGTTATCAAATGCTCGAGTTCCTAAAGGGACCCGGTACTCTCAGCCCGTATGAGCGGCAGTTCATAAGGGATCGCTTTATGGATCACGATTATGTGCCGAGGTCGTATTTTAACGGTGCGACTCCGCAAAACGATTATTTGCCGTCGCAGCCGTACACCATCGCGGTAAGCGAGAACCCGTATTCGTACCAAAACCAAGGCTATGCCAAGCTTTTCATCCGCTCGGGCGGAGCAGATAACCCCAGAGAGGTTTTATTAAGGCTCGCCAAGGACGGCAAGTGGTACCTTTGGGAGCAGTTTTTGCTCGTAGGTATTCGTGCTCCGGAAAGCAGTAACCCTTGGGCAACGTGACGGCAACGTGACGTTGCATCCAATTCGGCAACGTGACGTTGCATCCAATTCGAGAAGATACCTCGGCATTTTAGGAAAGCTCGCTTGCCCGACAGTAATCGTCATCTATGTTTAGGTTGTTACGGAACATTTAAAAGTCAACTGAAAAATTAATTATTTAGGAAGGATAATGGAAAATGATTAAAAGAATTTTTGCGATCGTACTTTGCGCTTGCTTTGCACTGTCACTGGCGGCTTGCGGCTGCAATTCCGAAAGCGAAGGCAAAGGAAAAACAGAGATATCTCATGTAGATGGAAATGATAAAAACGATCAGTCGGATGTTACGCCCGTCAAGGCGGTTGTTCGCGGCAGGCTCTCGGGCGACGCCGCTCCCACCGGATGGATCGTCAAGCCTGACGAAAGCGGAGAGTTCATCACCTATATCAAGGGCACCGAGAAGGACGCGGACAAAACTTATATCCAGTTCGGCTGCGACAGTATTTCGGCAGAGGATCTCTTCAACAGCGCTCAAAACCTTAACGACACAAAGGGAATGGGCTATTCTACCGACTCGGTAACGATCGGCGATAAACTGTACTTCGCTATTTATCCCAACGAGGGTCAAAACTCGCTTTTCGGCACGGCAAAGAACGGCACTATGGTCATCAATTATCTGGGCGTTGATATCAACGACCCCGAGGTTCAGAAAATCATCAGCGGAATTGAGATAGCCCCTGAAAAATAAAACACAAGGAGATAAGTTATGGGACTTTTTGAAAAGAAATACTGCGACGTCTGCGGTGAAAAAATCGGACTTTTAGGCAACAGAAAACTCGAGGACGGAAATATTTGCAGCAAGTGTGCGGGCAAGCTGTCTCCTTTTTTTACGGGACGCAAAAAATCCACCCTTGAGGACATAAAGGCTCAGCTCGCCTATCGTGAGCAGAACAGACAGAACCTCAACTATTTTAACGCTACCCGTGTGCTCGGAAACAACACAAAGGTTTATATCGACGACGCTCAGGGTAAGTTCGTTGTAAGCAGAAAGAGCGACTACAGGACAGAAAACGCCGATATTATCGACATCTCTCAGGTCAGCAGCGCGCGTTATGAGGTAGAGGAGCACAAGAGCGAGATCTTCCGCGAGGATTCAGAGGGTCACAGACAGTCCTATAATCCTCCCAGATACGATTGCGAGTATGAAATCACGATTTACATAAACGTAAATTCTCCGTATTTTAACGAGATCGAGTTTGAGCTGACGGACGAAAGACCCGAGAGCCGCTACAACGAGGAGTTCAGGCGCTGCGAGCAGCAGGCGAACGAGATCGTATCAGCGCTCAACGGCAACGCTCCTATGGGCAATATGGGCAACAATATGGGCGCGGCTATGGGCGGCGCGGCGTTTGGTCAGCAGGGCTTCAATCAGCAGCCTCAGTACGGACAGCAGAATTTTAATCAGCAGCTGCAGCAGCAGTACGGTCAGCAGGGCTTTAATCAGCAGCCTCAGCAGCAGTACGGTCAGCAGGGTTTCAATCAGCAGCCGCAGCAGCAGTACGGTCAGCAGAACTTTAATCAGCAACCTCAGCAGCAGTACGGTCAGCAGAACTTTAATCAGCAGCAACAGCCTCAGCAGGGCTATGCACAGCAGCCCCAACAGGGCGGAAGCTGGGTTTGCCCGAGCTGCGGAGCAACCAACACGGGAAAATTCTGTGAAAGCTGCGGAGCGCAGAGGAATTAACAATTAATGGTGTGTAATTAACAGGTAGCCTGTTTTCAAGCGATTTGCTTGGAAGCAGGCTTTTTTTGAATTGAGAATAATTTAAAGCCTCCCCCGATGTGCCGTGCACTTCGGGGGAGGTGGCATTTTGCTTGCAAAATGACGGAGGGGGCTTCGTGTGAATTAGCGCAAGGTCGTGGCGACGAAGGCGCAAAATTTGACACTGTAACGGATAACGTGGTATAAACATAAGCTCCGCCCCCTCAGTCACGAAGCCTCATAAGTTAGAATTTTTATATAAACAGATTTGTTATTTAAACTCAGCGTATATCGTATATTAAGTTCTCAGGCTTCGCGCCAGCTCCCCCGTAACAAGTGACAGGGGAGCCTTTAAATGTAACGGAAAAGTCTGCGGTCGGGCATAAAAGTTTTCAAATAACGCAAAACTATCTTCTCGAATTGTGGTGTCGCCACCGCGACAGGGGAGCCTTAATATTTAACGGAAAAGTTTGCGGTCGGGAATAAAAGTTTTCACATAACACAAACGGAAAAGTTTGCGGTCGGGAATAAAAGTTTTCACATAACACAAAGCCATCTTCTCGTTTTGGATGCAACGTCACGTTGCTGGTGTCGCCACCGCGACGGGGAGCCTTTAAATATATAGGGAAAATACTGCGTTACAAACTAAAAAAAGAGTTGAGAATTAGAAAACTCTCAACTCTTAGTGTTATATGATGTTTATCTTCGGGAATCCGTGTTTGCCGGTTTTGCCGACTTATCCGTCCCGTTTTGCGGTGTCGTCGCCACGACTTACGCTTTTTTATACATCTTATCGTAGTAATTCATATAATCGCCGGAGGTGATCTTGTTCATCCACTCCTCGTTATTGAGGTACCAGTCGATCGTCTCGGCGATGCCCTGCTCAAAGGTGTATTTGGGCGCCCAGCCGAGCTGTGTTGTGATCTTTGTGTTGTCGATCGCGTAACGTCTGTCGTGACCCGGGCGGTCCTTTACGTACTTGATAAGGCTCTCGTCCTTGCCGAGCGTTTTGATGATCAGCTTGACGATCTCAATGTTCGCCTTCTCGTTGTTGCCGCCGATGTTATAGATCTCGCCGATAACGCCCTTATGAAGCACGGTGTCGATCGCGTTGCAGTGGTCTGATACGTGCAGCCAGTCGCGGATCTGCATACCGTCGCCGTATACGGGGAGCTGCTTGCCGCTCTTGCAGTTGTTTATCATAAGCGGGATGAGCTTCTCGGGGAACTGGTAGGGGCCGTAGTTGTTGGAGCAGCGTGTGATGTTGACGGGCATACCGAAGGTCTCGTGATACGCTCTTACAACCATATCCGCGCTCGCCTTTGAAGCCGAGTAGGGGCTGTTGGGCGATAGGGGAGTAGTCTCTTCAAACATACCGGTCTTGCCGAGCGCGCCGTAAACCTCGTCGGTAGAAACCTGAAGATACTTAACGCCGTCCTTGTACTCGGTCGAATACTTGTCGTCGGGATCGACCTTCCAGAACTTCTTGGCAACGTCAAGCAAAGTCTGTGTGCCGATAACATTTGTTGTAAGGAAGATCTCGGGGTCTGTGATAGAACGGTCAACGTGCGATTCAGCCGCAAAGTTGACAACAGTGTCGATGTCGTATTTCTCAAAAATCTCAGTGATCGCGTCGCGGTCGCGGATATCTGTCTTTAAGAAGGTATATCTGCTGTCGTTCTCAACGTCCGTGAGGTTATCGAGGTTGCCTGCGTATGTGAGCGAGTCGATATTGATGATGTTGTAGTCGTGATTCTTGAGCATATGATGTACGAAGTTAGAGCCGATAAAGCCCGCTCCGCCTGTAACGAGAATGTTTTTCATAGTATTGATCTCCCTTATTTTTTATTGTTTTTTGCCAGATTCAAAAGATACTGACCGTAATCGGTTTTTTCAAGCTCGTGGCCGAGCGCCTCAAGCTGTTCGGAATTGATGTAGCCCTTGCGCCACGCGATCTCTTCGATACAGCTGATATATAGTCCCTGCATCGACTGGATAGTCTGAACAAACTCCGCCGCCTTGAGCAGGCCGTCGGGTGTGCCGGTGTCGAGCCAAGCCATTCCTCTGCCGAGCAGAACAACGTCGAGCTCGCCGTCCTCGAGGTAAAGGCTGTTGATCGAGCTGATCTCATACTCGCCTCTGTCTGAGGGTTCGATCTCCTTGGCGTACTTGACTACCTTGTTGTCGTAGAAGTAAATTCCCGGTACCGCGTAGTTTGACTTGGGATGCTCGGGCTTTTCTTCAATAGAG
>CACYQK010000087.1:0-7251 GCA_902776495.1 uncultured Ruminococcus sp. | reverse complement strand
AATTATATTTCTAATTTAGAATAAAAGCAACCGCTGCCATAAAGGTAACGGTTGCTGTTTTTGTATACCCGAATATTATCACTTTTTCTTAAAGCATTTTTTGTCAAAGCTCGGGTTGAATGCGTAGTAGTTTTTGCTGTCTAACTTGTCAGTCAACAGTCTTAAATTCTCGCCGAAGCGCTGGTAGTGCACGACCTCGCGTTCGCGCAGGAATCTTATCGCGTCCTTAACATCGTAGTCATCGCAGAAGCGCAGGATGTTGTCGTAGGTCGTGCGCGCTTTTTGCTCGGCGGCGAGGTTTTCGTGAAGGTCGGTGATCGGGTCGCCCTTGCTCTGCAAAGCTGCCGCGGTAAACGGCACGCCCGCCGCCGACTGGGGATAAATACCGGTAGTGTGGTCGACAAAGTAATCCTCAAAGCCCGCTTCCTTTATTTGCTCCTTGGTCAGATTTTTCGTGAGCTGATAGACGATCGCACCGATCATTTCAAGATGACCCAGCTCCTCGGTACCTATATCGGTCAAAGTTCCCTTTAGCTCGGGCAGCGGCATAGTGAATCTCTGTGAAAGATACCTGAGCGACGCGCCGAGCTCGCCGTCGGGACCTCCGTACTGGGTGATGATTATTTTTGCGAGCTTTGGGTTTGTATTCTTGATATTTACGGGATATTGCAGCTTTTTTTCATACACAAACATCAGCAGTCCTCCTCGCTTTCCCAAGGCCACGGAGCCTTTATCCAGCTCCAGTTATTAGCTTCGGTGGCGCTCTTTTTGAGCGGACCGTATTTCTTTTCGTATTGTTCAATAAGCGGAGCCGCCTTTTCCTTGAACATATTCATCTTTTTGATCGCTCCCGCGATTTTTTTGAGCAGCATTTCTCTGTCAGTCATTCATATCACCGCACATTCCGATATAAAACGGCTTGTTCAGTTCCGGGAACATCGTGCCCTGAGAAAACCCCTGATCAGCCGAATAAACCTCGCTGTTTTCCTGCTGAAAAGGAACATACGCCATTGTGTATGACGTATCCTTAGGCAGCATTGAAAGCCCGTAGGTTTCTTCGATCATTTCCGATAACTTTTTCAATCCTATTCTCCTTTCGTTTATATGAGCCTTGCTCGCTACATAATATGAAAAAAAAGCGGAATAGTGAAATACAAAAGAGCCGACCATACTGTCAGCTCTCATTTTTTTAACATTCAATATCAAATTCAACGGTTTCGGGCTCTTCATCGGCAAGCTTTGACGCATCATTGATTTGGGAATCAAAGCCCGTAAGCGCCGCGAACGGTGCAAACTGCGCGGCGCGGTCGTGCATAGGCATTCTGGCGCGCTTATATGACAGCGGTCTGTTCATATCAATAATGTCGTTGTATCCGTTATTCACGCCCTGTGGCCTCCTATCGTGCGGTTGCGCTCTATTGTCGTTCCTCCCTCGCGGAGGTTCATCCCCTTTATCACCGCGTTTTTGCCGAATCGCCGCTGCAGCTTGAGCACCGTGGTCTGGATCGCTTTTTCTTCTCTGTCATCGGAGCTTTCTTCGCCCGAAAACAGGCTTAGCTGCTTTGGCTGAGCTTTATACTCGCTCTCCTCTCGCGTGTGGTTTGCCACTACATACATCCTGCGCACGAGGAGCTTTTTATTGACGATGCGCTCAAAAAGCTCTGTTGCGGCTTTTACAACGAGATTTGAGGACGAGGTGAAGCCGCCGAGGTTTATTGAGCCGTGAGCGCGCTTTGGGGCTAATCTTCCGTAGTGATCTATCTCGATCTCGCCTCTGTATTTTTCTTTATTAGAAATATTCGCTATATCGTAGCCGACGGTAAGCACGAGCTGGTCGCAGCAAAGCCCCTTTTTTACCAAATCGAGAGCCAAAAGCTCGGACATCTCGCGGACTATAAGCAGCGCCTTGTCGTAAACATACGGGGTCGAGAGCACCTGTCCGCGGCTTAATGAGGTGTTTTCGGGGCGGTAATTTTTGACCTCGGCGATCGTGCACGGCTCTACTCCCCACGCGTGGTCGATCAAAAGCTCGGCATTTTTGCCGAACAGCTTGTACAGCAGCTCCTCATTATAGACCGAGCAGCGGGCGATGTCGCCCATAGTGAACATACCGTTTTGCGCAAGGCGTTTTGAGATACCCCTGCCGATCCGCCAAAAATCCGTAATCGGGCGGTGATCCCAAAGGCTGAGGCGGTAGCCGCGCTCGTCAAGCTGAGCAATACGCACGCCGTTTGAGTCCGCCTTGATGTGCTTTGCCACTATATCCATCGCGATTTTGGCGAGGTACATATTCGTGCCGATACCCGCGGTGGCAGTGATCCCCGTGCGCTCAAAGACCGTCCTGACCATCTTCTCGCAGAGCTGAGCGGCGGTCATTCTGTTCGCACGCAGGTAGTTAGTGAGGTCGATAAAAACCTCGTCCACCGAATAGACGTGGATATCCTCGGGCGCTACAAATTCAAGGTATATCTTATATATCTCGGTGCTCACCTGAATATAGCGAGCCATCCGCGGCGGCGCTGTGATGTAGTCGACTTTAAGCGCGGGGTCGCGGTCAACTTGGCTTGCAAAGCTGCTCGCGCCGCTGAAACGGCGGTTTTTGAGCTTATTTTTGCGCATGGCGTTCACCTTTTTGACGCCCTCCACCACCTCGAACAACCGCGCCCTGCCGGATATTCCGTATGCCTTCAGCGGCGGAGATACCGCGAGACAGATAGTTTTTTCGGTTCGGCTTTTATCCGCCACGACAAGAAAGGCGTCAAGCGGATCGAGCCCTCGGTCAACGCACTCGACCGAGGCATAAAAGGATTTTAAATCTATTGCCGCGTACTGCTTTTCCACTTGATCACCGCCTTTTTATGTGATATAAGTATTATAGCACATATGTTCGATATTTGCAAGAGAAAAAGTGAGGGAATCAGGAAAATTAATCGCTTATATTAAATATAACGCACCAAAAGCTTCTCCCTCGTAGGATTCGGTCTTGACCGAACCGGAACGATGATATAAACGTTTCGTGCTCAATCTGCGGGTTGGTCAAGACCGACCCCTACAATGATATGGAAAGGTTTGCGTTAACGGTATGCGATCCTTTGATCTGCGCCGCCGATGCAACCTCAGGATGACAGCGAAAAAATGCGCTTTAGATGTAAAAGAACAACCACAAAAAATCCTCCCCTAACGCCAAAGCGCTTGGGGAGGATTTCATTGATTTTATGTTATATGGTTTTTTTATACTTAACTTTCTGCGGAATCCCTCTGGATAGCTGCCGCATCGAGGACGTCAACGTCTCCGTCACCGTTATAATCCGCTGCCGCGACCTGCTCGGGAGTGAGCTCCAGCTTGCCCGAGGTGTATTTCTGGATCATAATAGCATCCATAATGTCAACTACACCGTCGCCGTTTACATCGCCGTAAACGATCTCGCCGCCGGGCTCGGTGGTGGGCTCAATAGTGGGAGCGGGCTCCTCTGTGGGCTGTTCGGTAGCGGGCTCTTCCTTATTATTTGTCAAAAGCCAGAGCTGACCGCCGTAGAACGGGTTGCAGGTTCCGAAGTACAGACCCTCATCTGTAGCGAGGAACGAAGGACAACCGTAGTTGTACTTGTCGCCAAAGCCGTTTGTAGAGATAGTCTCAAAGGTTTCTCCGTCGGAGGTGCGGTACATATCAAAGCCCCAGTCGTCTTTCATTACCGCGTTATTGATGTAAAGATACATCTCGATGCCCTTGAAATCTATTTTATTATATATCTCAACAGCTTTGTTAACGTATTTGCCGATGGTGTCCTGATAGAATTTTTTGATGTCCTCTGCTATCTTAGCTTTGACATTTTCAGGGCTGAGGGTTTCCTTGAGCTGCTGAGCGGACTCCTTAAACATATCCTGATATTTTTGAGGAATAAGGCTCAAACCGAGCTCTGTGGAATCATCAATTGCGCCTACAGGCTCATCATCCTTGTAGTCGTAAGTAAAGAATGCCGCGATATCCTCGGCGTTTTGGTCAAGAATATCCTTGATATCGCCGTAAGCCGCCTTGAACTGCATAATTAGCTCGCCGAAGTTTTGAAGCTCAACAGCCATTTCGGCATCGATCATAGCCGAGGGATCGTAGTTTTCAAGGAACTGCTTGATCTGCTCAAGTTTAGCAGTGAGCTGAGCGAGCTTTTCTTTACCCTTGCTCTGACCGATGATTTTAAGAAGTTCGTTGATATATCCGATCTTCTGAATCTTTTCTTCCTTGGTCATTGTAAGGAAGCTGCCGTTTGTCAGCTGAGTCATATAGTTATAGAAGATACCGGCGTCCATCGTTGCGATGTAGAGGTCGCCGTCGTACTCGCCGAGTCTCCATACATACTCATTTGTTGTGCCGTCTACGAGCTTTGTAAACTCCTTGCACTCCTCAAACTTGCCTGTTTCATCGTTGAGCTTCCAGATCTTCTGGGGGTTATGAAGTGAATCGTACATATAGAAAAGGTACTCGCTCGCCTTTACATCCTTGCCGGCAACCTGCTGAAGCATACCTGCGAATGCAGAAGCCTCGCCGCCGAAGCTGTGGTCAAAGTTGTATGCGTAAAGCTCGCCGTTGAACTCATAAACCGAACCGATAAGTGAACGCATCGTGCCGGGCTCGCCGCCCTCTTTTTCAGAGATACCGGGGTTGTTGATGCCGTTGTTGAGTCCTACGACCTCTTCCCAGTGCCATCCGTACTCATTGGCTTCTTCGCCGTCGGCAGCAGGATGTCCTTTATACATTACAAAACCGTTGGTCGAGGGAGCTGTGGCGTAAATGTATCCGTTATGGTTTGCAAGCTCCCAGATAGGAGCGCCTGCCCAGCTTGTCATAATTGAATCGTAAGGGATCACGCCGAAGTCCTTGTAATCGGCAACTCTCTCCCATACGGTGTCGTCCTCGTTGCTCTTGCGGAGCACTGCCATTCTTGCGATCGGAGCCTCTTCCGCTTCAACAGTCAGCTCTCTGTCGTCCGCGCCCGCGAAGAACAGGTGACCGTCATACTCGCAGTTTGCTCTGAGAGAAACCGAATTCATTGTCTGGAAAACCTTTGTAAAGTTACCCTCGCTGTCAAGCTTCAGAATATACTGCGGATTTGTGGGGACAGCAGAATAAGAGCCAAAGTAAACATCGTCGCCGAAGGTCACAGCCATACGGAAATAATCGCCCTTACCGGCTGTGTAGATGACCTTGAACTCTCCTGTCTTACGGTTGTAGCTGATGATGTTAGCGCCTTCGTTGGCGTCGTTGCGGGGGATATCGCCGTTTGTTACCGCGTTGATCATTGCCCAGAAGGTATCAAGAGAAATACCTGCTTGAGAAAACGCACTGCCGTACATATTTACGAGCGCGCTCGCGATATTGCGGGTCGTGGCAACATAGATCTCGTCGCCGCGCATAGCGAGTCTCCAAGTATAGCTGTTCTCGCGGTCTCCGCCTGCGATCAGGCCGTCGACCTCTCTCTCTCCCCTGTCGGGATTAGAGATTTTTGTAACAGTGTAATCCTTATCTTCGCCGCACTGCCACTCAAAGTCAACGCCGACTTCGATAGAAAGAGCGGATGCTGCCGATATCGTGATCGACACGAGCATTAACAAAACAAGAATTACGGAAATGATCTTTTTGCTCATTACTATTCCTCCAATAATTTATTACCCATTATAGTAATAATGAATTAAGAAGATTATAACATATAAATTGCTCAAATTCAACCGAATTTGGAAATTTCATTAGTATATTTATGCATAATCGGTATAAGATTATGCGGCGAAACTCAGAATGACAGCAACTAATAACTCATAACTCTACAAGCCGTAGACGTTATCATCGCCTTGGGCGTATTTGCGGACAGTGTCAATAAAATGCTCCGCTACGGGATTTGAAATCGACTTTGCCCACGCCATAACGTACGCCACTCCCGTGTCGGCGTCCTCTATCGGACAGCACAAGGTCTGTTCGGGCGAAGCGAAACCGGCGAGCGACTTTGGCAGGATAGTGACGCCCATTCCCGCCGAGACCGCCAAATAAAGCGATGAGAGGTCGTCAAACGAGCTCTGCGAATCGAGCGAGATGTGAAACGTCCTGAGAAGATCCATTATCTCCATAAACAGTATAGGCGCGGATGATTCCGACAGCAAAAGCAGGCGCGTGTCAGATAGCTCCGAAAAACCGAGCTTTGACTTTTTACTTTTATAATCCTTTTTTGAGCAGACAAAAACGAGGGGCTCTGTGTGGGTGACGATCGTTTCTATACCCGAGTTCTCGGGCACCATATCGCGCGGCATAAAACAAAAGTCATACTCTCCGCCGGTTATCGCCTGGCTTCTGTCGGCGGTGTCAAGGGGCTTTAGCTCCACCCCTATCCCCGGGTATTTTGCCGAAAAATCCGCAAGGCACTTTGAAGGAAAGCTCATCGAGGTGATGTCGCAGCCGAGGGTCAGCTTGCCCGTGGAGCCGTCGCGCATCTGTTTTATGACGGTCTTTGCCTTGCTGAGCGTGTTAACGATGTCAATCGCGTAAGGGAGGAGCAGCTTGCCCTCGTTAGTGATAATGACATCACGGTGAGAACGCGTAAAAAGCTGGACTCCGAACTCCTTTTCGAGCTCGCCGATATAGCGGCTGACGGTTGACTGGGAGACATAATTCCTGCGCGCCGCCTCGGAAAAATTGAGAGTCTGCGCCACCGAAATAAAACAATTGAGCTGATTGAAATCCATAAAACGACCTCCTGAATATCAGTGTTTAGCAAGTATTCACGCATAGACTTTTGCTTAGTAAAGCGATTATGCAGAAAGTGAAATCAAGCGCGTGATAAAGTTAGTTTTTGCATTATGTTTTGTATTGAAAATCTTGGAAAATTTGTTATAATCTAAATATAGCATAACTATATGCAAAAAGTAAATAGCAATTTAAAACTTTATAGGAGTAAACATTATGAAAAGAATCGTTATTACAGGAATGGGCGCTGTTACTCCCGTTGGTATCGGCGTTGACGAGTATTGGAAAAATATCACCGCGGGCGAGTCGGGTATCGACACCATCAAGACCTTTGACCCGAGCGAGCTTGCTGTTCAGATCGCGGGCGAGATCAAGGATTTTAACCCCTCGGACTACCTCGCGAAGGATCTAATCAGAAAAACCGACCCCTTTATGCAGTACGCATATATCGCCGCCGAGGAAGCTATAAAGCAAAGCGGCATTGAGATAGAACCCGAGAGAACGGGTATTATTATGGGAACGGC